>DAOTZU010000001.1:0-14023 GCA_034433995.1 Anaerolineae bacterium
GACGATACGGGGGTCGGCGGTCATCACGCCATCCACATCGGTCCAAATCCACACCTCGTCGGCGGGCAGGCATCGCCCCAAGATCGTGGCGCTATAGTCGCTCCCGCCGCGGCCCAAGGTGGTGGGCACGCCGCCGGTGGTTGCGCCGATGAACCCGGTGACCACCGGCACCATCCCCGCTTCGATCAAAGGCAAAAGGCGCGCGCGGGTTTTCGCGGTCGTCTCCTCCCACAGGGGCGCGGCGCTGCCGAAATGGTTATCGGTCACGATGAGCTCGGTGGCCTCCACCGTTTGGGCCTTGACGCCCTGGCTCAACAGGGCGGCAGCGGTGATCCGCGCCGAAAGGCGCTCGCCCAAGCCCGAGACGGCATCCAGCCCACGCGGGGTGAGCTCGCCCAAGGTATAGATGCTGGTGCAAAGGGTCTCGAACCACTGGAGGAGCGTATCCATCTCTGCCCGCAGGCCACGGCCGTGTTCTGCATCGTTCACGCAGGCGGCGATGGCCTGATGATGTTTGGTCTGCAATTCTTCGCGGATGAGGCGGAAGGTGCGGCCGTCGCCCATGGCGGCAGTGGTGGCGGCCTTGACCAGACTATCGGTGACGCCGCTCATGGCTGAAACGACCATCACTGGCGCCGTGCCCGTGCGCTGCATGACTTCAGCGCCAATGCGCGCCACATGGGCGATGCGCTCACCGGTGCCGACCGAGGTGCCTCCGAACTTCATCACGATCATGGGGTTTTCTCCTCCGCAAGGGGAACTGGCCCGCCGAAGGAAGCGGCGGCAAGGCAGGGAATATCCGACGATGGAAAAATCGCCAGCGGTGGCCAGTGGCCAGCGATGGAGGAGGCAACAGCGCCCGAGGAGCAAAATGACGCCCGACCATCCCGCAGAGGCAAGACTCCTGCCCCAAGCGGGACGAGGTTGCTGGCTATTATAGCAAATCTTGCACTGCTGGCAAGTGATGCTGTGCGAGGTGTTGAAAGATGAGGCTTTCCGAAATTGCCGGCGACCCTGGCTGAACCTTCGATGATGCGTCGGGCCGCCGATAGATGGTGGCCTTCCTCGCCGTCGGATCGAATCCGACGGCTCTGCCTGCCAAGCCCACGACGCGGGCTTACTATCCCCAGCCGTCGGTTTCCAACCGACGGAGCTCTCGGCACCCTCGCATGTGCTTGCACGAGGCCGGGCCTTGTATATACTAGAGGCCGAGGGGAGGGTTAGCCACTGGCGGGCCGACCCTTCCAGGAGAGAGGAAGGTTGGCCAACATGCCGCATACCCTGTCTCGTTTGGTTCTGGGAGTGATCATCTTGTTCCTTGTCCTGATCACTTCGACGGCCCTGGTGGCCGTCTACCGTCCGGCGTGGCTCCTGGGGCTGAACGTGGCCACGCTGGCTCTTTTCGGCCTTGGCGCCGCCATCACCCTGCGGGAGCTGGCCCGCGAGGAGGAACAGCGGCAGATTCTGCTCAAGGTGAGCGAGGGCCTGGCCGCCCGCACGGAGCTGGATGATCTGTTGGATTTTATCGTCCAAGCGATCTTGAAGTCGGTGCCCCGGGCCGACAAATGCGTGATCCATCTCCTGGATCAGACGGGCCGCAGGCTCTATCCGCGTTACTCCTCGCAACCTGAATGGGCCCATTCCGCGGGGATGCCGGCCGATAAGGGCGTGGCGGGGAAGGCGCTCCAGGAGCTGCGCCCGCAGGTCGTCCCCGATGTGCGCCGGGCGACGGGTTTTTTGCCCCTCAAATCCAGCCCCGAGCTGCGGGCTTTGATGGTGGTGCCGTTGCACGCCCAGGGCAGGCCCTTGGGCACCATCAGCCTGAACAGCAACATTCCCCGTGCTTTTTCGCGGCGCGACGAGATGTTGGTGACCATGCTGGCCACCCAGGCCTCCGCCGCCATCTATCAGAAGCAGCTTTATGCCTCGGCCCTGCGCGAGAACCGTCACATCGAGGCCATCATCAACAATCTCTCCGATGGCCTCATCGTGCTGGATGCCGAAGGTTGTGTGCTGCGTTACAATCCCGCCCTGGCCCACCTCATCGGTGTGGATGAGGAGAGCATCGTGGGGCAAAAAGTGGATCCGGAGAGCGAGCTTCCCGAGCTGCGCCGGCTGGCTCTGGCCCTGGGCGATTGTCTCTCTGATGTGCGCCAGGCCCGGGAATGCCAGGTGGAGCTCAACGAGCCCGTGCGGGCCCTGCTGCGGGTCTGCACCTCGCCGGTGGTGGACCATGAGGGCAATTGGGGACAGATCATCCTGCTCCACGATCAGACGGAGGAGCTGGACCTGATCCGGGCCCAAGCCAGCTTCATCGCCGCTGCCGCCCGCGAGATACAGCTCCCCCTGGATGCCATCCGAGGGTATGCGACCTTGCTGCTGAGCGCCCTGCCGCGGGATCCGCAACACTGGGCGTCTTGGGCTGGCGAGATCCGGCGCCAGAGCGCCCGCCTGAAACGGCTGATCCAGGACCTGGCGGATCTTGGTACCGGCGATAGCCGCCGCCCGGTCATCCGCCTGGAACCGGTCTCGCCCGCCGAACTGATCCGCGAGGCGTTCGCCGAGGTATCCGAGATGGCCGCACGCAAAAAGGTCACTCTGGAGCTCCAGGGGCAGGAGGATCTGGCCAACGTGGCGCTGGATCACGAGCGCATCAACCACGCCCTGCTTTATCTTTTGGAGAATGCCCTGCATCGCGCCTCACCGGGGGGCAAGGTCACGGTCAAGATCGAGGCCAGCTTGGAGGAGTTGGCCCTCACCTTGACGGATGATGGCCAACCCATTCCCCCAGAGGCGCGGGAGCGTATTTTCCAGGGTTCGTACCGCACGGATGGCGCACTCCCTGGGGATCCGGCCGGTACAGGCTTGGGTTTGTACCTCAGCCGCAAGATCGTCGAGGCCCACGGCGGGCATCTGTGGCTGGCCGAGGAGAGCGAGCGCGGGAACAAGCTGCACTGCCTGCTGCCCTTGCTCCCGCCCGAGAACGCCCAGAGCCGCGGTTGAAAGGGGAGGCAACATGACCGAGCAACAACTGGAATTGTTCCCCCCGGATGAGGTGCCGGCCATCTCTCGACCACCCAGGCCGGCCCTCACCGCCGCCGATTCCTTAATGGCCGCCCTGGAACCTTTTACCGTTTACATGCGCCAAAAGGAATTTTCGGCCAACACCATCAAATCCTTCCTCAGCGACCTGCGTCTACTGGCCGAGTTTCTGGGCGAGGAGACGCCTCTGGCCCGCTGCAGCACCCAGAAATTGGAGGATTTCCTCCGCCATCTGCAAAAAGACCGCCCGGTGCCCTGTGCGCCGAAATCGCTGGCGCGGCGCATCACCACCTTGAAAGTGTTCTTTGGCTGGCTGGCCGCCAACGAGGTCCTCGCCACCGACCCCGCGCTGCCCCTGGCATCTCGGCCCGCCCGCTCGCCCTTGCCGCACATCCTGAGCGAGGAGCAGAGCGATAGGTTGTTGGCCCTCACCCGCAGCATGCGTGACGCGGAACGCGCGCCCGATGCGCGCCCGCACCTGTTGGTCACCCTGGTGCTCACCACGGGCATCAAGAAGGCCGAATGCATGGGCATCGCTTTGGAGCATCTGGATCTCAGCCATCCGGAGAGGCCGGCGGTGTACATCCATTATGCCAAGCCACGCCAGCAGTTCAAGGCTCGCCTCTTGGCCCTGCCGGAGGATTTCCCGCAAACGCTAGAGATCTATCTGCGGCGTTACCAGCCCAAGCAATACCTCTTTGAATGCACGGCGCGCAACTTGGAGTATGTCCTGCACACCCTTTCCACGCTGGCCGGGCTGAGGGAACAGCTCACCTTCGAGATGTTGCGTTGGACCTCGGCCGTGCGCAGCTTTCGCGCGGGCATGGATGCGGAACATCTGCGCAAAAAGCTCGGCCTCTCCCTCATCGCTTGGCGCGAGACCCTGCCCATCATCGAAAAGCTCGCCGCCGGGCCGCTGTGATGGCCTCTGCGTCTCGCAGATAGCCCTCAACTTGTGGCCGGTGCCCCGGCGCCCAACCAGATTTCGGCTTGAGCCAGGTCCTCTGGCGTGTTGATGTTATAGAACGAGCGCAGATTGGGGTCCCAGGGGATGATCTCGTCCAGCGTCACCTGGCGTACCCGTAGCGAGGGATAAAAGCTGACCAGCCGGCGCTGTCCTTGTGCCAGCGCGAGCCGTAGCGGCCCCAGGCAGCGCCGATGGTAGAGGGCGTGGAGGGGTTCCAGCCCCGCCGCCAGGCGCGGCACGACGATGTCTTGGCCGGGGGTGAGGGAGAGCATGTAGCGCAGCAGGGGGAGGCTGAGAAAGGGCATATCGCAGGCCACCACCAACGACCAGGGATGACGCGCCGCGCCCAGACCCGCGGCCAGGCCGGCCAGGGCGCCGGTGTAAGGTGGCAGATCGTTCACCACCCGGCCCCGGTCGAAGGTCAATTCCTGGTCGGCGCGTTTCACCACCACCAGGTCATCGCTCAAGAGGGCCACCAGGCCGGCCACCCGCTCCAGAAGGGTGCGCCCCCCCAGAGGCAGGGTGGCCTTTTCTTGCCCCAAACGCTCGCCTTTGCCGCCGGCGAGGATCACCGCGCTGATGAGCATCACCCGATTTCGGCGGGCGTGTAGCAGACCCCCACCGTGCCCGGCCCCGAATGGACGGTGAGGGCGGGGCAGAGGTCGCAAAAGAGCGTCTCCACCGGCGAGACCACCTTCTCCAAAAGCGCGAGGAGTTGCTGCGCCTCCTCGCGGGCGGCGGCATGGGTCAGGGCCAAGCGCACCTTGCCCCCCAAGCCCACGGCCTTTTGCACCAAGGCGGCCATCTTCTTGTAGGCCCCCTCCCGCGAGCGCGCCACGCCCAAGGTGACGATGATGCCATCTTCCATGCTGATCAGGGGCTTGATGTTCAAAAGCGATCCCACCAGGTGGCTCGCCCGGCCGATCCGTCCGCCAAGATAGAGATAGCGCAGGGTATCCGCCGTCTGAATCATGCGGGTGACGGGGATCATCTTGCGCACCAGTTCGAGGATCTCCTTGAGGGTTGCTCCCCGTTCGGCGGCCCGGGCCGCCTGCAGGGCCATCCAGCCATGGCCCATGGAGACGTTGCGCGTATCCACCACCTCGATGCGCACGCCGCGCAGGCGCTGCATCGCCATCTCCTTGCCGATCATGGCCGCTTGGTAGGCCCCGCTGCCCAAGGAGGTCATGTGGAAAGAGATGATCTCCTGGGCGCGCTCGGTGGCCCGCACAAAGGCCTCCACATATTCGCCGGGGCCCGGGTTGGCCGTCTTGGGCACCTCGTCCTTTTCGGTGAGGGAGGACATGTAGGTGTTGAACTCGGCCGAGCTGATCTCGGCCACATCGCGCCAGGCCCGGCCGCGCATGTGGACATAATAGGGAATCATGACGATCCCGTAGCGCTGATACATCTCGGCGGGCAGGCTTGCGGTACTATCGGTGATCACCGCTACAGAGGCCATGGTCGCCTTCCTCTTTTCTCCGGCGGGTAACAGGGCCGGTCAGGATACCCTTTGACGCAAAATAGGGGACACCGTCCATGGCAGCATCCCCTTTTCATTGGCAAGACACGGCGACCGTGTGGGCAACGTTAGGCGGCAAAGGCTCTCCCGTGGGTGAGCGGGACCGCTTGTGCTTGGGATAACTTTTGAGCTTGCCGCAACTTTTGGTCAGCCGCGGGCTTTGAGGAATTTGACGGCATCGCCGACGGTGGCGATCTTTTGCGCCTCTTCGTCCGAGATGGTGCCGCCAAACTCCTCTTCAAAGGCCATGATCAGCTCGACGAGGTCGAGGGAATCCGCCTCTAGGTCCTGGCGGAAGTTCGCCTCCAGAGTGACGCGCTCCTCGTCCACACCCAATTGCTCGACAATGATCTTGCGCACGCGCTCAAAGGTATTGCTCTCGGCCATAGGACTAACCTCCTCAATATTGTAGAATAGGATGATGCGCCCGTCAAGGAAGACTTGGCCTTGCTCCAGCATGGGCGTCAAGCGCGCATCACAAGGCCCTGTAGCCCCCCGCTGACGTTGTTACGCCCATAAAACACCCGCTGTGGGCCGAGGTTACGCCTCTTACGCTGATTGACCTGCTTGCGGGCAGATGCTACAATCTCTGGGAAAGGAAAACGCCCGCCGATGATTCACCTTGTACTGCTCAGCGCCCCCCGGGGGGCCGGCAAAACCACTGCCTGTTGCCGCCTGGTGTGCCAGGCGCGGGAAATGGACCTGCGCTTGGGCGGCATCCTCACCCTGGCGCGTTATGATGAGGGCGGCGCCCGCATCGGCCTGGATGCGGTGGATATCCTGACCCAGGAACGGCGGCCACTGGCCGTGGTCACCGCCGACCCGCAACAGGCCACGGTGGGCTGCTACCGCTTCGACGCGCAGAACATGGCCTGGGCTTTGGAGCGAGCGCTCCTGGCCCTGGCCGCGCCCATCGACGCCGTGGTGGTGGATGAGATCGGCCCTTTGGAGCTCATCCAAGGGGCCGGCTTTGCCCCCGTCTTGGATCATCTGGCTGAGGCCCAGGCGGCCGCGGCCATCCTGGTGGTGCGCGCCGAACTCTTGACGCGCTTGCAGACGCGCCTGGCCGCTTTCCGACCCACCACGGTAACCCTAACCCTGGCCAATCGCGACCAAATCCCCGCCCGCTTACTGGAAGAGATCTGGGAGGGGGGCATATAGAGACCTGTCAGGTGGAGAACACCTGACGGGTCTGTTGCTCACTCTTGCAAGCCCTCCACGATGCGCCCGTACTTGGCCACCAGGTCCTCCGCCTGGGCTTGGGAGCGGGCCTCGGCGTAGATGTGGAACAGGGGATGGTCCGCGTCGGGCAGGACCAATACCCACTCGTTTTCGCCCAGGACGATCTTGATGCCGTCAATCTGCTCGCCCAGGCGCCCCTTGTATTGCTGGTTCAGCAGGCGCATCACTGTGCCCTTGTGTTCCCACGGACAGTTCACCTGCCCTTGGGCGGTGTAGTAGGCGGGCACGGCAGCCACCGCCTGGGAAAGGGTGGTCTGTTGGGTCGTCAAGAACTCTAACGTCTTGGCCACGGTCATCAGACCGTCTACCACCGGGTGCAACGCGGGCCAGATGAAAGAGCCGTTGCCATCGCCGGCCATGATGACCTCCGGCCGGTTGGCGGCTTGCATCAGCGCCTCAGGGTTGACTTTGGTGCGCAGGATCTTGCCGCCATATTGGACGGCGATCTGCTCAAAAATCTGGGGCATGGTGACGGGCACGGCGATGGTGCCTTCGCCCTGGGCTTTGAGGGCCATGATGGCCATCGCCGCCAACAAAGAGGTGCCGGGGACCCGGTTCCCTTGGTCATCCACCATAAAGACACGCTCGCCCCCCACGTCCAAGCGCACCCCCAGCGCCGCCCCCAAGACGCCGCAGATGCGGGCCAGTTGATTCAGCGAACGCTGGAACTCTTCCGGTGGGATGGACATCTTGGTCTCATCCAGGGCGGCGTTGAGCGCCACCAGGCGGCAGTTCAGCCGGTTCAACAGAGGAGCCAGGATCTGGGCCGTGGGCGCGTTGGCAAAGTCCACGACGATGTAGGGATTGGCCGCGCGAATCGCCGCCACGTTCACCGCTTTCAGAAAGGCCTCGGTGTATTGCTCCACCACCCCTTCGGCATAGCTGATGGTGCCAATCTCATCCAGATACACCCGGCGAAAATCCTCGCGGAAAAAGACGCGCTCTATGTTGCGCTCCGCGTCCTTGCTCAGATCTTGGCCCTTTTCGTCAAAGAACTTGATATCCACCACCCGGCTATCGTAGGGGGAGAGGCGCACATGGACGCCGCCCACCGCGCCCGAGATGCGGGTGTAAAAGCGCGCCACGGGGATGGGCACCGAGCGCACATCTAGCACATTCACGCCCGCCGAAGGGAGGCCGGAGATGGTGGCCCGCTTGAGCATCCGTGGGCTGCGGTGGGGATCGCGGTTGATGACCACCGTGGCGCCTTTGGGCAAGGTGGCCGCAAAGGCCGCCCCCAGCCGGGCGGCAAACTCTGGGGTGAGGTCCACGTTGACCAGCCCCGTGACGCCGTAACGTCCAAAGAGGACCCTGCGTCCCTGGGCGCCCCAGATGATGCTGGTCTTGACCGTGGCGCCGGCCTCCACCTCTTTTTGAGGCCAGATCTTGACTCCGGGATGGATCACCGCGCCCTCGCCCACCACGGAGCCATCGCCCACCACGGCGCCCTCAAAGATCACCACCTTGCTCTTCAGGCTGCATTGCCGCCCGATGATGGCCCCGCGCAGCTCCACCCCCTCGCCGATATAGCAGTTACGCCAGACGATGCTGCGGTCCAGGTGGGCATAGTTATCCACCACGCTGTAATCCAGGATCACCGTGGGCCCGTGGATGATGACTCCCTTCTTGATCTTGACCCCCGTGCCCAAATACACCGCGCCGTATAGTTGGGCATCCGGGGCGATCTCCACGCCATCGCCCACCCAGACGCTGCCGGCCAACTGCCGGCCGATGGGCGCCACCTGCACCCGCCCCTCCAAAAGGTCGTTCGAGGCCCGCATGTATTCGGCGATGTTCCCCACATCGCACCAGTATCCCTGGGCAATGTACCCATAGAGGGGGTCGCCGTTCTTGAGCAGAATGGGAAAAAGATCTTTGCTGAAATCAAAGCTGATCCCCGGCTCGAAATAGTCCAACACCTTGGGTTCCAGGACATAGATGCCGGTGTTCACCGTGTCCGAGATCACCTCGCCCCAGCTTGGCTTTTCCAAAAATTGCTGGATGCGCCCGCGTTCATCCACGATGACCACGCCATACTCCAGCGGGTTGTTCACGTGGTACAAAGTAATGGTGGCCAGGGCCTTTTGCGCCTGGTGATAGGCGATCACCGCGCCGAGATCGATATCGGTGACGGCGTCGCCGCTGATGACGATAAAGGTCTCGTCCAGGTATTTCTGCGCCTGCTTGACGCTCCCCGCCGTGCCCAGGGGCGTCTCTTCGATGGAGTAGACGATGCGCATGCCCAAGTGCTGACCATCGCCGAAATAATCCTGAATATCCTCTGCCATGTATTGCAGCGTGATGACCACGTCCAAGATGCCGTGGCGTTTGAGCAGGTCTAGGATATGGGCGATGACGGGTTTGTTGACCATGGGCACCATGGGTTTGGGATAGTTGATGGTCAACGGTCTAAGACGGGAACCGGCTCCTCCGGCCATTACGACGGCTTTCATTGTGGTCACCTCCTATGCATTATCGGCTATCGGTCATCAGTGCCTCACCTTGGCGGCGATTCCCTGGATGGCAAGCGCTGCCCCCTTGGGTTAGCCGCGGGCAAAGAGCGCGCGATTGCCCCACACCACCCGTACCAAGATGGCAGGATACTCACAGTAGCCCTTGGGCCCGGCCGGGTAGACATCCCACACCTGCAAGGGGTGGTAGCGCTCGTGCCAGAAACCGCCGTGGCGCAGGCCCATGCGGCAAACCAGCCGCGCCGCTTCCCGCAGCCGCTCCTCGGCGCCCATCTTGCGGCAGGCCAGGGCTTCCAGGAACCACACCCGGCCCATCGCGGCGATGTCGTACAGCGGCCCGTGATGATGGGCGAAGGGAAGAGGCTCGCGAAACTCCCACTCCTGGTAGTTGTAGGGTTTGGAGACCACCTGGGTGGGCATATCCCCATGCCAGAAGGCCGGCTCGTTTACCAGGAGGGGCCAGACCAAGCGGGCCTGCTCCTCCGTGGCCACGTCCAAGGCGATGGCCGCCCAGTTGACATCGGAAAGGCCGTGGGCATCCACCACGCCGTGTTCCGGATGCACATATTCTGCCCAGTGGTCGCCCCGCCAAAAGAGGGCCTGGAAAGCAGCTGCCAGCGCCGTGGCCTGGTCCTGCCAAAAGGTCGCCGACGCGCCCTCGCCAAAGAGACGGTGCCACCCGGCCAAGAGCCGCCAGACATGTATGGTGTAACACTGGGTGACGCCATCCCACTGGTTCCGGGGCGGATCTTCCAGGTAAAAGCCCGCGCCGGAGATGAGGCCGTTCGCGCTCCGCCGCCCCAGGAGCGAGCGGCCGGCGGCGGCCAGCGAGGGGAGCTTGGCGCGCAGCCAGTCCCGCTCCTGCAGGGTTTCCCAGATCTCGGCGGCGGTGAGGATGTACGAGACAGGCCCCAGGGTGGTCAAGGGGTTGGCATTGGGTTGCCAATGGGCAAAAAGACCGATCCAGCGACGGGGTTTGAGGTTGGCCCAGGCCGGCCGCCCCTCCCTGGGCGCTGGTTGGTAAACGTACACATCTTCAGGATAGCGCAACCCGCGCAGATGGGCATCCATCCCCGGCGGGGGCGTTTCGGCGGGAAAGATGGCAAAGGGGATATCACCATCAGGGCGCTGCGCGGCCTGCACGAAATCGAAATAATCCAACACCAGCCTCTCGTGGCCCAGGAGCAAGAGCGCCCCGGCGATCTCCCAGCCATCCAGGCCGGGCCAGGTGTTCTCGGCGCCAAAGGCGCTGCCGTCGGCGGTGACGTTAAAGTGGCCGGGATAGACCTCCTCGGTGATGGCCGGCAGGAGGGTCTGGTGCACGGCTGCCTCCACCCCTTGGCGGATGAGGGGATCGGCGATATGGGCAAAGGATAGCTCGGCCATTAAACCTCCTTTGGAGCAGATTTGTGGCGCTCAGCCTTCGCGGCTCAAGGATGGGGGGATCCCCCTTTGGTGCTTTGTCTTCCCTGTGGGCCGGGGCTGAGGGCGTAACTTAGGGCCTCGCGCATGGCAAGATCGCGCTACGCGCATTGTAAATCAAGGGCGGTCCTTTGTCCAACCAAAGGGCCTTTGGGAGACACCAAACCTGACAGGTCTTCAAGACCTGTCAGGTTTGCACGCGCGAGGATCCAACGTCCGGCGCATTGACGAGATCCCCTTTGCCGCTATAATCATCCTCGCATATTGCCCTCTCGGATACCACCAAGGGGAAGGAGCGCTGCGTTCGTGGGCACGCGGGCCAGATTCTGCACCATCGCCCAGCGCCTGGGCCTGTATCTCTGGCGGGGGCTTACCTCCGATGCTCTCCTGGCCGTCCTTTTGGCGCTCTGGGGGGGTTGGGCCCTCTTGGGGGGGATCTTGCCCCAGGCATCCGGCGCCGGCGATGCCCTGCAGGCGGAGGCGACCTTGGGGCGAGGGAACGCTCTCTGGGGGGATGTGGCCAAGGTGCTGCAACCCCTAAGTTTGTTCGCCATGTTCAATTCCCGTTTCTTCCGTGTGCTGCGGGCTCTGGTGGCTGCGGTGGCCCTGGCGCGCCTGTTGGCGCTGTGGGTCCTCCCCTGGGCGCCGCCCCTCCCTCGGCGGGTGCAGGCGGTGCCGTTGCATCTCCCCGCCGATGGGCGCCAGGCTTGGGCGCGCGTCCGGTGGGCCTTGGCTCTGGCAGGGCAGCGCGTGGCGCGCCGCATGACCTGCGAGGGGACGGAATACGTCCTAGCCCGCCGTGTAGGGAAGGGGCGGTGGCTTGCGGGCTTGACTTATGTGGGGGTGCTGCTCCTGCTCCTGGCCGGCGTGGTGCGGGCGCGCTATGGGTGGCAGGGGCCGCGCCTGGAACTCGCCGCCGGCGAGACCCAGCTCCTCCATCGCGCCAAAGGTTTGGCCGTGCGCTTGGAAGAATTGCGCATCGTCCCTCGCCCCGATGGCACGTTGGCCCGCCTGGATAGCCAGCTCTCCCTGCTCCAAGGCGCGACGGCCCTCCGCGCCCTCAACCTGGGGCTGGGGCGGAGTGCCCGCTACGAGGGGCTCGCGCTGTATCAGGTGGGCTATGGGCCGGCGGTGCGGGTGCGGGCGCAAACGGCCCAGGGAGAGGTCCTTGCCCTGCAACGCCTGGTGGGCGATCCGGCCCCCGGCCCCGCCTTGCGGGTGCGCTTCTCCGGTAGTCAACAGGAGCAGCTTTTGGCCATCCCCAAGGCGGATCTCGTGTTGCGCCTGGTCTATTATCCCACACTGCCCGCCCAGGGGCTACAAAGGCCCACGCTGCACGCCCAGCTTTTGCGAGGCAGCGATAATCAGCTGGTGGCCGAGGCATTTCTCTCTTCGGGTGGTCAGCTATCCACGCCGGCGGCCCAGGTGGAGCTACAGGTCGAGTATTTCATCATCCTGCGGGCCGAGCGCGAGCCGGAATTGCCCGTGGCTGCAGCCGGCGGGGCGCTTCTCCTCTTGGGTTTGGTGGGTTGGTGGTCCTGGTCGCCCAGGGAGGTGTGGCTCGCGCTGCGCTCCGGCCCGGAGGGCACCGTGGGGCAGTTGATCCTGCCCGCCGGCCACGCCCAGGAGCCGTGGGCAACTTGTCTGCAGCATTTTTTGGCCGAGGATGCCGATGGCTGATCAGATGCTCGTGCCGCCTGCGTTCCTGGCCTCGCTCAAAACCTGGGTCTGGCCCACGGCCCATTTGCCGGGGGCGTGGTTCGCCTGGAGCGAGGCGCTCCAGACCGTGGCCGCGGGCGCGCTGGTGCTGCAGTTGGTGGGGCTGTGCAAAGCGCGCAAGACGGGCCATGCTCTGCCTCAAAGCGCCCTGGGTCTGGCCCTCCTGGCCCAGACGGCAGCCATGCTCCTGGCCGGCCTGGGCGCCCAGGGTACCTGGGGAGCTTACTGGAGCTGGGATCCCCTGGAATGTTGGCGCCTCCTTGCCTGGCTGGCGCTCTTGGCCACCTCCTGGGGCGCGCGCGGGCTGGGTTGGGGCCGCCGGCGCGCCATCTGGGCTACGGCCGTGACCTTGGTTATCCTGTTGATCTCTTGGTGGGGAGCGCCACCCTTGCTGCGCTGGCTGGGGTTATCCAGCCTTTACCTTGCAGGGTGGTGAGATGAGCGAGACCATCGCCCGGCGCACGCTGCGCGGCTCCCTGGTCAGCATGGCCGCCTCGATGGTGACCTTGGTCCTGGGGTTTGTGCGCGCCGTCCTCCTGGCCCGTTGGCTCTTGCCGGAGCATTTTGGGCTGGTGGCTCTGGCCCTCTTTTATATCGGGCTGGCCGCGCAATTGCGCGGGCTGGGGCTGGACGCGGCCATCATCCACCGCCAGGATGCCGATGAATCCCTCCTGCGCACCTATTTCAGCCTTCGCCTGGTCACCGATGGCGCCGCGGCCCTGTTCCTTTTGCTTGTCACCCCCCTTTTGGCGCGGGCATATCCCCATATGGTGGGGCTGGACCGGATCATGCCGCTATGCATCGTGGCGTATCTCCTGGCCAACCTCAGCCAGGTGCAAGAGACCTTATTACGCAAACAGCTGGCCTTCTCCTCGCTGGCCTTGGTGGATGTTCTCGCCTCCCTCACCATGACCCTCATCGCCCCCTACCTGGCCTGGCGTGGCTGGGGCGTGGGGGCGCTGGTGGCGGAGCGGCTCAGCGGGTTGGGGGTGCGCTTCCTCCTCACCTGGGGGCCGCTGCGCCGGTGGCGGCCGCGCCTCGGCTGGGACCGCGCTTGGGCGCAGTGGCTGTGGGAGTTCGGCAAGCCGAGCTGGGTTGCCTCCAACCTGAGTTATTTCCTGGATCGTTTCGACGATTTCTGGATCGGCACCGCCCTGGGACAGACGCCTCTCGGCTATTACGACAAGGCCTACGAGCTGGCCCACTATCCTCGCCGGGTGTTGGCCAACCCGCTCATCGGCGTCCTGGGGCCGGTGTTTGCCCGGCTTCAGGAGGACCGCCTGCGCCTTTCGCGCGTGTTCTACCGTTCGGCCCATGTCATCCTGCGCACAAGCCTGGCCCTGGCCGGCGCCATGGCTTTGGCCATGCCCGAGTTCATCCATCTTGTCATCGGCGACAAGTGGTTGCCCATGCTCTTGACCTTTCGCCTGATGATGGTATACATTGTCCTCGATGCTTTGGTGATGTTGGTCAGCAATTTGCTTCTGGCCGTGGGGCAGCCGCGCGCCCTGCAGCAGGCTAACCTGGTCCAGGCGGCGTTCTTCCTGCCCGCCGTCATCCTGGGGGCGCATTTTGGGGGGATTCAGGGGGTGGCCCTGGCCGCCGATGGGATGTTGCTCCTCGGGGCCTGGCGCCTCT
>DAOTZU010000002.1:0-3614 GCA_034433995.1 Anaerolineae bacterium
CGCAGCCGCTTTCCCCCACCAGGCCCAGGGTCTCGCCCCGGTAAATGTTGAACGAGATCCCATCCACCGCCTTGACATCGCCGATATGCCGCTGGATGACGATGCCTTGGGTGATGGGAAAGTACTTGACCAGGTTCCTGACTTGCACCAAAACGTTATCCTGTGGGTTCATCTCTATGCCTTCCCCTCCTTGGTCACATCAACCCAACAAGCGATCTCATGGCCATCGGCGATGGACCGCAGCGGGGGATTCTCCCGCAAACACTGCTCGATGCGATACTTGCAGCGGGCATAGAAGGGACATCCCGGTGGCATGACGATGAGATCGGGGGGCAGTCCCTCGATGGGGGTCAGTTTCTCGCGGCGCTTGGCGTCCAGGCGGGGTAGCGAGCCCATGAGGCCCAGAGAATAGGGGTGGCGCGGGTTGGCATAGAACTCGTGCACCTCGGCCCGCTCCACGATATAGCCGGCGTACATCACTTGCACCCGATCCACCAACCCGGCGACGATGCCCAGGTCATGGGTGATCCAGATGATGGCCATGCCCAGCTCTTTACGCAACGTCTTGACGAGGTCAATGATCTGGGCTTGGATGGTCACATCCAGAGCGGTGGTGGGCTCATCGGCGATCAATAATTGCGGGTTGCAGGAGAGGGCCATGGCGATCATCACCCGCTGGCGCATGCCGCCGGAGAACTGGTGGGGATAATCGTCAATGCGCGCTCCTGCCTCGGGGATGTTGACCATCTCCAAGAGCTCGATGCTCCGTTTGCGCGCCTGCTCCTTGGTCATGCCCAGATGCAGTTCCAGGGCCTCGCTGATCTGCCGGCCGATGGTGAGCACAGGGTTGAGGGAGGTCATGGGGTCTTGAAAGATCATGGCGATCTTGTTCCCTCGCACCTGGCGGATCTCTTCCTCGCTGACCTTCAAGAGGTCGCGCCCTTGGAAGAGCACCTCGCCGCCGACGATCCTGCCCGGCGGTTGCGGCACCAAGCGCATCAGCGAGAGGACGCTGACGCTCTTGCCGCAGCCGCTTTCGCCCACGATGCCCAAGGTCTCGCCTTCATTCAGCGTAAAGCTCACCCCATTGACGGCATTGACCACGCCATCCTGGGTAAAGAATTGTGTCCGCAGATTGCGCACTTCAAGTAAAGGTGCCATCGAATTTGCTTGCCTCCCTGCCGTGGGAAAAGATGACGGCCTAATCTTCCGTTGTTGCGATAGAGATCTCTTTGAGCCAGGGATAAATGGCGGCACTGGTCCGGTAACCCTGCACATAGGGCTTGACCAAAGTGTAGCTGACGCCGTGGGTCAAAGGGATCCAGGGCGCCTCGCTGACGATGACCCGCTCCGCCTGATGGTAGAGGGCCATGCGCCGGGCGGGGTCGCTCTCCACCCGGGCTTGTTCCAACCATTGGTCCACCTGGCTATTCCGATAACCGGTATGATTTTGCGAACTGGTGCTGTGGAACAAGAGATCCAAAAAGTTCTGCGGATCAGGATAATCGGCGATCCAGCCGGTGAGAAAGAGCTGGTAGCGCCGTTCGTTCAGATCGCGCAGGAAATCCTCCCAAGCCACCTGCTCCACCGTGAGCTCCAGGCCCAGGTTTTCCTGGAGCATGCTGAGGACGGCCCGGGTGGTCACGTCCATGTGGCCGCTGGTGCCGCTGACGGTGAGGACGATGGGCGGCATCTGCCCGGCGTAGCGCGAACTGGCCAGCAGTTTGCGCGCGTTTTCGGGATCGTAGGGCAAGCCCGCCAACTCGGGATCGTAGCCCGGCAGGGCGGGCGGCAGGATCCCTTTGGCCGCCGTGGCCGTGCCTTTGAGCACCAGAGTGGCCAGCTTTTCCTTATCTATCGCCTGGGCCAAGGCCTGGCGCACAGCCAGGTCATCGAAGGGGGGCTGCGCCACGTTCAGCCCCAAGTATTGCACGCTCAGCTCGGGCACCATGTGGTGTTCGGCATAGAGCGGGTTCTCTGGGTCCAACACCCGCTCGATCTCGCTGGGCGGCACCTCCACCATGTCCAGCTGGTCGTTCTCATACATGGTGATGGGCATCCCGCCGCTGAGCACATATTCCACGCGCTCCAGCGCCGGTTTCCGCCCGTAATAGCGTTCATTGCGCGTCAGGGCGATCCGCTCGCGGCTCAAGGTTTCCAACACAAAGGGGCCGCTGCCGTTGGGCTTGCGCGTCCAGGTTGAGCCCTGTTGCTCGATCTGCACCCGATCCACCACAAAGGCGGTGGAATAGGTCAGCTTGGCCAGAAAATAGGCTTTGGGCGCGTCAATAGTGACCTGCAACGTGTGCGCATCCAACGCCTTGAGCCCGGCGATGTGCTCGGCCTGGCCGGCGGCGAACGCGCTCACGCCCACGATATCGCCCAAGTAAGCCTCGCCCACCGGCGATTGCAGCTTGGGGCTGCAAGCGCGCTCGAAGGAATAGATGAAATCCTCGGCGGTGATAGGCCGCCCATCGGCAAAGGTTGCCTCGGGCAAAAGATGAAAGGTGTACGTGCGCCCGTCGGGGCTGATCTCCCAGCGCTCGGCGATATCCGGCACGACCTCAAGATCGCTGTTCAAGGTGACCAGCCCGCTGAACAGGTGCACCACATACTCCGCCGAGGTGCTATCTTGCACCAACGCCGGATCCAGCGTGGGGGGCAGGCCGCCATAGAGGCGCAGCGTGCCGCCGGAGCGCGGGGTCGAGGTGGCTCTGGAGGAGACGCCGGATGGCGTTGTGACGCGAAAGGTAAAATGGGTCCAGCCCAGGTAGGTGGCGGTGGCGCATAGCCCCCCCAGCATACATAGGCAGACCAATACCAGGATGAGGATCAGCCAGGTCTTTTTGCTCATCTCGCGTCCGCCACGGCGTGAATGCCCACTGCCTTTTCCCTCGTCCCGCTTATGACGTGCCCTTCATGCGCGGATCCAACGCATCGCGCAGGCCATCGCCGAGAAAGTTGAAGGCGAACATGGTGATGGCCAAGGCCAGGGCCGGAAAGAGCACCTGGTTGGGATAAGAGCGAAGCGAGCGCGCCCCTTCGGAGATCATGGAGCCCCAGCTCGGGGTGGGCGGGTCCACGCCCAGGCCGATGAAACTGAGAAAGACCTCGGTGGAGATATATCCGGGGATGTTCAAAGTTACCGAGACCAGGATGGGCCCGATGATGTTGGGCAGGATGTGCCGCGTGATGATGCGCAGGTCGCTGGCGCCCACCATGCGCGAGGCCTCGATGAACTCTTTTTGCTTCAGGGAAAGGATCTGCCCCCGGGCCAGACGGGCGATGCCCATCCAGGCGGTGATGCCGATGCCCATAAAGATAAAGAGCATGCCGCCGCCTTGCAGGCCCAGGATCTTGTCCACAAAGTCGTTGATCTGATGGAAGGTGTAGGAGGCCGTGCCGGGTTTGGGGATGCCGCCGAAGCTGGTCTTGAAAAAGGCCATCAAAAGGATGATCAGCAGCATCGTGGGAAAGGCGTACATGATGTCCACGATGCGCATCATGATGTTATCGAGCTTGTCATAATAGCCCGAGATGCAGCCATACACCAGGCCGATGATCAGGGCCGTCAGCGCCCCCACAAATCCCACCGGGAGCGACACCCGTGCCCC
>DAOTZU010000003.1:0-16812 GCA_034433995.1 Anaerolineae bacterium
AACACCTTGTGGCTGTTGGTGCGCACCAAGTCCAGCCCGGCAAAGAATACCAGGGCCGCGATGAGAAAAAAGCCCACCCCTGCCTGGATGGCGCCGCCGTAAAAGCCGACGGCGAAAAAGACGAGGTACCCCAGCCACCGCCGGGCGGGGGTCATCCGGCGGGGACGCTTGTGCAGCAACTTTTTCGGATCCAGCACCAAGGTCACCAGCATGACCAGCATGGCCGCCGCCAAGATGCGGTGAAAAATGGCCGTGGGGAGGTCGATCACCACATAGGCGCCCACGATGGAGCCGAGGAAGGCGGGCAAACCCAACTGTAAACTGAGCTTGAAATCGCTCAGCCCCTTGCTCTTGAACCCCAGCACAGCGGCCACGTTCTGGACCAACACGGCGACGCGGTTGGTGCCATTGGCCATAGACGCGGGCAGACCGGCAAACTCCAAGGCCACCAAGGTGAGAAAAGAACCGCCGCCGGCCAGGGCGTTGACGAACCCCGCCACCAGGCCAGCGGCCAGGATGACGACGATCTGCAACCAGGTGGTTTCCCTCAAGGCGTGATCTCTCTTTGCTGGGCCCAGGCCCGGCCGATGGCGGTGAAGGTCTTTTCGAATGCATCCACCGGAAATTCCTCCGTGCAACCGATGATCAGCCGTCCGCTGGCCGCCCCCTGGCGCAACAACTCGGCGGCATAGGCCTCGATCACCTCGGCCGGTTCAAAGAAGAGACAGCCGGGAAAATTCACCCAGATCACCTTCTGTGGCCAGGCCGCCAGGGCCTCGGCCACGGTCACGTCGCCCATGGGCGGCGGCGTAAAGGCCTCGATCACCGGGAGAGCTGTCCGCGCCAAATGAGCCAGCAACGGGCGGATGGAGCCATCATAATGGGCGATGGGGATCTTGCCCGCTTGGCGCAGGATGGCGGTGGCGTGGGCATAGTTCGGCGCACAGTAATGCTCAAAGAGGCGCGGCGAGATGATGTTGGCGGTGACGTTATCCGGAAACCAGATGACCTCCGCCGGGCTGGCCGCGGCCAGCTCCACCTGCCGCCGATAGTGTTGGGTCAAAGCGTCCAAAAAGGAAGCGAAACGATCGGGGTAAAGGTAGAGGCCCTCGGTGAGGCCCTCCGCGCCCAGCCAGGCCACCATCGCCTGCATGATGGGGATGGGCATGATCTCGCCGATGACGATCCCGTGCGGCCCCATGGCGGCATCAGCCTCAAGGAAGGGCGCATCATCCGGCTCGAAGCGGGTGTGGCGCAGGAAAAATTCGGCGGCGCGATAGTCCTCGGCATTGCTGATGAGGTATTTGCGGATCCAGCGGCTGCTGGTGCTGGGCTCCCAGGTGGCCTCTTCGGTCAAGGTGCCCACGGGCGTCTCCAAGCGCAGGTGAAACCAGGTTTGCCCGGCCACTTCCCGGCGCTCCTCATGCACCGTCACCTCTTGCTGGATAGCCCGCAAGATGCGGCTGGAGCCCATCAGGCTCAGCCCTTGGCGCTGCAAAGCGTGACCGACCTCAGTTTGGGGCAGGAGCCAAGCATAGATATTCCAGGGGACGCGATCGGCCCGGCCGCCGCGCAGGGTGATGAGCAGGCGTTCACGCAGGGTCAGGTTCAAGGTTTTCTCCCTACAGGCATGATGTAGAGCGGCGCCTCCTCCGCCGGCAGGGAGAGCAGGCGCTGCACCTCCTCATCGTTGAAGGCACCGATGGCGACGGTGCCCAGCCCCAGCGCCTCGGCCTGCAAATAGACATTCTGGCCGGCGTGGCCCGCCTCCATGTACACGTAACGCTGGGCGCGTTCGCCGTAGCGGCGGGCGGTGCGCTGATAGACGCCGGTCAGCACCAGGTCCACGGCGGCCGTGCGCACGTAATCCTGGCCCAGAGCGGCCATCTCCAGAACACGGCGCAGATCTCCCGCGATGATCCTGGTGAGGGCATGGCTTTCGGGCTCATAATGGTACACCCCAGGGGCCAAGCCCTTCACCTCACCCACCACCAGATAAAGCTCCAAGGGGTAGAGGGCGCCGGCGGAGGGGGCGGTGCGGAACCCTTCGGGGGAGGTGACCCCTTGGGCAGCCCAAAGGAGCTGGCCCACCTCGGCCAAGGTCAAAGGGCCGGGGGCATAGTCACGCACCGAACGCCGCGCAGCCAGGGCCTCTTCTAAGGCAAGAGCCCCCTCAAGGCGCGGTGGAGGCAGGGGAATGGTTTGGCCGGAGACACCGCCCGCCGAGCGGTCCTGGGTGGGCCGCCGCAAGGCCAGGAAGAGGCCGCCGGCCAGGGCCACAAGGCCCAGGGCCAGGCCGGCGGCGAGGATGATCGGCTTGCCCGAGCGCTGCTTGGCGAACATGGCGCCATTGTACCAAGCCTCTCGGCCGGGGGCAAATGCCTAGCCCCGCATCACTTCCTCCAGCGTCACCTCGCGCCCCTCTTGGGCGCTGATCCAGGCGGCCTGGATGAAGGCCATCAGTTCCAGCGTCTCTTCCAAGGGCACGGGGGACACGCCCGTCTGGAAAAAGGGCACGATCTTTTGCAAAAGGCGGCTATAGAGGGGGATGGTCTTGGAATAAGTGGCCTGGGCCACCTTCTTTTCGCCGAACACGGTGGCGCCGTAATCGTGGGCGCCGCAGCGCGTGCCGCGCACGGTGCCCAAGCGGCCCTGGGGCCAGTGCCCCACCACGACGTCATACTTGTCCGTGCTGGTGCAGCGCACGCGGGTACAGCCCCGCCCCATGAAGGTGTAGAGGATCTCCACGCCATGGATCCCGTACCAGAACAGCCCTGGATTGGTGGGGTCCAAAGTTGCCGGGCTAAAGGCGTCGCAACCCAACACCGCGCCCAGGTCCGGATCCTCCTTGATGGCCGCGAGGTTGGCGTCGTAGCGCAGGGAGGAAGAGGAAAAGAGGGGGCAACCCCGTTCCTGGGCCAGGCGGATGATGGTCGCCGCGTCGGCATAGCTGGCCGCCAAGGGTTTATCCACATAGACCGGTTTGCCCGCGGCGATGACGGGCCGCGCCTCGGCCAGGTGGCGCCGGCCGTCCACGCTCTCCAGGAGCACCGCATCCACCTGGGCCACCAGCTCCTCCACCGAGCCGACCATTTGCACGCCCCACTTTTCCACCAACTCTTGCTTGAACCCCTCCACCCGCGAATAGCTGGGCTGCAGATCCGGGCTGAAGGAGGGATAGGCCGCGACCACTCGGCCGCCGGGCACGTGGAAGGGGTCGCGAGCGTCGTTGAGCAGCCGGGTAAAGGCCGGCACGTGGGAGGTATCGCAACCGATGATGCCGATCTTGAGCTCTGCCATTATTCGGTCCCCTTAAGAGTTGTCCATCCAGCTGATGGCCGATAGCCGACGGCTGACGGCCTCAGACCCCCTTGGCCTTGGCCGCGAGGCGCACGATCTCGACAAAATCCGCCGCTTTGATGCTGGCCCCGCCCACCAGGGCGCCATCAATATTGGGCTTGCTCATCAGCTCGGCGGCGTTGGCCGGAGTGACGCTGCCGCCGTATTGGATGCGCACGGCGTCGGCGGTGGGGATGCCGTACAGCTCGGTGATGATGGCCCGCACCACCTGGCCACAGACCCGCTCGGCCTCCTCCGCGGTGGCCGGCAGGCCGGTGCCGATGGCCCAGATCGGCTCGTAAGCGATGACCAAGCTCGCCACCTGGGCGCCCGTCAGCCCCGCCAGGGCGGCCTTCACTTGGCCTGCCACCCATTTCTCCGTCTGGTCGGCCTGGCGAATGTCCAAGCTTTCCCCCACGCAGACGATGGGCGTCAGCCCGTGGGCCAACGCGGCCTTGATCTTGCGGTTGACCGTCTCGTCCGTCTCGCCGAAATGCTGGCGGCGCTCCGAGTGGCCGATGATGACGTATTGGCAAAACTCCTTGACCATGAGGGGCGAGACCTCGCCGGTGAAGGCGCCGCTATCCTGCCAATACATGTCCTGGGCGCCGAGGCGCAGCTCCGTCCCGGCCACGAGCTTGGCCACTTCGGGGATAGCCATGAAGGGCGGGCAGAGCACCTTCTCCACCCCGTTCACCTTGAGCAGCTCGCCCTTCATGTTCTGGACCAAGGCCACGGCCTCGGCCACGGTCTTGTTCATCTTCCAATTTCCCGCCAGAATGGGTTTGCGCATGATTCACTCCTTCTTTTCATAATGACCACGGAGTCACGGAGGGCACGGAGAATCTCCTGTTTCTCTCCGTGTCCTCCGTGTCTCCGTTTTTCCTAGCAAAGATGTCCCCTCACCACGGAGTCACGGAGAGCACGGAGAATCTCCTGTTTTTCTCCGTGTCCTCCGCGTCTCCGTGTTTTTATTTCCCGCCCTCGTAATAGTTGACGGCTTTGATCAGCGCCTTGATGTAGCCGATGGAGTAGGCTCGGCCGCGATGGCCCCAGGGAGCATCTCCGGCCACGGCCGGGGTGTGGTCATCAATGATCACGCCATCGAACCCCACCTCATGATAGGCTCGGATGGCCTGGAGCATGTCCACATACCCCTCGTCAATGAAGGTCTCGGCAAAAGTGGGCACCGGCCCGGTGACATTGCGGAAATGGACATAGGCGATCTTTTTCCGGCTGCCGAAATAGCGGATGGCCTCATAGACCTCCTCCGGACGAGAACACATCTCGGCGATGGTCCCCTGGCAAAACTCGATGGCGTTGGAGGGGCTGGGCACGATCTCCATCACCCGCTTGTAGGCCTCCACGCTGCGGATGATCCGCGCCACCCCGGCGATGGGCGAGATGGGCGGGTCGTCGGGGTGCAGGGCCAACACCACGCCCTCTTCCTCGGCCACCGGCACCACCGCCTTGAGAAAATACTCCAGCCGGGCCCACATGGTCTCGTCATCCACCGGGCCCACATCGGCCACGGGCGCATTGGCCACCAGGTTGTGATCATAGACGGTAACCTTGGCCCCGCCGCGCCCCACGGGGTTGTGCCCCGTCCGCCAGACGCCCAGGACCATAAAATGATACCCCAAGATGGGGATCCCCGCCCGCCCCAAGTTGCGGATGGTCTTTTGCACCTTCTCGATCTGCTCATCGCGCCGGGGGCCGCCCTCCAGCACGTGATCGTAAAAGCGGCGGGGGATATTCTCGATGGCCGCCAAGGTCAGCCCGGCGGATTCGGCGCGGGTGCGCAGCCGCACCAGGTCCTCAAACTCCCAGAAACCATCGCCGCGCAATTCGGGGGTGTGGACGATGATGTGATCCACCCCCAACTGCTTGACAAAGGCCAGCCGCTCATCGTCCAACTCGTGGATGGCACCCAAACCGACTTTCATGTTGTCCTCTCCCTCATAGCTTGAGCCGTTTGAACTGCGCCGTGGCCTCGCGGAGCATCAGCGCGCCGTCGCTGGCCAAGGCCAGAAATTGGAACCCCTGGGCGATGCGCAGATTCACCTCGTCGGCGTCGCTGCAATGCTTGCCCACCGCCGTGCCCACCTTCTTGCCCGCCGCGAGGACCTGCTGCATCAGCGCCTCGTGCTCCGGATGGTTGCCGGCCTGTTCGGGGCGCAGGCCCATGGAGAGGGCCAAATCCGCCGGGCCGATGAAACAGCCATCCACACCCGGCACGGCCAAGATTTTTTCGGCATTCTGGGCCGCCTCCACCGTCTCGATCATCACGATGACGGCGATATTTTCGTCGGCCCAGGAGATGTAATCGCCCTCGGTATAGCGGCGCATGCGCCCGCTGGTGTAGCTGCGTTGCCCGCGCAGGGCGTATTTGGTGTTGGCCACGGCCTGCTCGGCATCGGCCACGGTGTTGATCATGGGGATGACCAGCCCCAGAGCGCCGGCGTCGAGGGTCCGCTGAATCCATACGGTGTCGTTCCAAGGCACCCGGGCCATGGGCACCGCCCCGCCCAACTGGATGGCGCGGAAACAGTTGACCATGGTATCGAACCCCACCGGGCTATGTTGGGCATCCACCACCAGCCAATCCCACCCCACAGCGGCCATGTTCTCCGCCGCCACCGGCGAACACAAAGTGAGCCAGCTACCCACCGTGGGCTGGCCGCTATGCAGTTTAACCCGCACCGGGTTCTGGGTAATCTTGATGATGCCGAGTCCTCCCATGTTGCTCCTTGCTCTCGATGATTTCGCTGCTGTGGGGACACGATAACATCGTGCCCCGCTGGCTTTACCAATGTTCCATGTGCACCCGGGCTGGGTCGTACTGGGTGCGCGGCTCTTTGTGCTCGGCCGGATGGCCGACGGCGATCAGGGCAAAGGGGATCACATGATCCGGCACGCCCAAGATACGCCGCACCGCCGCCACCCGCTCGGCGATGGGGAAGACGCCACACCACACCGTGCCCAACCCCAAGCTCGGCGCCGTCACCAGGATGTTCTCCGTGGCTGCAGCAAGGTCTTGAATCCAATATTCCTCCCGGCCGGGCAGGCTCAACGCGGGCTCGCCACACGGGACGATGACCACCGGCGATTCCACCACCATCTGGGCGTGGGGATGGGCCGCGGCCAGAGCCTGGCGGGTGGCCGGATCGGTCACCACGATAAAGTGCCAGGGTTTGCGGTTGCCCGCTGAGGGGGCGGCCATGGCCGCCTTGAGCAGCATCTCCACCTGCTCCGGCTGCACCGGCTCAGCAGTATACCTGCGGATGCTTCGCCGGGCGAGGATGTTGTCGATGCGGATCGTCTCCATCCTTTTCCTCCTCCCTCCAAAAACTGCGGCTCCTCCGTCACAGTGTCCTTGAGCTTAGCCGATCTAGGGCATTTGTCAAACCTCATCCGGTCGAGGGTGTTGAAAAAAGACGTGTAGACGCCCTGCCCGCCGTCGGATTCCATCCGACGGCTCTGCTTGCCAAGCCCGCGCCGCGGGCTTACCATCCCTAAACGTCGGCTCCTAACCGACGGGGGCATTTCTCAACACCCTCATCCGGTCCTGCGTGTAACCCTTGACAAACCGCAAGATGGCGTTACACTGCCAAGAGATTCCTAGTCGTCCATCTCAGTGTGTGGCTGACGAACACTCTGTTCCCAACAAAAGGAGGCACTATAGCGCGCACGCTGGTTCGCTCCACAATCCCCTGGGCTGAACTTTGACCAGTATGTGGACAAGATGGCCTCCTGGCAGGCCGCCTTGGCCGATGGCAAGGTGGAGCTCCGGGAGATCGAGGAGCAGGCCGAAAGGGTGGCCGCGATGATTGTTTTTTGGCCGCTCCTGATCTTGCCGGCTTATGCCGCGTTCAAGCAAAAGCAGATCATTGACGCGACTTGAGTTTCTGGATCAACATATCGCCAGCGGCGGCCAGGCCGGCGCTATACCCAGCCCCCGGTCAGCGCCCTCAACGGCAGCGCCCGAGGCGCCGACCGGCGAGGAGTTGGTCTGCCCGGCCTGCGGCCAGCCTGTGCAAGCGGAAGCCAAGTTTTGCGCCCATTGTGGGGCCAAGCCGGCTTTAGCCTGCCCGCAATGCGGCGAGACGGCGATCCGCCCGGGGGCCAAGTTCTGTGAGAACTGTGGCGCCAGGCTGGGCGAGGCCTAAAGGCTCACGAGACGGCTTCACTGCCGAAAGATCCAGCCCAGGTAGAGCACAAGCAGGGCCAAGGCCCACAGTTCCCAAAGCTCCAGGCCCAAAAAATATAATCCCAGGGACAGAACTATTACTGCGACAAGACGCAAGGCGCTCCAGCGACGCTTTTGGCGCCGGCCCCTGTGGCTTAAGCCTGGGCGAAATGGGGACACCGCACACATCGCTTTCGTCAGTTCATGGCCAGGATGTTTATTCCTTGGGCCATGGGCTGCTATCCTGCGGCACCCTGCTTGGGCTGGGCATCGTTTACCACAAGCGGGGGCCCCTTGTCAACTCTTCCGAGGATGCCGCGTTTGTCGCCTTGTGCACCTCCACAGCGAGCCAGACCAATTTGCCCCGGGGCCGCCTTTCAATATGATAATGATGATAAGACAAAACGTTGATGCCCTTCATCTGGGCAATATCCCCCTGTTATCCGAGGAGCAAGCATGAGCGAAAAGAGAGACGTAGCCATCTTGCGGGAGCTGGCCAAGCGATACGCCGAGATCGCCCACGACCCGATCCAAGACGAGCGCCGCGCCCTTTGGCGGCAACATAACAGTTTGCAACACACCCGCCCGCCCGTTTATGTGCGCTGGTTGGCCGCCTGGCACGAGGCGCCCGAATCACGCAATCAATGCGAGGATCCCTTTTATCAACAGCATGAGACCTTTTTGCGGCAGATGATCTTTCAGCAATCTATCGGCGATGATTATGTCATCGAACCGTGGATCACCCAAGAGGCGACGTACATCACGCCTCCGGGGAGTGTGTGGGGGCCGCCTTTTGGGCGCATCCCCAGCCCGGAGCCGGGCGGCTCTTGGATGTTTGACCCGCCCATCAAAACGGAGGAGGACCTGGCCAAACTGGTCAAGCCGCGCCATCTTATTGATGAGGAACAGACCGCCCGCAACGTGGCCCGGTTGCAAGAGGCTGTGGGTGATATCTTGGAGGTGAACGTCTCCCGCGCGCCCATCTACCGCATGTGGCACGCCGATATCTCCACCGATCTGGCCAACCTGCGCGGCTTGGAACAGATGATGTGGGATATGGTGGATCGGCCTGAATGGCTCAAGAAGCTGATCGGTTTCATGAGCGAGGGGATCCGCGCCGCCCAGGACGAGGCCGAGGCCGCCGGCGATTGGCACCTCTGCGATCATCAGAACCAGGCCATGCCCTACGCCCTGGAGCTGCCCGACCCGCAAGCCAACAGCCCCAGCGTCAGTCGCAAGCAATTGTGGGTCTTTTGCGCCTCCCAAGAGACCACCGAGGTCTCGCCGGCCATGTGGAACGAGTTCATGTTGCAATACCAGCTCCCCATCCTGGAGCCCTACGGCCTGGTAGCCTACGGCTGTTGTGAGGATCTAACCCGCAAGATCGACTATCTGCGCCAGATCCCCAATCTGCGCCGCATCGCCGTAACGCCACGGGCCAACGTGCGCCGCTGCGCGGAGCAAATCCAGAGAGATTACGTCTTTTCCTATCGCCCCAACCCGGCGGAGATGGTCTGCTGTGGCTTTGACCCGGAACACATCCGCAAGGTGATCAAGCAGGCATTGGAGGACGCCAAAGGGTGCTGTGTGGATATCACCTTGAAGGATGTGCAAACGGTGCAGGGCCAGCCGGAGCGTCTTGCCGCATGGGTGAAGGTAGTGCGCTCGGTGGCGGATGCGTACGCCTGACCAGGGTCTAGGGTTTAGGGTCTAGGGTTTAGGGTATGGGTTTGACCGCGGGCTTTGACCCTAAACCCCACTGTCTCATAAGAGGGGGCCATGCCACTGAAAACCTACCGCGAGTTGGAGGCGTGGAAGAAGGGGATTGAGCTCGTAGAGGCAATCTATCTTTTGTGCAAAACTATGCCAGCGGAGGAACGTTTCGGCCTGATCAGCCAGATCCAGCGTGCTGCCGTTTCTATTCCAGCCAACATTGCCGAAGGCTACGGACGCACGCATCGAGGCGAGTATGTGCATCACCTCTCCATTGCCAGAGGTTCGCTGATGGAATTGGAAACGCATCTGACCGTCATAGTGCGGCTAGGCATGGTGACACGAGAGCAAGCTACCACAGCCTGGTCCCTCTGCCAAGAGGTGGGCAAACTTCTAGGAGGCCTCATCGCCTCTCTCCAGCGCCCCCCTATGCCCAAACCCTAATCCCTGAACCCTATCCCCTGTTCCCTAGCCCAGATACGCCACAATCCCCTCCGCCTTGCGGCGATACGCCTCCGCCCAGCCACGCCCTGGGCGCAGATCGTCGCCCTCTTGCTGGAGCCGCTCACAGA
This sequence comes from Anaerolineae bacterium, assembly GCA_034433995.1. Lineage (GTDB taxonomy): Bacteria > Chloroflexota > Anaerolineae > UBA1429 > UBA1429 > DAOTZU01. Next base: position 9,814 of record DAOTZU010000003.1, read on the forward strand.
GCTCCGCGGCGGCCCGGCACGCTTCCGCATCGGCCTGGAGGAGGTCACCGGCCTCCTGCCGATAGCGCGCCGGGTTGCGCCCCAAACGCTCATACAAGGCCAACAGACCGAAATGGAGGCCGATCTCCCGCCCGATGAGGGCCATGGATTCCAGATAAACCCGCTGGCGGCGCAGATGCTCCCGCCGCGTGGGCGTGGGCTCCTTCCCTGACCACCAGAAGGCATAAAATAATCGCCCCTCGTCCGCCGCCTCCACGGCTTGCGTCATCCAGGCAATGGCACGCTGATAGTGAGGATAGGCGGCAGCCCAGGCGTCGCTCACGGCCTGGGCGCGCTGGGCCAAGTCGCCCGCGTTATAGGTGAACGGCCCCGCCACCTTGGGCAAGAGTCCCCGTCCCAACAGGGCGTCGCGAATCTTTTCAAAATGCTCCGGCGTGGGCGCCTGCTCCCGGCCCTGATACCAGCCGGGCCACTGGTGGGGCGGCCAAGTGCAGGCGTTGGAGAGGGCGGCGTGGGCCCGCTCCAGGGCCGCCCAGGCGCAGTAGGCCAGCTCCCCGGCCTGGGGGCCGAATTGCCGCCGGGCGATGCGCCGGGCCACGACTTTAGGATCGGCATAGGGATCGAGAAAGAACTCCCGGCAGGCGATAGAGTTACAGGAAATGTCCTCGTTCTGCCCACCCCAATGGTCAAAGACGCCGTCCACCCCCAACATGGCCCAGCGCTCCAGCTTGGCCCCGATGCCCAGGGGAAAATCCTGCATGTCGTTGAGGCCATGGACGGTGTCATCGCCCCAATGAAAATTATCATAGCCGATGAACCATTGGCCGCGTTGGCGGCAAACCTCCCGCGCCCGACGCAGAAAATCATGGGCCTGGCGCTCCGGCTGCCAGCCATCGTCCTCGGCGGCAAAATACAGACCGCTGGCGGCGGGCAACGCGGCCTGGCGGTCCAGGAATTCCTCCGGGTAATGTTCCCAATGCCAGCCGGTGGTGAGCACCCGCAGACCAGGGCGCACCTTTTGCCCCTCCTCCAGCAAAAAGCGGAGCAGCCGGTCGCGCTGTTCGAACTTGGTCAAGCCGCGGCAGCGGGGACAGAGGGCCGGATCGCAGAACTCTCCGCCGGAATCGATGCCGAACAGAAAGATGGCCGAGATCTCGGGGAAACCGGCAAAAAAGCGCTGCAACAGGTCACGGTAGAACGCCTGAACCATGGGATGGCTGAAACAGAGCACCTTGCCCTGGTAAGTGCCACAATCCCCCAACACCTCGGCGGGGAAGCGGGTGAGCCATTCCTGGCGCACCGGCTCCGGCACCCATGGCCCGCCCTGGCAGGGCAGCTCCGTCAGCCACAGATGGGCCTCCAGGCCATAGGCAGCGCAATCGTCCAAGAGGCGCCTGAGGCCGGCGTGGTTGGCGGCCACCTCGGCCGGATCCACCGCCCGGGGAAAGATGGGGCTGGTCACGTACCCCTGCAAGTGGCGCCGCGAACCCTGCCAGTCATGATCCACCAGGCAATGGCTGGCCCCCAGATGGCTGATGTAACGCACGTCGGCGCGCTCGCCGGGCCAGCGGTCGAAACGCGGGTGAAAGATGCGCAGGGGGATGCGAAAGGTGCCCCGCACGCACAGACCCTCAGGGAAGGATTCACCGGCAGCGAGCCGCTCTTGTAGGGCATAGACCGCCTGGAGCAGCCCGCGGGGCGTGCGGCCCAAAAGGTACAACACGCCTTCGTGCACCAGCACCTCGTAGGCGTCCACCTCGGCGGCCACGTTGTGCAAATTGGTCAGCCCCAAGGGGATCAGCTCCCGTGCCGCGGCGGATTCCTCCAGCCGGGCCACCAAAATGCCCCCAGGTCGGGGGCGCTCCTGACGCAACACCGTCAGGCTCTCCACGGGCGTGTCCAGGGCCAGGGCCAACTCCTCCAAGGCGGTGTGATGCACCGGGCTTTCGCCGGGCAGGTAGATGGGCGTCTGCGGAGTGGGGCTGAAGGACATGGGGCTCTCCTAACCTGCAAGATATGCAACACGGACATGGCGGCGCCCCGCCTTGTTGCTCGGACCTAGGATAGCACAACTCGCCCCAGCAGAAAAGAGGACGGCCCTCAGAAAACTCTCAATCAACTCTCAATGCCTCTTGCTCAACCCCGGTCCGCTGGCATCGCCATCACGCGAGACCCCCTAAGATCCCCCTCCCTCACCGCCCTTATTCAGTGAGAAGGATGAAGGTAGACCTGCCTTTTCATCCCTCATTCTTCATCCTTCATCCTTTCCCCAGGGGGGTTCCATGGGCTGGCGTCGTTGGTTGGCCGAGCATTGGCTCAAAGAGGAGGTGGACGAGCGGGTCAGGGCGGCCATCAAAGTGGTGGATGACCGCTACTGGCAGCGTCTGAACGATGGCGCCACGCCACAGCGCCCGTGGTACGAGGTGCGCCAGAACCTGGAGCGGCTGGCCGAGGTCTGCCGCAGCAACCCCCTGGCGGCCCGTCTGGTGAGCATGACCACCGATTTTGTCGTGGGCGCGGGGGCCAAGCTTGAGGCCGGCCCTTGGGTGCAGGCCTTCTGGGAGCACCCCCTCAACCGGCTGGATCTGCGCCTGTACCGTTGGTGCGACGAATTGACCCGCTCCGGCGAGCTGTTCCTGGTCCTTTCGCGCAATCCGGTGGATGGCATGTCCTATGTGCGGGAGGTGCCGGCCGTGTTGGTGGATGAGATCGTCACCGACCCCGACGACCTGGAGCGGGAGCTCCGCTACCACCAGCTCACCGGCGACGTGGACGGGCGCTGGTGGCCGGCGGCGAACCTGGGGCCCGATGGCCCAGACCAGGTGATGGTGCATTACACCATCAACCGGCCGGTGGGGCAGGTGCGGGGGATCTCGGACCTGGCGGCCATCCTGGTCTGGCTGGAGCGTTACGACTTGTGGTTGGAGGACCGGGTGCGGCTCAACCGTTACAAAGGGGCATATCTTTGGCAGGTGAAGGTGGAGGGTGCCCTGCCGGGGCAATTGGAGGCCAAACGGGCGCAATACTCCAGGGTGCCAACCTCCGGCAGCATCATCGTCACCGATGGCCACGAGACGTGGTCGGCCGTGCAACCACAGATCGCCGCCGACGATGCCGCCGCCGACGGCAAGGCGCTGCGGTTGATGATCGCGGCCGGCGCCGGGGTGCCGCTACACTTTTTGGCCGAGGGGGAAGGGGCCAACCGGGCCACGGCGCGGGAGATGGGCACAGCCACTTTTCGCCATTTTGCCCATCGGCAAAACCTATTCAGCGCCATGGTGGAGGATCTTTTGGTCACCGCGGCCCGCCGCGCCGGCGTGGAGCCGGGGCCGGTGAAGGTGACGTTCGAAGCGGTGGTGGAACGGGGAAAGGATGAAGGATAAGGGCGGAAGGATGAAGAGGGGAATCAGGGCTTTGAGTCCCGAGCGGTCCTTCCGAAACCCGATTCCTTTCATCCTTCATCCTTCCGCCTTCATCCTTACAAAGAGAGGAGAAAAAAGTGGACGGCGAACGCATCCGCGTGCGCCTGGCCGCCGAGGCGGGCGCAGAGGGCTTGCCGGTGGTGATCATCAAACCGGGGGAGGCCAACGGGCTGCGCTTCACCGCCCGGGCGCTGGCCGAAAGCGCGGGGCTTTTCCTGGGGGCGCCGGTTTTCATTGACCACGCCACGCCCCAAGATGCGGCCCGCCCAGGCGGGCGCTCGGTGCGCGACTTGGCCGGCGAGGTGCGCCAGGCGGCCTGGGACGACGAACGTGACGCCGTGACCGGGCGGCTGGAGCTCTTTCCCGCCGCCGGTTGGGTGGCAGAGTTGGCCCGCCGCGCCGGCCAGAGGCCCTATCTCGGCCTCAGCGCTGATTTGTGGGTGCGCCAGCGGGGCGGCGAGGTGCAACGTATTGAGGGGGTGAATTCGGTGGATATCGTGGTGAACCCGGCGGCCGGGGGCCGCTTCCTGGGTCAACAGGCAGTTCAAACAAGAAGGGAGGTTCCGCATATGTCCGAGGTGGAAACGACCACCAGGGTTCAGACGGCTCATCAGGAGCCGCCAACCCACGCAACGCAGCGCGACGAAAGGGGCCAGGAAGCGGCCCGCCTCGGCGCCGAGGTGCAGACGCTGCGCGCTGCCCTTTTGGAGACGCAACTGGCCCGCTCCGGCCTGCCCGCGCCCCTGCAAGGCCAGGTGCGCCAACAGCTGGCCGGCCGCGAGGTGAGCGCCGAAGAGATCGCCAGCACCATCGCCGCGTACCAACACACCTGGGCCGAGGCGCAGGCCCAGGCCAGCATCCGTGGCTTGGGACAAATCCACGGGGTGACCACGCCCTTGGAGCGGATCACCCTGGCCTTTGAGCGGCTGATGGGCCTACCCGAGACAGCCGCCCACCGTGCCGTGGAGCGGCTGACGGGCATCCGCGAACTGTACGACCTGCTGACCGGCGATTGGGAGCGCCACGGCCTCTACCGCGCCGAGCGGGTGACGCTGGCCAACGTCACGACCACCACCATGGCCAACGTAGTGGCCAATGTGCTGAACAAGGCCCTGTTGCAGGCCTACACCTCGCGGCCCCAATGGTGGCAGCCCATCGCCTATGAACAAGAGTTCACCAATATGAACCAGATCAAATGGCTCTCTCTGGGCGGCCTGGCCGACCTGGACACCGTGGCTGAGGGTGACGCTTACACGGAAAAGACCTGGGATGACAACGCCGAAAGCGCCAGCTTTGTGAAAAAGGGGAATTACGTGGGGGTGACCCTGGAGATGATCGACCGCGACGATGTGGCCGCCGTGCGGGCCATCCCCCGCAGGCTGGGTGTGGCCGCCTACCGCACCCTCTCCGCCGCCGTCGCCGCCCTCTTTACCGCCAACTCGGGCCTGGGCCCGGCCTTGGCCGATGGCAAAACCCTCTTTCACGCCGACCACGGCAACCTGGGTTCCTCGGCCCTTGGCCCGGATTCCTGGGATGCCACCATCCAGGCCATGTTCAAACAGACCGAGCTGCACAGCGGCAAGCGCTTGGGGCTGCGCCCGCGCTACTGCCTGGTGCCCATCGAGCTGGAAAAGACGGCCCTGACCATCTTTACCAGCGACCAAGAGCCCGGCGGTGACGATAACGACGCCAACGTGCGTCGCAACTCTTCCAGCGTCATCACCGTGCCCGATTGGACCGACGCCGCGAACTGGGCCGCCGCGGCCGATCCGGGCGACCTGGAAGGAGTGTGCATCGGCTACCGCTTCGGTCGCGCGCCCGAGATTTTCGTCGCCGATAACGAGCTCACCGGCTCCATGTTCACCAACGACGAGATGCGCATCAAAGTGCGTTTTGTCTACGCCGTGGGCATCGGCGATTATCGCGCCCTGTACAAGCACAATATCGCCTAAGGGTGAAGGGTGAAGGATGAAGGATGAAGGAGGAAATCCTCCGTTGCATCCTAGTTAATGCATCCTTCATCCTTCCTAATTCATCCTTGCTTTCTAGTATGAGCCGGAAGGATGAGAGCCCTGTTGCATCCTTGTTAATTCATCCTTCATCCTTCCTAATTCATCCTTGCTTCTGGGGGTTGCCATGAGCTTTTGGAACGATCCGCGCTTCAAAGAAGTGTTGCGGCAGGTGCTCATTGCGTTACTCCTGGCCCTGCTCTCGGTGCTGGGTTATGACAAATTGGTGGCCCAGCGGCGGAAAAAGTAAGGATGAAAACGGAAGGATGAAGGCTGAAGCAGGCCTTTCATCCTTCATCCTTCCCACTTTTTTCCGCAAGGAGGCCCATGTCCACCCTGAACGAGCTCATCGCCCAGGTGGCGCTGGAGCTGCGCGATCCCGACCACGCCACCTGGTCTGCCGACGAATTGACCGCCCATCTGCGCCGGGCGCTCAGGGCCTATAGCCTGGCGGCGCCGCGCAGGTTGGAAACGCTCCTCACGCCCGCCGCCGGCGAGCGAGAGATCTCTTTATCCAGCCTGGCGGGGCTTTTGGAGGTGACCGACGTTTGGTATCCCTGGGATGCCGAGGACCAGCCCGCCACGCCACCCCGCCCGGCCTGGAGCCTGCCCGCCGACGGCCTCTTGCGGCTGGAGGTGGCCGAGACGCCCACGGGAGAGGACGCGGCCCGCGTCTTTTACACCGCCCTCCACACCATCGCGGATTTGGACGAGGCCGAGGCGACCACGTTGGACGCCCAGGGCGAGGGGCTGGTGGTCCTGGGGGCCAGCGCCCACGCCGCCGAACAGGCCGCCCAGGCTCTCATCGGCGCGGTGACCATCTCTGGCCGCACGCCGGAGCAGCTCATCCATTGGGCAACGGAGCGGCGGCGCGCTTTTGAGGCAGGACTAGAGGCCTTGCAGCGCCGCACGATCCTTGCCCAGGATGCCCGGGCAGTGTGGCGGGCGGACGACCGCCAAGATGGCCGAGGAGGGGTTGTATGACCTTGCGTATCCAACCACCGGGATTGATCCACCAGGCAAGCGATCCCGGCGCAGAGCGAATCGTCCGTGCCCTTGTGCGCGCCTACGATGCCTCAAGCCACCTGGCCGAATTGGAACTCTGCACCGGCCCACGGGCCCTCCTGAGCGGTGTGCCGGTGCTCACCAGCATCCCGCCCAGGCAGCTCGTCAACGGGCGTGAGGTGGCGCTCCTGCTGTGGCCCGATGTGGGCGGGCTGGTGTTGGGCCCTTGGTCGCCCGCCCCAGATCGTTTGCTCCAAGGTTGGGCAGTAGATACAAGCACCCGCACCTTCACCCAGCAAAGCTACACCGCCTACACCAACTTGCAGCTCTCCTTCACCCTGGAGGAGGAATCCTACTTTTGGGTTTGGGCCCTGGTCAACGGCTATGCCTCCGCTGCGCGCGCCACATCGTACGCGGCGGCGATTTTTGTGGATGGGGCACAGCTCAACCCGCCGGCCATCCAGGGCGCGCCATCGGCCAACCTCTGGCAGCCCAGCTCCCTGGCCCTGCGCTCGGCCACATCCTACGCTCCCGGCAGCCACACCGTCGATCTGCGAATCTAT
>DAOTZU010000004.1:0-16688 GCA_034433995.1 Anaerolineae bacterium
GGGCGTAAGCCCGCCCGTTTTTGCCTTTGAGGAGGGAGGATGTACACCGCCCGTCACCGCCTGCTGGGGCGCGCAAGCTTGCTGTGCCTCGTTGTGCTCGTCCTCGTGGCCTGTCGTCTTGCGCCCACGGCCACTCCTGTGCCGCATTGGCCCACGGCCACGTTTGCCCCGACGCAGCCCGCGCCCACAGCCACCCCCATCCCCAAGACGGCCACCCCCACAGCCGGCGCGCAGCGGGAGTTGATCATCCTACACACCAACGACGAGCACGGGTACCTCTTGCCCCAGGAGAGCAAGGATTTCTATGAGGGCGGCGCCGCCTATTGCGCCGCCCAATGGCTGCGCCAGGGATACGACCCCTTGGCCGCGGAGGGCCATGTGCTCCTCTTGAGCGGGGGCGATAACTGGACCGGGCCGGCCATCTCCACCTGGTTCCAGGGCGAATCGGCCATCGAGGTGATGAACGCCATGGGCTATCGCGCCTCGGCGGTGGGCAACCACGATTTCGATGCCGGCCAGGAAGTCCTGCGCCGGCGCATCGCCCAGGCCAAGTTCCCCTACCTGGCCGCCAACCTGTATCGCCAAGGAACCCAGGAGGTGGTGGATTTCGTTCGGCCCTATTGTGTCATCGAGGTGAACGGCGTGCGGGTGGGGATCATTGGCCTGGCGTTGCGCGAGACTCCTGAGGTCACGGCCCTGAAATATCTGGAAGGCTTGGAGTTCGGCGATTACGAGCCGGCCCTGCGGCGTTGGGCGCCGGTGGCGCGCCAGGAAGGGGCGGAGATCCTCATCGTCTTGGCCCACGTCCCGGCGCAAGATTTGGCCCTCTTGGCCTTGAAGGTGCAAGACCTGGGCATCAGCCTGTTTTTGGGCGGCCACAAACACCAGGCGCGGGTGACCTCCGCTGGGGATGCTCTGGTGGCCGCGGGGAGCATGGGCTGGCGGGATTATGTCTGGACGCGATTGGTCTACGATGTGGCCGGCCACCGGGTCGTGGCCAGCCGCCAAGAATTGGTAACGGTGTTGGCCCTGAAATCCGCCGGCCCGCCCAAGGTGGAGCCGAGCATCACCCAAACCATCGAGAAATGGCGCACCCGCGCCCAGGCCATCTTGGGGGAGGTCATCGGCTACACCCGCAGCGGCCTGGCGCAACATTCGGCCGCGCTGCATAACCTGCTGGTGGATAGCTGGCTTTGGGCCTACCCCCAAGCCGATATCGCCATGAGCAACGTGGGCGGTTTCCGCGCCGGGCTGGATAGCGGCGAGATCACCGTGGGCGAGATCGTCGGCGTGTTCCCCTTTGAGAATTACCTTGTCGAGCTCGTGGTCAGCGGAGAGCAGGTCCTCCAGCTCCTGGAGCGGGTGGGCTCAGACCTGGTGGTCGGCGGCCTCCGGCGCGATCCTCAAGGGCGGATCATCCTCTTGCGCGATGGTTCGGCCCTGGACCCCAAGGGCACATATCGCCTCCTGGTGACCGATTTCCTTTACGAGAACGCCCAGTATCCTTTCCAGAGCTATGACCGGGAGCCCTACCAAACCAGCATCTTGTGGCGCCAGCCGGTGATAGATTGGCTCCGCGCCCACCGCACCACGCCGGATCATCCCCTGGAGCAACAACTTTTCGCCGATCAACGCCCTTAAGGACCGGGAAGAGCGACCAAAAGACATCGCCAGGCCTTTTATGGGCCTGGCGATGTGGCGCGTGGAGGACGTGCTGAGTTCAGTGCCAACCGCTGTAGCGGGAGAAATGGGGCGACCACAACTTGCCGCCCTGGGTGCGCAAGGGGATAAGGTTGCCTCCGTCATGATAATAGACCGTCTCATCCCGCACCGAGCCGAAATCCATCAGCACCGGCTGGGCGAATTCGCGATCGGGCAGGAACTCGGCCATGAACCAGCCATCGGCCGAGGTGACGACGAACAGCATCACCGGCCCGCCCTGGGGCATGGCACCGGGGGGGATGGTGACGCTGACCTCGCCCACGGTCAAGGTGTAGGGGACGGTGGCGTTGGCCGGTACGAACATAAAGCCCCGCTCGCGGGTGAACCGCCCCGCCGAGGCCGTCAGCGGGAGCAGCAACGCACCGATCACGAGCGCCAGGCTCACCAAGACCCATAACAGCCGCCGATTTTTGAACATATCCTTCTCCTTCAGCCCCAGGCAGAAATTCCGTCCTCTGCGCCCAATAGCACAACGTCTAGGTTGGCTTTATTGTACCCGCAGGTTGTTCCGGGGGACATTAAGGCGAGGTAAAACAAAAAGAGAAGCTTGCGTAAAGAAGGCGTAAGCCGCTCTGCAAGATTATCTGGGCTTGCCCGAAAGAGGTCGGGCCAGCAAGCGCAGGATTGCCAAGAACACCAGGATACCGCCCCCCAGGGCAAGGCCGAGGCGCAGGAGCTGGGGCCAATCATAGATAGTAGTGTCCCAGCTCAGCTCCCGGGTCTCGTTCCAGGCCAGGCGCCAGCTCGCCCCAGGCGCCTGCGACGAAGAGAAATGGATAGAGTACACCCAATAGCTTCCCGAGGGCAGTTGTTCCCAGGCCTGGCGCTGGTCGCGCAGGGCCAGTGAGGCCAAGCGTTGCACAATGCCCTCGCGCTCTCCGGTGGCGGAGGCAGTGCGCAGCTCGACCTGCCGCCAATTGACGTATTGGGCCTCTTGTTCCCAGAGAGCCTCCAGCGGCGCCAGATCCACCACCTCCCGGTAGACATGGCGTTCGCGGGCCAGAGCGGAGCGCGTTTCAAAAGTCAAGCCTTGGATGCGCCAGGGGGCGAGGATCAACGCCACAAGCAGGTCGTCCTCCGGCGTCAGCGCCGCCTGCAACGCCTCGGCCCGCGCGGCCAGCTCGGCCACGCTCTGGGCGGGCACGCGCACAGAGAGCGTGGCGCCCTCAGGGGCAGTTTCCAAGGAGACTTCGAGCTGAAGGGCCTCGATGCGCCGCGCCAAGTCTTGTAGGCGGGCCAGGGTTTTGGCCGCTGAGGGCGGGTAAAGCGTCAAAACATAGCGCACTGTGCGGTCTGCGGGGGTTAGGGCGACCTCGGTTTGCGCCCGGATCACGGATGGAGCATAGCGCAACAGCGCGTCCTCCATCTGGGGCGAAAGGGCGCCGGCGAGTTGGGTCAGCGCCTGGCGCACGCGGCCCTGTTCGGCCAGATCCAGGGCCCAGCGCAGCAGCAGGTCTTCACGCCGTGCCGGATCGAGGTCCAACGGCGCTCCCGGCACCTCGCCGGCCTTGCGCAGATAGACCAAGGCCCCTTCAGGGTCGCCGCTTGCGCTGGCCACGGAGGAGGCCTCGGCGTAGGTGCGGCTCAGGGCTTGGGCCACTTCCGCGTCCGGGCGCTGCTTCAGGAGCTGCTCCAACTCTTGGGCGGCCAGGAGGAGATAGTTCAGGCGCAATTCCGGAGCTTCCTCCGCGCGCCGGCGATAAAATTGCACCAGCTCCTGCCGTGCGGCCAGGTTCGTGGGGTCCTGGGCCAAGGCGCTTTGGAGCTCGGCCAGGATCTCGGCGCTGAGGTCCGCCAGCGGCACCTTTTGCTGCCGGGCAGCCTCCTGTAAGGCGCGGTACAGGCGGGCCAGGCCGAGGTGATCCCCTTGGGCGCGCAGCGTTTGCAACTGTTGCCAGACCGGCGGGGCCACCAACACCACTTGGTGGGGCGCCCAAGAGGCGATCTTTTCATATTCCCAGTAGAGCTGCCGGCAGTCGAATTGTATATTGCGCGGTTCCACCGCGAGGAATATGTCCTCGCCGGTGCATTGGGGCAACCAGAACTCGAACCGCGCCCCCTCCGCCATCCCCCAAGCGGCCAGGGCGACCGCATCCATCTCCCAGGCCAAGAAGGGCCCGGAGCCCAAGGCGCGGGTGTAGGCGAGCTTGACCGTCTTGCTTTCGTTGCGCCCCAAGCTCAGCTCCCACACCGGACGAGGGGCGTCTTTGATCAAAGGGTTGATGGGAGCACCGAAGGGATCGGTCAGCGAGACCGGCACGGTGGCGCCAGAGAGGCCCAGGCGCAGCGTGGCCCCCTGCAGACGATCCCGATTGTGCCACTGGTACACCTGCTCCACGGCCAGCGTGCATCCCTCCCCCTCACAAGAGAGGTGGGCCACCACGGTGCAGGCGACGAGCTGCACAAACCCCGGCGATCCCTCGGGCACCAAGACCGGATCGCGGGCCCAAGCGTCCGTCTCGGCGCCGGCCGGCCGGGCCAGGGCCAGCGAGATCAGGAGACCTAAAAGCCAGAGCCTTTTGCGCATCTCTGTTTCCGGCTGCGGATTCAGCCTTGCGGCTGCTATCCCGATTATACTCGCCGGGGCGCGGCTGCCAAGGGACGAACACGGCAGGTATGGCCGGCCCTGCTCGCCGGCGTTCCGATCCACCAGAGCCACGGTGCGGGCCTGCCACCGGCAGGCATCGGGCTCCCACCGATGGGAATCCTCTGGGGCGGGGAAAATCTAGGCATATTGGCTTAATACAGACTTGCTTTTCAACGGTTTCTATTGTAAACTAGGGGTGGGTAGAGCCAGACGTAAGGAGTGCCCTATGGCAACGGATGGCAAGGATAAAGCGCTCGAGACGACCGTCGCCCAGATCAAGCGGCGTTTCGGCGAGGGCGCCATCATGAAACTGGGTGATTCCTCCGGGATGCACGTGGAGGCAATCCCCACCGGTTGTTTGGCGTTGGACCTGGCGCTTGGCATCGGGGGCATCCCCAGAGGGCGCATCACCGAGATCTATGGGCCCGAATCCTCCGGCAAGACCACCCTGTGCCAACACATCATCGCCGAAGCTCAAAAGATGGGAGGGGTGGCCGCGTTCATCGATGTGGAGCATGCCCTGGATCCGGCCTATGCGGCCCGCTGCGGGGTGAATATTGATGAGCTGTATATCTCGCAGCCCGATACCGGCGAGCAGGGCTTGGAGATCACCGAGGCCCTGGTGCGCAGCGGGGCGGTGGACGTGGTGGTGATAGATTCCGTCGCCGCGCTGGTGCCCCAGGCCGAGATCGAAGGGGATATGGGCGATGCCCACGTGGGGCTGCAGGCCCGCCTCATGTCGCAGGCGTTGCGCAAGCTGACCGGCGCCATCAAGCGCAGCAACACGGCGGTCATCTTTACCAACCAACTGCGCATGAAGATCGGCGTGCTCTTTGGCAACCCCGAGACCACCAGCGGCGGCAACGCACTAAAGTTCTATGCCGCCGTGCGCCTGGATATGCGCCGGATGGAGGCCATCAAGCAGGGCGGAGAGGTCGTCGGCAACCGCATTCGCGTGCGGGTCAAAAAGAACAAGGTGGCGCCCCCCTTCAAGGTGGCCGAGTTCGACATCATGTTCGATCACGGCATCTCCAAAGAGGGCAGCATCCTCGATGTGGGTGTGGACGCAGGAGTCATCGAGAAACGGGGCTCCTTCTATGCCTACGGCGAGACGCGGCTGGGCCAAGGCCGAGAGAACGCCAAACAATTCTTGCGCGAACATCCCGAGATCGCAGCCCAGATCGAGCAGACGATCAGGAGCGGCGTCCGTGTCGCCCTGAAATCGGATGACGACAGTGGCCCCGACAGCGCTTTCGACTAGACCGCGCCGTTGCTAGCATTCAACGAGGTCTGTTCACTCTGCCCAGGTCGGGACACAGCTATATGTGATGCTTCAGACGTTTACCGGCAACGTCCGTTTCGTCGTTTTCCTTGCCGAGGGAGCCGCATTTGGCCAGAAGACGCGCTCCATCGGCACTTCCCAGGAGACGCTGCTCGGCAGATGAGGCTGTGGCTCCGACCACAGCCTTTGTGTTTTTATCAGGATAAAAGAGATGGGCCAGCGGATCACCGCCCTGCAACCTCAGGCGCGCCATCGGAACCGGGTGGATGTCTTTATCGACGGCGCCTACGCGTTCAGCGTGCAGGATATCCTGGCGGCCCGGCTCGTTGTGGGGCAGGAGCTCGACGAGCCAGCCCAAGCCAGGCTCCGCGCCCAGGATCTGGTCGAGCGCGCCTACGAGGGCGCCCTGCGCTATTTGGCCTTGCGCCCGCGCAGCGAGCAGGAGGTGCGGCGGTATCTGGCCAAAAAGGGTTGGGAACAGGGCATCGTTAACCAAGTCTTGGATCGTTTGTCGCGTGCACATCTGGTGGATGATAGGGAATTCGCCCGCTTTTGGGTTGAAAACAGAGCTGCACATCGCCCACGGGGACGTTGGGCCTTGCGCTATGAGCTCCTCCATAAAGGAGTCGCTGGCGAAACCATCGCCGCGGCCTTGGCCGAGGTGGATGAGGAAGGGAACGCCTTGGCCGCGGCCAGGCGGTTGCTGCCCCATGTGGCCTATCTCGACGAGGTCACTTTTCGCCGTCGTCTGTTGAGCGCGTTGCAGCGTAGAGGGTTTACGTTTTCGCTCTCTTGCCGCGTAGTGGAGCGCCTTTGGCGTGAGCTCCACAACGGGCAAGAGACCGACCCAGAAGAACGGGTTGAGCCCGATGATCAATAGATTCGAAGGAAAGGAACTTGATGATGGGGCCTCAAGGGGCGATTTTTCTGTGGATCGCGGCGCTCGTTTTCGCCGCTGGGATTGGGTTTGTTGTCGGTTATTTCATCAAAAGCGGTGTTGTGGGCAAAAAGGCCGCCGAGCTTGAGGAGGAGGCGGCCCGCAAACTGAACGAGGCGCAAACGCGGGCGATGCAGTTGGAGCTGGAGGCCAAGGATAGGGCGTTGAAGCTCATCCAAGAGGCCGAGGAGGAGACCAACCGCCGCCTACAAGAGATCAGTCGCCAGGAGAGCCGCTTGCAACAGCGGCGCGAGAACTTGGACCATCGCCTGGACGCGCTGGAGCTGCGGGAGCGCAAGCTGGAGGAGCGCAAGAAAGCTTTGGATGCCCGCCAAGCCGAGTTGGACAAGGCCTGGGAGCAACACCTGGCCGAGCTGGAACGCATCGCCGGCCTTTCGCGGGCCGAGGCCAAAGATCTGTTGCTGAAGCAGGTGGAGGCCGAGGCCAGGGCCGATGCCGCGCGCATCGTCCGCCAGGTGGAGGCCGAGACCCGGGAGGAGGCCGATCGTCGCGCGCGGGAGATCATCACCATGGCCATTCAGCGCGTCGCCTCGGAGCAGGTGGCCGAGGTGACCGTCTCCACCGTGGAGTTGCCCAGCGACGAGATGAAGGGACGCATCATCGGCCGCGGCGGACGCAACATCCGCACCATCGAGAATATGACCGGCGTGGACTTGGTCATTGACGACACGCCGGAGGCGGTGATCCTCTCCAGCTTTGACCCGGTGCGCCGCGAGGTGGCGCGTATCGCCCTCAACCGGCTGATCTTGGACGGGCGCATCCACCCGGCGCGCATCGAAAAGATCGTGGAAAAGGCCCAAGAGGAGGTGGAGCAGACGATCCGCGAGGAGGGTGAGCGGGCCGCCTACGATTTGGGCATCCACGGGTTGCATCCCGAGATCATCAAATTGTTGGGCCGGTTGCACTATCGCACCAGCTACGGGCAGAACGTGTTGCAGCACTCTATCGAATGCGCCCATCTGTGCGCCATGATGGCGGCCGAGCTGGGGGCGGATGTGGAGCTGGCCAAGAAGGCGGGCCTGCTGCACGACATCGGCAAGGCCGTGGACCATGAGGTGGACGGCCCCCATGCCGTGATCGGCGCCGAGATCGCCAAGCGTTACGGCTTGCCCGAACCCGTGGTGAACGCCATCGGCGGGCACCATGCCGAGATGGAGCAGCAAACTCTGGAGGCCGTGCTGGTGCAGGCCGCCGACGCCATCTCGGGCGCCCGTCCCGGCGCGCGACGTGAATCCTTGGAGAATTATATCAAGCGCATCAAGGCCTTGGAGCAGGTGGCCAACTCCTTCGAAGGCGTGGAGACGTCCTTCGCCGTCCAAGCGGGACGGGAGATTCGCATCATCGTCAAGCCCGACGAGATAGATGATCTGGGCGCCTTTAGGCTTTCCCGCGACATTGCGAAAAAGATCGAAGAGAGCCTGGAATATCCAGGGCAGATCAAAGTTACCGTGATCCGGGAGACAAGGGCAACAGAATACGCCAAGTAGCGCAATTTTTCGGTACGGCGAGGCAACGACGGGGAGTATCCGACTGTTCTGTGGAATAAGTGCTGCCATGTGTGGTTGGGCAGGACCTGCAACTGAGGCAGACGGTCAGAAGGAGAAGCACCCATGGAAATCCTCAAAGTATCCGCACATTCCCGGTCTACTGCCGTCGCAGGGGCCATCGCAGGGGTCATTCGGGAAAAGGGCCGTGCCGAAGTTCAGGCGATTGGAGCGGGGGCGGTGAACCAGGCCACCAAGGCGGTGGCGATCGCTCGCGGCTACCTCGCCTTGGAGGGGATCGACATCATCTGCATCCCCGCCTTCACCGATGTCACCATCGGTGACCAAGAGAGGACGGCCTTGAAACTGATCATCGAGCCCCGCTAAGGGGCATCCTTGGGCCCCTGCGCCAAGATGGAGATTTCACTCCGCCATCGCCGGGATGGCGGAGTGGAGATGTGCTGTGCGCACAAGGCCGCGCTAAGCGGTTATTGCGCCGGCGGTTTGCGCTCCGCAGGATGGCGGGGCCGGCGCTTGCCGGAGCGGTGAGGGCGTGGCGTCTGTTGTTCAGGTTGCCCCTCTGCGCCCGCTGGCGCCGGCGGTTTTGGGGGCGTTTCGCCCTGGCCGTGGCGCCCGCCACGGGAACGCTTGCCCCGCCGCTTGGGGCTGCGGCTGGCCCCCGGTTCCCCCGCGCCTTCCGCCGAGGCCCCCGCTGAGCGAGCCTGCCCGAGGGCGGCGGTTTGCTGCGGGGAGGAAGGGGCGCGGGTCTGGCTCTGCGGGCGCTCTTGGGCACCGCGCCGTTCGCCCGCTGCAACGGCGGGGGTGGGCAACGTCCTTGCCACGTCGCCAGTCTTCTCCTCACGCTCGGCCTCTTCTTCGGACCAAGCATCCTCCGGAGCCTCCTCCGGTGATGTCTCCCCCTCGGCCATGTCCGAGGATACCTCTTGACCGGGGAGCGGCTCCCGCCCGGCCAACTGTTCCGCCGTGAAAGAGGCGGTGGAGCCATCCTCAAAGAGCACCTGCACCGTCTCGGTCAATACACAAACCTTGACCACCTTGCCCACGCCCAGGGGCGTCTCGATGTTCTTGCCCACTTTGGGGAAACGGCTTTTGACCTCTTGGTAAAAGTCGTTCTCATAGCCCAAACAGCAGAGCAGACGGCCACAGACGCCCGAGATCTCCATGGGGCTCAGAGGCAGGTCTTGCTGTTTGGCCATGCGGATGGAGACGGGATAGAACTCGTCCAGCCAGGTGGCACAACAGAGGGGCTGGCCACACTTGCCCACGCCGCCGATGATCTTGGCCTCATCGCGCACGCCGATCTGGCGCAACTCGATGCGCGTCTTGAAGATGTGGGCCAGCTCGCGCACCAGGTCGCGAAAATCTACCCGCTGTTCCGAGGTAAAGGAAAAGGTCAGGCGCGAGCCATCATAGTTGTATTCGGCGTGTACCACCTTCATGGGCAGGTTGAGGCGCGCCACCTCTTCCCGGCAGCGCTGGAGCGCCTCCTGCTCCTGCCGCCGGAAGCGTTGGGCGTCCAGCAGGTCGGCCGTGGTGGCGCGGCGCAACACCGGTTTGAGTTGGCCCACCACCGCATCCTCGGGGATATCCAGGGCGGGGCAGACCACCTCGCCCATCTCACGGCCGCGGGCCGTCTCCACGATCACCCGGTCTTGTTCTTTCAGATCGGTGATCTCGCCGGGCGCGAAATAGTAGCATTTGCGCGTCCCTCTGAACCGCACACTACATACCCTCGGCATGGCTGCCGTCTTCTCCTTCGACAAGAACTCTAGGGGCGGGCACGCTGCCAGCCCAACAATAGGACCTCCAACGCCAGACGCGGGTTGACGTTTTGCTCCAGTTGTTGCAACGCGGCCTCTATGTTGCGCACGGCCGCTTTGGCCTGGCGTAGATCATAGCGCTGCGCCTGTTGGCGCAGGGTTTGCTCGTAATCCAGGTTCACCACAAGCTCCCCGCAGCCGCTGCCCAGGAGCATCAGATCGCGCCACCAGCTCTGCCACAGGCGCAATGTATCGGCCAGGTCCTCGCGGCCGGCGAGCTTTTCGGCGGCGCGCAACCGCGCGGCAGGCCCTTGCCCCACAATGTGGAGCAACTCTTCGATCTGCTCGCGCCTTGAGGCCAAGAGGGCTGGATCCTCCATGGCGCGGATGGCCCAACCGATCCGCCCGGCGGCCAAGCGGGCCACCAACGTGGCCGTGGATTCTTGCACGCGCCACCGCTCCATGAGGGAGCGCTTGATCTCGTGCTCCGGCACGGCCCGCAAGGGCACCACCTGGCAGCGGGAGACGATGGTGGGCAAGAGCAGGCTGGCATCGGTGGCGGTGAGGAGCAGCACGGCGCGCGCCGGAGGCTCCTCCAGGGTCTTTAGCAGCGCGTTGGCCGCCTCTTGGGTGGCCTGTTGAAAATCGGTGATGATGCAGACCCGCCAACGCCCCTGGTATGGCGAAAGGGCCAGCTCGCGTTGCAGGCCGCGCACTTGGTCAATCTTTAATCGGCCGTCCTGGGGCTCCACCAAGGTCACATCGGGGTGCGCCCCTTGCTGCACCCGCCGGCAGGCCTCGCACAGGCCACAAGGCGGCTCCTCCGCCCCGCATTGGAGCGCGGCTGCCAATTCCTTGGCCAGGTGTGTCTTGCCGATGTTGGCCGGCCCGGTAAAGAGATAGCTGTGGGCGAGCTTGCCCGCCGCCAACGCACTTTTGAGCAGGGCAACGGCCCATGCATGGCCGATGGTTTGCCACATGGCTCCCGTAATCCCGTCGCGGTCCTTATTCTGCCATTCTACCATGACTTGGAAGGGCGCACAAATGGCAGTTTGCAAGCTTGGAGCGCTATGGTATATTTACGGCCGATGTGGACACCCTTTTGTCATGGAGCTTGCTCATGCGGCGCTTGACCCTCATCCTTGCAGTAGCCTTGATGCTGGCCTCCTTGAGCTATGGCCCGGCGGCGCGGGCGGATTGTCCCAACAACCCCTTGGCCAATCCCGGTTTTGAGGGGGATTCTTACAAGACCGAGATCCTGGGCACCAGCCTCTCCTCGAACCTGGGCGTGGGCTGGACGCCCTGGTCCATCTTGGGAGATGCCACCTACAACCGTGAGGTGGAGTACAAAGTCCTTGACGTCAATCTGCTCCAGGAGCGTTACCACATCCGCTCCGGGAACCGCTCGCAAAAGTTCTTTACCACCTGGGGCACCCACACGGCGGGGTTCTATCAACGGGTGAAGGTGACTCCGGGGAGCAAGGTGACCTTTTCCATCTGGGTGCAGATCTATACCGGGGAGCGGGAGCTGACCTCAGGGGATCATTTTATCTCGGATCTGGAATGGCCCACCGAAGAGGACCGCAAGCGCGGCCCCGGCGTGTACAAAGTATGGGCGGGGATCGATCCCTACGGCGATACCCCGTCGGGGTTCGGCGCGCCCCCTTCGCCGAACACCATCTGGTCGCAGCCTGTGACCGATTACGAGACCCGGGTGGTCTTGCCCTCCGGCGAGTTGATCGATGCCTGGGTGCAACTCACCGTCTCGGCGGTGGCCCAGCGGGATTATGTTACCGTGTACACCAAGGGGCAGCCGTTGTATCCCGTCAAGCACAACGATTCCTTCTGGGATGACGCCTGCTTGTTGGTGCAGGCGCCGCCCACGGCCACGCCGCGCCCCACCTTGCCGCCCACAGCCACGCCCCAACCCACGGCCACGGACCTGCCGACGGCGACGCCCTCGTTCACGCCCACGGCCGTGCCGCCCACAGCCACCCCTGTGCCGCCCACAGCCACGCCCATCCCGCCGACGGCCACACCGGAACCCAGCGCCACGCCCTTGCCGACGGTGACGCCGCCCCCGCCCACCGAGACGCCGGTGCCCACCGCTACACCCTTCCCCCGACCCACGGATCCACCCCAAGGGTCTTTGGTGGCGAACGGCGGCACCGGGATGCTCTTGATCTATGGCGGTGTCTTGGTGGTCGTGGTGGTCGCGCTGATCTGGCTCTCCGCCCGCCGGCGGAGTTAGGCCTGCTCCAGGGTGCCGGCCAGGGCCAGCACATACCCCTCCAAAGAGAGATACCGGCGCGCCACGCGCTGGATCTCCTCTTTGGTGATGCGCTGGATGATGTCGGGGTAGCGTTGCAAATAATCTAGCCCCAGGCCGTATTCCTCCACGTTCAGCAAGAAGGTGGCGATGCCCTCGTTGGTTTCCAGGTGCAGGGGCAGCGCTCCCGTGAGGTAGGTGCGGCTATCTTCCAGCTCGGCATCGCTCACCGGTTCATCCCGCAGGCGGGCGATCTCTTCCAAGATGGCGGCCACGGTGGCGGGGATGTCCTTGGGATTGACCCCGGCCATGACCGTCCAGGGATGGGGCCCCCGGCCCGCCGAGAGGCTGCTGCTGACGTAATAGGCCAGACCCTGTCGGTCGCGGACGTTCTCGCCCAGCCGCCCCATCAGGCCCAGATGTCCCAAGATGAGGTTGCCCATCATGGCGGCATAGTAATCGGGCGAGTTGCGGGGCATGCCCACCACGCCCCAGATCAGGTCGGCCTGGGGCTTGTCGGGGAGCTGCACCCGCGAGGTGATGATCTGCGCCGGCGTCTCCACCGCCGGCACCGAGCAGCGCGGCGCCTCGCCAGGCACCTGCCAATGCCCCAGGGTGGTGGCCAATTTATCCAACACCCTCTGCGCGTCCACCGCGCCAACGAGGCTCACGATGAGCGACTCGGGACGAAGATAGGTGTGGTAATAATCAGCCACGTCCTGGGGGGTGAGGGCACGCAAGGTCTCCCGTGTGCCCTCCGAGGGGCGAGCATAAGGATGGTCCGGCGGATAGAGCGCTTGCATAAAGGCCCGCTCGGCGCGATAGCCGGTGTCGTTCTCCCAAATGCTCAGGCGGGTGAGGAGTTGGCCGCGCAGCTTGTCCAGCTCGTGGGGCGGGAAGGTGGGCCGCAGGAGCATCTCGGCCAGGGTATCCAGGAGCAGATCCACATCCTCGGCCAAAGCTTGGCCGCTGAAGCCCAGCTCATCCGGGCCGGCGGAGAAGCCGAGTGACGCCCCCACGTGTTCCAAGATCTCGTTGAGTTCCTGGAAGGTATGTTCTTCGGTGCCCCGACGCAGCATGGAGGCGGTCAGGTTGGCCAGGCCGGCCTTTTCCCCCGGCTCCACGGCGCTCCCCACCAGGAATTCACCCTCCAAGACCACGGAGGGCGAGGCGGGGTTCTCTTGGATGAGGACCGTCACCCCGTTGGCCAGCCGTTGGCGCAGCACGGTCTCGGGGCTGATGGTATAGCCTGCGCGCGGCGAGGCCGACGCGCACAGGCGGCACCGAGGAGCTGCCTCGGCAGTTTCCGTCTCCAGCTCCATGCCGCAGCCCCCCTGTTCGCTGGGGAAGAACCAACCCACGGTGCGGTTCTCGGCAGTCAAATAAGTGCGGGCCACCCGCAAGACGTCATCGGGGGTCACCTGGGCCAGTTCGCTGAGAACGGTCTCCATGCGCTCATGGCGATCCACCATCTCCAGAAACCCCAAGGTCAAAGCCTGATTCGTGACGCTCTCGCTGCTATACGCGAACTCGGCCTGGGTCTGGCGGATGGCCACAGCCAGCTCGCGCTCTTGGATGGGCTCCCGTTGGAGCTTGTCCACCTCGGCCAGGAGCGCCTCTTCCACCGCTCGCCAATCACCCCCTTGGCGGACGGTGGCGCCCAAAGAGAACAGGTACGGGTCCAAACTGGGGTGGTAGCTGCTGCCCACCGAGGAGGCCAGTTGTGTCTCCACCAAAGCGCGGTAGAGCCGGGCGCTCTGGGCTTGGGAATCGCCGAAGGCGAACATCGCCTCGCCCCCGGAGAGGACCGCGTTCAGCACCACCATGGGGATATAATCGGGGTGGGCCACGGGTGGCGTGTGGTAGCAGATGCGCACAATGGGTGTGGCGCCGGGCAGGCGCACCGTCACGCGGCGCTCGCCCAGTTGCGGCGGCTCCGCGGGGATGGCG
Source organism: Anaerolineae bacterium (assembly GCA_034433995.1). GTDB lineage: Bacteria > Chloroflexota > Anaerolineae > UBA1429 > UBA1429 > DAOTZU01. The sequence continues at coordinate 14,034 of DAOTZU010000004.1, forward strand.
TCCGTCGGTAGCTCGCCAGGGGGGATGGTGCCGAAATAGCGCTCGATGGCCCGCAAATGGGTTTGGGCGTCCACATCACCCACCACCACCAACACCGCGTTGTTGGGCCGGTAATAGCGCCGGTAGTGGGCCAAGAGCTCCTCTCGGGTGAGGCGCCGCAGGTCCTCCTTCCAGCCGATGGTCTGATGCCGATACGGATGCACCTGGAAAGCAGTCGCCGCCACGCGCTCATTCAACACGTAACGGGGTTCGTTTTCTGCTCCCTCGCGCTCGGCGATGATCACTGTGCGCTCCGCCTCCACCTCGGCCGGGTCGAAGGTGGCCGTGACCATGCGGTCGGCCTCGATCTGCAAGGCCAGCTCCGCGGCCTGGCTGGGCAAGGTCTCGTAATAGGCGGTGAAATCATGGCTGGTCATGGCGTTCAGGTATCCGCCCAGGCGGTTCACCGCCCGCATGATCGTTCCCTTGGGGAATTGGCTGGAGCCTTTGAAGAGCATGTGCTCCACCCAATGGGAGAGCCCCGTGTGGCCCTCGGCCTCGTTACGGCTCCCCACGCGATACCATAGCCAGGTGCTCGTCACCGGCGCGACGTGCACCTCTTTGATAATGACCTTTAACCCGTTATCCAAACACACCTGCAAGGGGACGGTCATGGATAGTCTCTCCCAGGGCTTGCTTGGGGCTCGCCTTGGCGAGCTGCACCCAGTATAGCACGGGCGGCCGGGCGCCACAAAGCGGAGGGTGTCGAAAAAGGGATATAGCAAGTTGGGGGCAACTCTAGCGGGCTCCAGCGTCGCGCCAGGCAACCGATGGAATGCGGGCCATGGCCGCCGTCGGATAGAATCCGACGGCTCTCCTTACCAAGCCCGCAACGCGGGCTTGCTATCCACAGACGTCGGTTTCCAACCGACGGGAGCATCTTTTCGACACCCTCACAAAACGCCGCGATGCCAAGGCAGGGAACGATCAAGCCAGCCTTTTGGGGCTGGCTTGCGAGCGCGCACCGATGGGGTATTGCGAGGCCTAGAGGGCCTTGAGGGCCATGGCGGGCTCTGCTTGCGCTCTCTCGCGCTGGAGATGCCGGGCGAGTCGGGCGAGGCCTTCGGTCAACGCCTGCTCGTTGGCGCAGAGAGAGATGCGCACATAGCGGTCGCAAAGCTCGCCAAAGGCGCAGCCCGGGCCGACGGCGACGTGTTCTTCATCCAGGAGGCGGCCGGCGAAGGTGAGGGAATCGTGGGGCTGGGAGGAGATATCCACCAACATGTAAAAGGCACCGTGGGGATAAGAGACCTCCAATCCCAGCTCTTGGGCACAGCGGACGGCCAGGTCGCGGCGCCGACGATAATGGGCCAACATCTCGAGTACGCAATCTTGGGGGCCCAGGAGGGCCGCGATGGCCGCATGTTGCGCCACCGTATTGACACAGGAGACGATGGGCTCTTGGATCTTGGTCATGGCGCCGATGATCTCTTCGCTGCCCACGGCGTAACCCACCCGCCAGCCCGTCATGGAGTACGTCTTGGACACGGTAAAGATACTGATCACCCGCCCTTCATCGTCCCACTTGGCCGGGCTGATGTGCTCGCCTTCAAAGACGAGCCGGTCGTAGGTTTCGTCGGAGAGGAGGTAGAGATCATGGCGGCGACAAAATTCCAGGCAGCGACGCAACACCCCCTCAGAGTACACGGCCCCCGTGGGGTTGGAAGGGCTATTGATCAAGAGCGCCTTGGTGCGCTCGGTGACCAGGTTTTCCAGGGCGGCGAAATCCGGGGTGAAGCTTGCTTCGGGCAGGGTGGGGTAGCGGCGGGGGATGCCGTGCAACAATCTGGCGCCCATGACGAAATTGCCGTAGCCCGGATCGGGGATGAGAATCTCATCCTCAGCGTCCAACAAAACGGCCATGGAAGCAAAGACCGCCTCCATGGCCCCGATGGTCACGATCACTTGGTCAGGAGTGACGTGCAGGCCGTTCTCCCTGGCCAATTTGACGGTGATCGCCTCGCGCAGCTCTTGTAGGCCGGCGTTGGCGGTGTAGCCGGTGTAGGCGTACTTGGCGGCCCGAACGGCGGCCTCGATGATGTGGGGCGGGGTGGGGAAATCGGGCTGGCCGATCTCCAGATGGATGGCGTCGGGGAAGCGGGCAGCGCGGTCGAGCATCATGCGGATGGGCGAGCGCGAAATGCTGCAGACCGTCTGGGATAACGCTTTCATCTTCCTCTCCTTCGGGCGAATCGGGGAATACAATAAACACAGCGCCGCGCAAGAGGACCGGCCTCGCTGCGCGGCACCAGGAGCGACGATGCTAAAGCTTTTATTGGAGACTGTGTTTTATGAGGATACCACGGATTTCAATTTTTGTCAAAAAAATTGACTCGTGAAGGTGTTGCAACACATCAATTCGAAGATTGACACGAGTTGGGCTTAGTGCCTCAACCCGCCACTGGTCTGGTAACGACGATGTGGCTTCTTTCGATACCCTCATTTTGACAACATCGGCGTACGGGGCTGTACGGGTCTTTTAGAGCATCTCTTGCTGGCTGCTGCTACAACCGGTAGGGGCTCACGAGGCTGGGGATACAACATGTAGCGGGAGTGGATGGGAGTCGAACCCACCAGGGCCGCCTCAGCAGCACCCCTCAACGGTTTTGAAGACCG
>DAOTZU010000005.1:0-32394 GCA_034433995.1 Anaerolineae bacterium
CCCCACCGCCTCGCCCACCGACACCTTCACACCCACGCCCACCCCCAGCCCCACGCCCGTGCCGCCCACCCGGGTGGACGCCACCTCCACGCCCACCGAAACCTCAACGCCGACCCTCACCCCCTCTTCCACGGCAACGCCGACTCCCACCGCCACGGTTACGTCCACCTTCACGCCCACGGCGACGCCCACCTCAACGCCGACGGCCACACCCGGCCCCAGCCCCACCCCCACGCCCACCCGAGAACTGCTCTGCGTAGAGGTGGTGCCGCGCCAAGATTTCGAGACAGAGCTTTCGCCCCGCTGGCGGCTCAGCGGGAACACGGCCCGCAGCGACCGGATAAAGCACGACGGCGCGTGGAGCTTGAAACTCGGCGGCGCAAACCTCAGTCGCGACGCGGCGTTCCTCAGCTTTGCCCTGCCCCCTGAGGTGACACAACTGGGCCTGAGTTTCTTCTGGACCAAGGAGACCAGCGAATACGTCCGCGGACGCGATACACTCCGTTTCACCCTGGAGGACGCCCTGGGCAACGTCGTGGCCGAGATCGCCACGTTGGATGCCACCACCTCCTTCAGCGGGTGGCGGCTGTACGCCCGCGACCTTTCTTTGTGGGCCGACCGCGCCCAGGTGTTGGCCATCCGTCTATCCTCCGATACGGTGCGGGCGACCGCTTTCTATCTGGACGATCTGCAGCTTTCGGTGTGCAGTCGCTCTTTGCCGGAGGGCTGTAATGCGCTGGGCTATGCCTTTCAAGAGGAATTCGGCGCGGACGTGACCCAGTGGCAGGTCTCCTTGGGCTATGGCAGCTACACCCTCAACGACTCGGTGATCTCGCTCCACGCCCAGCCGGGCAACACCGACCGTTTTCCCGTGCTTTGGACCAACAATGCCTTTGTGGGCGTGGGTGATTTCACCTTCGAGACCCTCTTTCGCTACTCCGACCTGACGGCCTACGGCACCACCATCGGCATCGGTAGCCAGTACTACGACGGCCACCGCTATCTGCAGACGGTGGATCCGCCCCCCGGCATCGAGGATATCCTCAGCATCCACCAATTGGACGCCTGGTTCCGCATCGCTTTGATGGAGGAGGTGGTCTGGTGGGGGCCCCAGGGAGACACCTCTTGGCATTACGTGCGGGTGACGCGGCAGGGGCCATTTTGGACCCTCTATGTGGACGGCGAGAGGATCGGCCAGACATTCTCCGAGCGCGCGCCACGAAGCCTCTTTATCGGCAACCCGGCCATCGAGATCTGGTGGGGCACATGGACGGTGTTACATGTGGACTATTTGCGGCTCACGACCTGCCTGGGCCAGGGGCAGGAGAATGTGTGGTTGCCGTTGGTGGAAGGGAAGTAGTAAGCGGTGAAGGGGAGAGAACTTGACCTAGAAGCCGCAACATGGTATAAGAAACCTGGCTCAAGGGTAAAGCGGATACATCTGGGGCGGTCGGCATGCTCAACACAAACGAAACGATCAGGCGTTGTAAAGCGGTGCTAGAGAGCCATTATGGGCCGCGCTTTCGGGCGCTCGTGCTCTATGGCTCGTTGGCGCGCAACCAGGCGGATAAGGCGAGCGATATCGACCTACTCGTGGTATTAAGCGAACCTTTCGACTATTTCCGCGAACTGCGGCACATTGTGGAGTTGCTCTATCCCATACAACTTGAGTCGGCGCGTCTCATCTCTGCCAAGCCTGCGCCCTGCGATGCTTTTGAGCGCGGTGAGCTCCAGCTCTATCGGAACGCGAAAAGCGAAGGGGTGGTTGTGTGATGCTGCCACACCAGCGGGAGATTACCGCTCATCTGGATCGGGCACAGACATCCCTTCGTGCTGCCAGGGATCTCTGGGCCGCAGGGTATTATGACTTTGCCACATCGCGGGCCTATTACGCGGCTTTCTATGCGGCGACGGCCGCGCTACTGAGCGAGAACCTGACAGCACGCAAGCATAGCGGTTTAATCGCTCTGGTCCATCAGCGGTTGGTCAAAACCGGCCGATTGGCCGAGGAACAAGGAAAGGCGCTGAATTGGCTGTTCGAACTGCGCGCCATCGCTGATTACGGCGTCACCACACACATCTCTGGGCCAGAGGCAGCTCAAGCTTTGCAAGCGGCGGAGAGCTTTGTCCAAGCGATCCACACCCTTCTGCGCCAAGACGCGGAGCCATCGAGTGAGAGCTGAAGGCTCTTACTCGCCCCCTTTGTGCCTTGCGCGCCGCCCGCAGGCCTCCCAAGGTTCAAACCCCCGCTCCATTTTTCGCACGCGCCCTTTCTGGCTATAATATGGGCCACAACAAGGGAGGGGAGAGAGATGCCCTACGAAGCCGTCATCGGCATGGAAGTGCACGCCCAGGTGATCACCGCCTCCAAGATGTTCTGCGGCTGCTCGGCCGATTACGCCGCCGCCCCGCCCAACACCCACACCTGCCCCGTCTGCTTGGGGATGCCCGGCACCCTCCCGGTGATCAACCGCGCCGCCATGGAAGCCACCATCTTGACCGGCCTGGCGCTCCATTGCGAGATTCCCGCGTTCAGCAAGTTCGACCGCAAGAACTATCCCTATCCCGATCTCCCCAAAGGCTACCAAATCTCGCAATATGACCTTCCCTTGGCCATCAACGGTTGGCTGGAGGTGGAAAGCAACGGCCAGCCCAAACGCATCCGCATCCGCCGGGTGCACCTGGAGGAGGATACGGCCAAGCTGATCCACGAGGAAGGATGCAGCCTGATTGACTTTAACCGCGCCGGCGTGCCGCTGATGGAGATCGTCACCGAGGCGGATATCCGCACCGCCGACGAGGCCTGGCAGTATCTGACCAAGCTGCGCACCATCCTCCGCTATTTGGGGGTGAGCACGGGCAACATGGAGGAAGGAGCCATGCGCTGCGAGGCCAACATCTCCCTCCGTCCCGTGGGCTCTGACACCCTGGGCACAAAAGTTGAGGTCAAGAACCTGAACTCCTTCCGTTCGGTGCGCCTGGCCATCGCCTACGAGATCGAACGCCAGACCAAGATCTTGGAGGAGGGCGGCCAAGTGCAGCAGGTGACCATGGGCTGGGACGAGCGCCATGGCCGCACCGTCTTTCAACGCTCCAAGGAGTTTGCCGAGGATTACCGTTACTTTCCCGAGCCGGATCTGCCGCCCCTCTCCTTCAGCCGAGAATGGGTAGAAGCCATGCGGGCGCGTCTGCCCGAATTGCCCGACGCCAAGCGCCAGCGGTTCGTCGCCGAATACGGCGTGCGCGCCGAGGACGCGGCCCTTTTGGTGGAGGATCGCCCAGTGGCAGATTATTTTGAGGCCGCCGTGCGGGTCGGCGGCGCGGCCATCTCGCCCCAGACGGTGGCGAATTGGGTTTTGGGCGAGCTCTTTCGCCTCTTGCGCGATCATGGCGTGGGCCTTGAGCAAGCCAAGGTGACGCCGGCGGGCCTGGCCGAGCTATTGGGTTTGGTGAGCAGCGGCCAGATCAACCAGACTGTGGCCAAAGAGGTGTTGGAGGAGATGTTTGCCAGCGGGGAACTGGCGGCAACCATCGTCCAGCGGCGCGGGCTGACCCAAATCAGCGACGAGGCCCGCCTGCTATCCCTGGTGCAGGAGGTGTTGGCGGCGAACCCCAAGGCCGTGCAACAATTCCTGGAGGGCAAAGAACAGGTCCTGGGTTTTTTGGTGGGCCAGGCGATGCGGGCCACCCGCGGCCAGGCCAATGTGCAGCTCCTCACCCGGCTGTTGCGCCAAGAGTTGGCCAAGAGAAAACAATAATAGATTCGGCAGTTCAGGTGGATGATAGCCCTGTCAGGGAAGCGCTGGCAGGGCTGGCGTTTTGTTTGGAGATCGTGACATTCTGTCCAAAAGGAGCAAAGAGATGGCCACTTCACCGTTCGAGACCGCTGTACAACAGTTCGATAACGCCGCGCGCTATCTGCGCTTGCCGCCGGGCATCGCCGATGTGTTGCGCACCCCGCGCCGCGAGCTGACCGTCCATTTCCCGGTCAAGATGGACGATGGCAGCTTGAAGATGTTCACCGGCTATCGGGTGCAACACAGCACAGCCGCCGGCCCGGCCAAGGGCGGCTTGCGCTACCACCCCAACGTGACGCTGGATGAGGTCAAGGCCTTGGCCATGTGGATGACCTGGAAGTGCGCCGTGGTGAACGTCCCCTTTGGGGGGGCCAAGGGCGGGGTGGTCTGCAATCCGAAGGAGATGTCGCAGGGAGAGCTGGAGCGGCTGACCCGACGCTTTACCACCGAGATCTCCTGCATCATCGGTCCCATGGAGGATATCCCCGCCCCCGACGTGAACACCACTCCCCAAACCATGGCCTGGATCATGGATACCTACACCATGCACGCCGGCACGCAGCATCTGGCTGTGGTCACCGGCAAGCCGGTGGAGGTGGGCGGCTCGCTGGGGCGCAACGAGGCCACCGGCCGGGGTGTGATGATCACGGCCATCGAGGCCCTCAAGCGGTTGGGACGTGAGATCCAGGGGGCTACGGTGGCGGTGCAGGGCTATGGCAACGTGGGCTCCATCAGCGCCTACCTGTTACAGGACCAGGGGGCCAAGATCATCGCCGTCAGCGATAGCCGCGGCGCCATCTATAACCCCGTCGGCCTGAACGCCCGCGAGGTCTTGCGGTACAAGCAGGAGACCGGTTCGGTGGTGGGCTATCCCGGCGCCACGGTGATCAGCGATGCCGAGCTCTTGACCCTGCCCTGCGATGTGCTGGTGCCGGCAGCTTTGGAGGAGGTGATCACCGGCGAGAATGCCGAGCGCATCCGCGCCAAGGTGATTGTGGAAGGCGCCAACGGGCCCACCACGCCCGAGGCCGATGAGATCCTCACCCGGCGTGGCATCATGATCGTGCCCGACATCCTGGCCAACGCCGGTGGGGTGACGGTCTCGTACTTTGAATGGGTGCAGGATCTGCAGACCTTTTTCTGGTCCGAGGAGGAGGTCAATGCGCGGCTGCGCCAACACATCGTGCACTCGTTTGCCGATGTGTATCGTATCGCCCAGGAAAAGAGCGTAAATATGCGCATCGCTGCCTACATCAAAGCCATTGCCCGCGTGGCCAAGGCCATCGAGCTGCGGGGGATCTATCCCTGATCCGCAGACGATGACCCGGTGACGCCGCCGTGCTGGCCGTCGGTTCTTCACCGACGGCTTTTTCGTCTTGACAATCGGCCTGGGGCGGGCTATGCTCTCCATAGAGCTGGGCAAGCCTACAAAAACTCTAGGAGTGTGAAGATGATGCGACCTGTGGAGCTGGCCCTTCTGGGGGCCGGCAGCCGTGGCACCTTTGCTTACGGTGTCTATGCCAAACTCAATCCTCATCACGCCCGATTTGTCGCCGTGGCCGAGCCGGACGATGCCCGCCGGGAGCGTTTCGCCCGGGAGCATGGGATTCCGCCGGAACGCTGTTTTGGCACCTGGCAGGAATTGTTGGCGAGGCCTCCCCTGGCCGAGGCACTGGTCAACGCGCTGATGGACCAGCAGCATGTCCCCTCCACCTTGCGGGCGCTGGAGGTGGGCTATGACGTGCTCTTGGAAAAGCCCATGGCCACCACCGCCGAGGATTGCGTGCGCCTGGTGCAGGCCGCCGAGCGCACGGGGCGGATCCTGCAGATTTGCCATGTGCTGCGCTACACCCGCTTCTGGGGCCTGGTGCACGAGATCATTGCCTCCGGGCGGTTGGGCCGGGTGATCAACGTGGATCATCGGGAGAATGTGGCCTTTTGGCACATGGCCCACAGTTTCGTCCGCGGCAATTGGCGCCAAGCGGCCACCAGCGCACCGATGATCCTGGCCAAATGTTGCCACGATATGGATATCCTCTATTGGAACCTGGGGGCGCCGGTGCGGCGGCTCTCCTCCTTTGGCCGGCTGAGCCATTTCCGCCCCGACCAGGCCCCGCCCGGCGCGCCGGAGCGCTGCACCGATGGCTGCCCGGCCCAGGAGACCTGCCCCTTTTACGCGCCGCGCTTGTATCTGCGCGAGGATCTGACCGGCTGGCCGGTGAACGTGATCACCATGGACCTGAGCATGGAGGGCCGCCTGCGGGCGTTGCGGGAGGGCCCTTACGGGCGCTGCGTGTACCGCTGCGATAACGACGTGGTGGATCACCAGGTGGTCAACATGGAGATGGAGAACGACATCACCGTCACCTTTACCATGCAAGGCCATTCCCACAACAATGTGCGCACCATGCGCTACGATGGTACCCGGGCCACCTTGCGAGCCAGCGAGGCCAACGACGAGATCACCATCTATGACCACGTGACCGGCAACGAAGAGAGCATCCGCCCGGGCCAGGTGGTGGGAGGCCACGGGGGTGGCGATACAGGGGTGATGAACGCCTTTGTGGAGACGTTGCGCCACCGCGAACGGCCACCTTTGACCAGTGCCCGCGCCTCGTTGGAGAGTCACCTCATGGCCTTTGCCGCCGAGCGGGCCCGGGTCCAGGGGATTCTTGTAGATATGCCCGCCTATCGCGCCGAGATCGAAGCGCGGGCATTGAACGGCCCCTTGATGTGAAAGGCGCGGCCGGGATGCCCGTGGCATATGTGTATGATCCCGTCTATTTGGAGCACGAGACGGGCCGCCACCCGGAACGGAAGGAGCGCCTGCTGGCCATCCTGGATCACCTGCGCCAGACGGGCCTGTTGGCGCACTTGATGGTCATCCCGGCGGAGCGGGCCACGGTGGCGGATGTGACCCGGGTGCACAGCCCCGGCCTGGTGCGCCAGTTGCAGCATTTAGCCGAGGCGGGCGGGGGCTGGGCCGATGCGGATACGGTGGTGGGCCCGCGCTCGGTGGAGGCGGCGTTTTACGCTGCCGGCGGCGTCCTCGCCGCCACAAGGGCGGTGCTAGAGGGCACTGTGGAGAGCGCCTTTGCGCTGGTGCGCCCGCCCGGGCACCACGCTACTCCGAACCGGGCCATGGGCTTTTGTTTGTTCAACAACGTGGCCGTGGCCGCAGCCTGGGCGTTGGCCGGAGGGAGCGCGGCACGGCTGGCCATCGTGGATTTCGATGTGCACCACGGCAACGGCACCGCCGAGATCTTTCAAGCCGATCCACGGGTGCTCTATATCTCTTTACACCAATATCCCCATTATCCGGGCACGGGCCATTGGCGGGAAAAGGGCGGCGGCCCAGGCGAGGGGGTTTGTCTCAATATCCCCCTTCCCGCCCATACCGGCGATGGGGGCTACGGCGCAGCCTGGACACGCCTGGTGGCGCCCGCCCTCAGGCGCTTTCGCCCGGAGCTGATCCTGGCCTCTGCCGGCTACGATGCCCATTGGGCCGACCCCTTGGCTGCGATGCAGCTCACCCTGGGAGGCTTTCACACCCTGGCCGCCAGCCTGGTGAGCCTGGCCAAGGAATTGTGCGCCGGGCGGCTGGTGCTGGCCCTGGAGGGGGGCTATGAGCTACAAACCTTGGCCCATGGCGTGGCCACCACCTTTAGGGCACTGCTGGGCCTGCCCGCCGGAGAAGACCCCCTGGGGCCGGCCCCCGAACCGGAACCACCGGTGGAGGAACTCCTGCAGGCCATCGCCCGCTGGCACGGGCTGGCATAGAGGCGACGGCCACCGTGTAAAGGGTTGTCTCGTAGCGAAAGGAGCAAGATGGACACGCACGCCTCAGCCAGACGCAGGCCTATCAACATCAACACGGCCACAGCAGAGCAGCTTTGTGCGGACGTGAAGGGGATCGGCCCGGCGCTTGCGGAGCGCATCGTGGCCCATCGTGAGGCCCACGGCCCCTTCCGCGAGCTGGCCGAGCTGGTGGGCGTCAAGGGCATCGGGCCCCGCCTCTTGGAGCAGCTCGCGGAACAACTTACCGTGGAGGAGAGGACCGATCTGGCCGAGACCGGGGCCGCGGGGCCGGAGCCTTGGCCGGAGGTCTCCTCCGCTGCCCAAGAGCTCAATGTTCTCCCCGAAGCGGGCACGGCGGCCCTCGTTCCGCCGGCCGTTGCGCCCCAAACGCCGCCAACGGAGCCTGCCGCCGCTCAAGAGCCGCCCTCCGAGGCCGCGCCCGCCCCTGCCGGCCCCCCACAGACGCCGGAGAAGGAGAGCCCCATGCCCAAGCCCACCCAAGCCGCGCAGACGCTACCGCCGCCTTCATCACCCGGCCCGGTTCCGGCGGTGCCTCAACGCTCCTTTTGGAGCGGGTTGGTGCTGGTGCTCTTGGGCGGCTTGGCGGGGGTGCTCTTGACCTTGGCCGTCTTTGCCCTGCTCTCCGGCACGCTGAATTTCGCCTCGCGCCGCGAGGTGGACGCCCTGAGCCGCAACGTGAACATCATGCAGGCCAACCAAGAGGTCACCTGGCAGCGGCTGGACCAGCTCACCTTGCGTCTAGAGCGGCTGGAAGGTACCGTGAGCCGCTTGGAGCGGCTGGAACCCCAGGTGGCCGCCCTGGCCGAGGAAGTGAACCGGACCCAAGCCGACTTGGAACGGCTGGGCAAGGATTTGGCAGCTTTCAAAGGCGAGACCCAGCAAGCTTTGCAGGGCCTGGACGAGCGCCTGGGCCAGATGCAGAGGGACCTGGCCAGTGTGCGGGAACGCCTGGAGGCTGTGGAGGAATCCTTGGCCATCGTGCAGGAGCGGGTGCGGGCGTTCGACACCTTTTTCGCCGCCCTGCGAGACCTGTTGATTGCACTGGAGGGAGCGCCCCAGCCGACGGTGGCCGCGCCCACACCCACGCGCCAACCGACGCTGCCCGCGCCCACGGCCACGCCGCTGGCGATACCTTCGCCCACAGCCACCCGCTAGGGGCCGCAAGACCTGGGGGATCGGTGCGCTTGCGCGCCAAACCGGTTGCGGGCATAATGACGCTCACATCACGTCACTACGGAGGAAGGTAGCTCTATGCATAGCGCACTCGTCCGCGAACTGTTCGACCAAATTGACGCTCTGCCCATCGTGGATATTCACACCCATGTGCAATGGAAGACGGGCACGGCGGCCAACATCGGCCAGATCCTCAGCTACCACTATTACACCGAGCTGACCAACGCCGCCGCCTTCCAAGAAGGCAAATTCCCCTTTAACGACCCCGCCGCGCTGACGCGCACCATCTTGCCCAAACTGGAATTGATCCGCAATACCGTGCAATACGATTGGCTCATGACCATCTCGCGGGAGTTCCTGGAGGTGGATCCGGCGGATTGGCGGCCGGAGAATTGGCAGTTTATCTACGATCGCTCGGTGGAGGTGATGGGCCGCCCCGAATGGCGCGAGGAGCTGATCGCCCAAGCCAACATCGTGCGGGTCTTTCTCACCAATCAGTACGACGACGACCTGGAGGGGTTGGATACCTCCTTCTACACCCCCTGTTTGCGCGCCGAGCCGTTCGTCCTTTGGTTGGATCGTCCGGCCGAGCGGGAGAAGCTGGGAGCCTTCTTGGGGCGGCCCCTGCGCACCACCGGCGATTTCGTGGCCGCCATCGCCAAGACCATGGAAAAATTCATGGCCCACGGGCTGGGGTATGTGGCCATGTCCATCCCGGCTAACTTTCAGACCTTTTACGTGGCCGAGGAGGACGCGCAGCGCATCTTGGACAAGATGATCACCGGCGGCGACCTGGACGATTTCGAGCGGGACGCCTGGGGCGCCTATGCCATGTGCCGCCTGTGCGACGCCTGCCGACGGCATGGCAAGCCCTTCCATTTGATGATCGGCGTCAATCGGGATGTCTACGCCCAGGGCGTGCCCTCGGGACAGGACCTGTTCGATTCGGTCAACTCCATGCGGGGCTATGACTATTTGCTGAACGCCTACCCCGACGTGCGCTTCCCCACGGCGGTGTTGGCCGATACCACCGGCTTGGAACTGACCGCGGCGGCTTGGATCCGCCACAACGTATACCCTTCCGGGCACTGGTGGTATTCCAACCAGCCCACCGACATCGCCCGGGAGATTCGCCGCCGCATCGACGCCGTGCCGCGCAACAAGCTCATCGGCTACTTCTCCGACGCCTATTATTTGGAGTTCATCTTGCCCAAATTCCGTATGTACAAATTCGAGTTGGCCCTGGCTCTGGCCGAGCGCATGGAGCGCAGCCTGATCCACCCGAACATGGAGCCTTTCACCTTGGATGATGCTCTGGAGCTGGCCGAGGACATGCTCTTGCACAACCCGGCCGAGATCATCGGCATCGAAATCCCCTGAAGGAGAGAGATCCCATGGCCAAGAAACGCTTGGGTCCGACGACGCACCTGTTTCCCATGCCGGCGCTGTTGGTGGCGGTCAAGACCGGAGAAAACAGCGCCAACATCCTCACCATCGCCTGGGGCGGGATCGTGGGCGGCGAGCCGCCGATGATGGCGTTGGATATCGCTCGCAGCCACTATTCCACGCCCTTTATCGAGCGCGAGGGGAATTTCACGGTGAACATCCCCCGCAGCGGGCAATTCGTGCAGGCGGATTATTGTGGCATCGTCAGCGGCAGAAAGGATCCCCACAAGGCCGCCACCTGTGGCTTTACCCTATTGCCCTCCAGCCAAATCTCCTCGCCCATCATCGCCGAGTGTCCGTTGAATTTCGAATGCCGCGTGGTGCGCCAGGTGGAGGCGGGAGAGAGCTCGTTCTTCCTGGCCGAGATCGTGGAGACCCATGTGGATGAAGAGGCCTTGGCCGACGGCAAGGAGATCGACGCCCGCCTGCTGGATCCGCTGATCTTTACCCCCGATGGGTTCTATTTCAAGCTGGGCGAACGCTTGGGCCAGGCTTTTAGCGTGGGCAAGGCGCTGAGGAGGTGAACATGGAGCTGAAACTGGTCGCCATTGAAAAGCCGGAGAACCTTAACTTTATCCTGGGGCAGAGCCATTTCATCAAGACCGTTGAGGACATGCACGAAGCGCTGGTGAGCGCGGTGCCGGGCATTCACTTTGGCCTGGCGTTCTGCGAGGCCTCGGGGGCCTGCTTGGTGCGCACCAGCGGCACCGATGACGCCCTGATCGAGCTGGCCACCAAGAACGCTCTGGCCATCGGGGCGGGACATTCCTTCATCGTCTTTTTGGGCGAGGGATACTACCCCATCAACGTGCTCAACGCCATCAAGGCGCTGCCGGAGGTTTGCCGCATCTATTGCGCCACGGCCAACCCCACCCAGGTGGTCATCGCCGAAAGTGACCAAGGGCGGGGGATCCTGGGGGTGATCGATGGCCTTCCGCCCCAAGGGGTGGAGAACCAGGAAGGGATCGCCTGGCGCAAGCGCTTCCTGCGCACCATCGGCTACAAGTTGTGATCTCGGGGACGCCGGCCTGTCCGGCGTTCCCCCGTCTCCCCTAAAGCATGGAGGAGGTGAAGCGATGTTGCTGAGCGTGGAAGCGAGATGATTTTGATCCTGCCCGCCTTCCAAAGCAGAGCAGCGGGCAGGATCGCCTCTTTTCTCCTCATTCCAAGCCCAAGAGCCGCCGGGCAAAGAGCAGCACCACAGGGTTATGCTGCACCCTGCCGGCCAGGGCCACCTGGCACAGGCGCAACGTGCCACGACCGAGGGCCTTTTCCGCCGCGGCCAGGGCCGGGCCCCAGCCACTGGACCAATCGCCGTTGCCGCTGGTCAGGATCGGCCGCCAGCTTTCGGCGGTGAAGGTGGTGGCCAAGATGGGGGTGACATACCCCGCGTCCGCGTCGTACCAAAAGCGGAAATCGTTGGGTCGGAACCCCGCCACCAGCGGATGCCCCGTGGCGCGGGAGACGAAATGTCGTGGGTTCATCCCGCAGGGGATGACCTTGACCATCTGCCCGGCCAGCTCGTATTCGCCGGCGGGGAAGGCCAGCAAAACGGCCGTGGCCCCCCGGTTGATGGCCGCCATGATCTCCCCGCGCCGGTCGGCGAAGGCCGCCGGATCGTCCACCAGAATGGGGCTCGAGATATCGGCCTCCAGCGCGCTCCAGGGCAAGGGCTGCAGCCCAAGCTCCCGGGCCAAGCGGGCCGCCGGGCCATTTTCGCTTCCGACCACGAGGGCCTTGCGGGGCGGCAAAGGCGCCGGGCTGGGCCAGACCTCCAAATCCAAAGATGTGTCGTGGAGCACGACGCCTTGGGCATCCACCAGGGCCAGGCGCGCCGTGAGGCTGGAACGGCGCGTCACCTGGGGCGCGGGCGTCCGCCAGAAACCTTGGAACGCGCTGCTGCAGCGGGGCACCGTGGCCGGCGCTTGTTGGGCAAAGATGACCTTGCCGCCCAGCTCCAGCTGGTAGCGCAAGCGGGCACCCTCCAGGGTTCGATCCAGGTCATTGCAAATCCAAACCTCCAGGTTCAGCGGCTCGCCGGCCAAGAAATGATAACGATCGCTCCGCAGGTTGGCCATGAGCGGCGCCAAGGCCTCGCGGTAGGCGAAATAGGCCAGCTTGGGCTGGCGATCCACGTCCATGATGGTCTTCATCCAGCCGGCGGGAAAAGCGTCGATGGAGAGATGAATGGCCATGGAGGTGAGGCGAGCATCTCGGCGCAAGGCCTCGGCCATCAGCCGGGTGACCCAGGCCTGGTGGGCTTGGCTGGCGGCCACCCAATCGGCCAGGGTGTGTTGCGTATCGAACCACATGTAATGGAACCGGCCCGTCTGGGCGCCGATGATGCGGTCGGGGGTCCAGGTGGCCTCCTCCTCGGGCGTTTGAGGGAGCCAACTGGGGGGATAGTATTTGCGCATCACCTCCACCGGATCCAGTCCCTCAGCGCCAAACTCCCCGCAACCGTAAAGCCAACCCGGCTTGACCTTTTGCCAATACCCCTTGTGGAGCTTCCCCAGATCTACCCCATGGCCGTTGTACCAGCCGCAGTAACAATGGTTATCCGGCAGGCCAGGGCCGGGGGGATCGTAATCGCCGTCCACGGCCTTGATCACCCGGTCGGGGTTGGCCAGATGCACGGCCTGGTCGGCGGCGAGGAAAAAGCTCTCTAGCTCGTGGCGCAAGAGATGGCGATGGGCGCGCCCCCAAGCGACGGGGAAGGGCTCGTTGATGTAGGTGACCATGATGTTGCACGGATGCGAGCGCACCAGGCGCTCCATCTCGCCGGCCTGACGCACGGCCTCGGCGAATTGGTTGCGCCGCAGAACGCCAAAGAGGGGCAGGTCGGTCTGGGTCATCATCCCCAGGCGGTCACAAAAGTCATAGACCTCAGGCTGGACGGGACGCTGGGTGAGCCGCAAAAAGTTCAGCCGGCAGATTTTGAGCAAAAGGATGTCATCGCGGAGCTGATCCCAATCCTTTTTCATCACGCACTGTTGCTCGTGCCCCATGGTGTTAGAGCCCCGCAGGCGGATCTGCCGCCCGTTGAGGTACAGGCGGCCCTTGGGTTCCTCCTTGTCTTCCATGCGGAAGGAGCGCATGCCGAACTGGCGCGTGGCCACATCAAGCACGTGGCCCTCTTTATCCAAGACCTTCACCTGAGCCTGGTAAAGCCAAGGGGTCTCCGGTTCCCAGACCCGCGGCTCGGGCACATCGAAGGGCAGGCGGAAATAGTTGAGGGTGGGGCCAACGGGGCCCGGAAGGGTGTACGGCTGGTCGCGGAAGAGGGTCTGGCGAAAGTTTTGGCCGAAGACCGAGAGCTCGATGGCGATCTCTTGGCGCAAGAGATGGCAGCTATAGACCTCCACCCAGGCCTCGGCGCGGCGCTCCTCCAAAAGAGGGCGCACGAAAATATCATGGATATGGATGGGCGCGCGGGCCTCCAAATAGACATCCTGATAGATGCCCATCCCCGGCGGGCAGTGGTGCCAGCCCACTTGGGGGTCGTCGTAGCCGGGGCCGGTGGCGGCATAGATCTTGTCCCCCTCGTAAAGGTGACCATCCTCGCCCCACGAGTCGTTGCCCATGCAGATGGCATCGTTCTCCACTTTGACCAAGAGGGTGTTCTCGCCCACTCGGGCCACGGCGGTGGCGTCAAAGGCAAAGGGAGCAAAGAACCCCTCGTGGGAGCCCAGGTAGGAACCATTGAAAAAGACGTGGGCTTTGTAATCCACCCCTTTGAAGCAGACCCAGAGGGAACCTTTGGCCAGCATCTCTGGGGAGACCTGGCACGTGGTGCGATAGTAGGTGACGGCGCGGCCCAACGGCCCCCCATAATGGGGAATGCGCACCCGCTGCCATTCGCCGGCGCCGCTGAGGGGCAGGGCCAGGTCAGCCCGGTCGGCGGGGGTCTCCACCCGCCAGTCGAACTCTGCCAAAGGCAAGGTGATGCGGGTAGGCTGGGGCACAGGTGCCAGGTTGCGCAAGAAAGGCTCGTGGAGGCGGCGCTGGCGAGCCAGCTCCCGTTGCAGTTTGGCCGGCGTATCCAGTTTGGGCAGCGGCTTGAAGGCCGCGGCGGGGTCGCTGGCGTCGCTGGGGAGGACCACCTCCGGGAGCTCCGGCGGGAGCGGCTGCACCAGCTCCTCCCGGCGCAGGCTCACCGGTTGGGGATCGGTGGCGCGGCGCTCGCGCCCGGCGATCTGGGCAAAGAGGTCGGCTTTTTGTGGTTTCGTTTTCTCTGGCATGGCATCACCCCTTCATATGATGACAAGAAATGAGGAGCGGGCAACCGTAGTTCCGCTCCTCAGCTTGTTAGCGCGATGGCTTTATTCCCGCTCAAAGCGCGGGGGAAAGTCATCCTTCAGGCCGATGGTGGAGGTGTCGATATCCACGAAACCCAGCTTCAGGGCGGGCGAATCCGGCCGAAGATGGTAATTGTGGTGTTCCGGATCCACAAAGAGCGGATCGGCCTCCACCGAGTGCTGGTCGTATTTCTTGTTCTGCAGCGCCCTCCACTGGCTCAGCGGCCCGTTGCCGGGCCCGCCCAGGATGCGCACCTCGCCCTTGGGGTTATAAAAGACATTGTAATCAGAGATGGCCACCCGGTCATCGGCCCAGTTCATGAAATTGTACACCCCGGCATCCCTGGCCTCGATATAGATGATGTTGCGAGAATAGTCGTGGTCCTTGCAGGGCAGGTCGGCCATGAAAAACGAAGCGATGCCGCTGGAGCAGGCCGGGCTGACGATGAGGATGTTGTTGTGGAACTTGTTGCCCAGGCCCTTGGTAAAGATGCACTGGTTGCGGGTGGTGCCCACGATGCCCCAGATGATGTTGTTGGTCACCGTCATCCAGTCGGTGGCATCATCCAGGTACATGCCGCTTTGCAGGTCGAACTCGGTGTTGCCGGAATCGTGCACCAGGTTGTGGTCATAGACGTTATCCCTGCCGCAGCCCCACGATTCCATCGCCCCCGTATCCTGGCTATCCAGGTTGGCGTGATGGATATCGTTATAGGCGATCAGGTTGCCGTTAGAGTGCACGTACTGGTAGCGCTCCTCCCAGGTGGCCTTGGGCAGGATCTCCTTGAGGGCGTGGATGTGGATCCCCTTGATGGTGGTGCCATAGCGCGGCGTGTGGTGGATATGGTTGTGGAGCACCTTGTTATGGCCACTCTGCCAGATATACACCCCCGCGCCATGGCCCACCAGCCGCCCGCAATGGTGAATGTGGTTGTTCTCCACCAGGTGCTCGCCGTTCACATCGGGCTGGCCCCAGGCAAGGCCCTCCATCAAAACGCCACAATAGCCATGCTCCTTGATCAGATTGCCATAGATGGTGATGCGCCGGCTGTGGCCCAAGATGGCCACGCCGTTCTCGCCGCCGTTCTCGATCTTGCAATAGCGCACGGAGCAATCCTCGGCGGCGTTCACCTGCACCACATCGCCGGCCGCGATGCTGAGGTTGAGCCCCACAAAGTGCAGATTGCGCACCGGTTGGCTCCCCGCCTGGCCCTGGAGGCGGATCAGGTTGCGGGCCGTGGCGATGACCAACTCTTGGTCTTGGATGGGCGTCTTGCGTGGACGGCAATAGATTTTGCCTTTGGTGGGGCTGATCTGGCACTCCCCTGGCTCGGTGAGGAGGTTGATGACGTTTTCGATGAAATAGCGGTTGCCGGCGGTGATCTTGTACCCCTCGCCGGGGGCCAGGATGATGGTCTGCTCCTCCGGCTTGGCGTTGAGGAGCAAACGGGTCCAGTTGAACCAGTTGTATTGCGGCCAGATGGAGATCCGGGCATCGGTCAGATCCCAATCCTGAAGGGCCAGGTCCTTGGGGTCATACTTGAAGGCCCAATTGAGGCTGCTGACCGGCTCCTTGACGCGGAAATAGCCCGTCTTGGGCAGGCGCGCGGCCGTCATGCGTTGGCCATTCTCAAAGAGTTGGTTGGGGCGGTCGCCGGCGAGATCGGCCTCGTAGCTGCCATCGGGGCGCTGGGTCCAGGCGGTGAGCCGCCTGCCGCCCACCAAAGTGGCCTCCTCGCCGGGATAGCTCATGTAGGTGACGCTATGCTCGGCGGTGCCGCCCTCCTCCGGGCCGAAAAAGAGACCATCGCCCAGATAATAGGTGCCTTGGCGGATCATGACGACCACGTCCTGGGTCAGCCCGGCCTTGACCCATTCGCGGACCATGGCCTTGGCCCGGTTCAAGGTGGCCAGGGGGCCGTCGGTCTTGTTCGCATTGGGCTTGGGCAAACTTCCGGACCAGGCATCGTCCCCGTTGGGGGCGACGTAGAGGATCTGCTTATTGCTCGTATCCACGGTCGGGGTCTCCTTGGGAATGAGGGTTTTAGTGGGCAGGGCCAGGCCGCGGCAACCGGCGAGCGCCAAGCCGGCCGCCAGTCCCAGCCAGCCCAGAACCCGGCGACGAGATAAACGGTGGAGCAGAGGCAAAGGCCCACCTTCCTTTCTGCCAAGAATCGCAGGGGCGCGCGAGCGCGGAACTACCTCAGTTAGGGCAGCTTGGCCACCACCTGGGCGAACTTGTCCTCGTACTTGCCCAAGACGATATACCCTGGCATTTCCCGGCCTCCTTTCGCCGACACCATGTGCGGCCGCCCGCCCCGCGGCCGACACAAGCTTCGGGTGGCGCCCGCGCTCACGCAGCCCAAGGCGACGACGTGCTATGAGGTTCCAAGGGAGTACAACGACCAGGGATGCAGTATCCGGGTGCGTACTGCACCTACTATAGCCCCACGGTGCCGAGAAAGCAAATCCCCAGGTCGCGCTGCGCTCACCCCTCGGCCAAGCCCCGCAGAAACCGGAGGGAGCGCGCCGTCTCCTCGGTGAAATCCGGGCCCCAGCGGCATTCGATGGAGGCCATGCCCTGATAGTTCAGTTCTTTGAGGATGGCGAACAAGCGCTCCAGAGGATAGGTGCCGCTCCCCGGCCAATAGCGGTCGGTATCCGAGAGGTGGACGTGGGCCAGCCATTCCGGCTCCTTGGCGATATCGTCCACCGGCTCGCCCTCCATCATGAAATGGTAAATATCGGCCAAGACCCGTACCTCCCGGCGCTCTACGTCCTTAGCCAGCTGCACGCCCTCCAGATAGCTGTTGACAATGTTGCATTCCCCTTTGTTCAGGGGCTCGATGGCGATGGTGATGGCCTGGTTGGCGGCGTAATCGGCGCAGAGATTGAGAAAGCGCACCAGTTGTCCCCAGGCCAGGGCCGTGGGGTAATCCTCCGGCACGCGCCGGGCGCCGCCGCTGCCAAACACGATCACATCGGCGCCCAGGCTGGCGGCGCGACGCAGGGCGCGCTCCACGTAGCGCTCCACCAAGGCCCAATCCACCTCCGGGCCGACGACCTTGACCTCCCGCGGCACAAAGATGTTGAACGCCCGTACCGGTGGGCGCAAAGCGGCCAGAACCGGCTGCTGGGGGGCATAGGCCGCATCATCGGCCAAGGGGTTAAGCGTGGCGGCCAAGGCCAGCTCCACATAGTCGAATCCCGGCGCCAGTTGCGCCACCTTGTCCGGACTGAGACAGATGCCGATAGCGATGGGTTTGGTCATGGTGCTCCTCCAAAAGTGTTTAAACGCCCCAGACAAAGGTGAGGGCGCCACCGCACAGGGAGAGTACCAAGCTGGCAAGGCTCCAGCCCGCGCTCCCCCAGCCCAAGGCAAAGGCCGAATCGGTGAGCTGATAGCTCAGCCAACCTTGGGCCACGGCGCCCATCTTAATGGATTATTTGCCCATCTTCCGCAGGTTTTGCAGGCACTGTGCGACGCACTCCAGCGGCGGCAGGCGATAGCTCTCCTGTTCCACAACATAGACTTGAGTTCCGCCCACCGTCTCACAGAGCTCAAAAATCTCCTGCCAGCGGATCTCCCCTTCCCCGATCAAGGCAGTATCGTAGCTGGCCGAGTGCTCCTTGAGGTGCACCGAGAGGGCGCGACCCGGGTAGCGGCGCAGAAACGTGGCCGGGTCGCCGCCGCCGTGGACGGCGTTGCCGGTATCCAACTGCATGATCACATCCTGGCGGGTGTGGCCGAAAAAAGTATCCCAGGGGAGCTCGCCTTCCAGCGGGGTGAATTCGTGAAAGTGGTTGTGGTAACCGATGCGCATTCCCTCAGGCGCCAATTGGGCGGCCAGGGTGTTGAACATCTCTGCCGTCTCCAGCCAGGCAGCACGGGTGGCAGTGCGCTCCTTGGGCAGGCCGGGCACGATCAGAAAACGGTTGCCCAAGATGCGGTTAAACTCCACCGTCTGGGCCAGGGCATCCCCCTGCAAAGCGGCCCATGGGGTGTGGCTGCCCACACAGGGCAGGCCCACCTCGTCCAGCAGCCGTTTCAGCTCCTGGGCCGTGCGTCCATAAAAGCCGGCGAACTCGACCCCTTCGTAACCCATCTCGGCGACGGCACGCAACGTGCCGGGCAGGTCTTTTTCACATTCGTGCCGCACGGAATAAAGCTGAAGAGCGATAGGTAAGCGCGCCATGCTGATCCTCCTGCAAGTTTGCCCGTATTGTACCCATGGTGCAGGAGGCTGGCAAACGGGACAACAAAAAGCACGCCCCAGGATGGTCTTGGCGTCCTTGCATTCGGGCCGCTTTGTTTTCGCCATGGGGCAGCGCCGGCCGGATCGGCCGGCGCTGCCGCTTGGGGCCGGTGCCAAGTCTCAAGCCATGCCTGGATCAACGCCTGGCAAAGGGGACGAAGGCATAGGATTGAGGATAGACGATCTTGCCGCCCACCAAAGTCATATAGACGGTGGTGGTTTGGAACAACTGCGGCATGGTCATGGTGGCGGGATCTTGTGCCCAGACCACGATATCGGCGAATTTGGTCGGCTCCAATGACCCTTTGACGCCCTCCTCGTGGGCGGCATAGGCAGCTTCGATGGTGTGGGCGCGCAGTGCTTCCGCCAAGGTCAGCCTGTGTTCGATGCCGAGCACCCGCTGAGAATAGGTCTGGCGCGTGCAGGCCCCTGCCAACGTCGCCTGGGGCGTGTAGAAGGGCGTAGAGGGCGCATCGGAACCGATGGTCACATGAATGCCAGCTTGCAGCCATTCTTTGATGACCATGATGCGTTCCATCCGTGCGCTGCCAAAGATGTTCTCCCAGCCATCGCCAAAGAGGTAGACAAAAGCAGGGTTGGTGCTGACGACCACGCCGAGATCCTTGATCTTCTGGGTCGTATGAGGCTTGGTCAGGATGACGTGCTCCAGGCGGTGGCGTGGGTCAGAGCGCGGATTGGCGTTCATGGCCCCCTCATAGGCTTCCAGGACCAGGTCTGCGGCCGCATCGCCGATGCAGTGGACGCAAATCTGCAACCCGGTGTTGTGCAGTTGGGCGATGGCCTGCTTGAACATGTTCGGTTCCCAAGTGGGCATGCGCCATTCGGTGCCGTTGTGCGGCTCATAGCAGTAGGCCGTGGGGCCTTGGCCATCAATGAGGAACTTGAAACCGGCAAAGCGCGTGACCTCGTTGTTGATCCGCTGCACTTGGGAGATCTTGCTCGCGTCGGCCGGCCATTCCAAGGTAAGGTACAACGTGTTCCGCAAAAAGAGCCTGCCGTCTTGGGTTAAATCTTGATAGGCCTGGATATGCTCCAATTCGCGGATGTTGTTATCTTGGAAACTGGTCACCCCACAAGCTGCCAGCAGAGTCTGAGTGGCAAGAATAGAGCTCTTGACCATCTCGTAGGTGATCGGCGGGGCATAGCTGCGCACCACATCCATAGCGCGATGGTTATAGAAGACGCCGGTCGGCTCGCCATCGGGTCCCTTTTCGATGATGCCGCCTTGGGGGCTGGGGGTGGCGGCAGTGACCCCGGCGACGGCCAGGGCGGCACTATTGGCGGTGCCCCAGTGGCCACCGATGTGCATGATAAACACCGGGTGGTTCGGCGAGACGGGGTCCAGATCCTCCTTGGTAAAGATGGGCTTATCGGCCATGACCAAGTAGTAGCCGAGGATCCACTCGCCGGCCGGTGTGGCGGCCACCACATCCTGCAACGCGGCGCGCAGGGTAGCGGTATCGCGCACAGCCGGAGGCAAGAAGGGGACATAGTACTGATTCTGCAGCCCCCAGGCCCGAAAATGCAGGTGGGGATCAATAAAGCCAGGAGTGACCACCCGCCCGCCGACGTCTATGATTTGGGTGGTGGGAGCGGCCAGGGCAACGATTTCTTGATCGCTAGCAACAGCCTGGATGCGCCCGTTCTTGATGGCAATGGCCTGGGCCATGGTATCGGCCGCATCCATGGTATAGACCTGGCCGTTCTTGAGGATGAGATCAGGGGGACCATCCGTAGCCAGCGATGCCGCGAGGGTGGGGCCACCACCAGAACGTGGCTGCGCTGCAATGTGAGGCAACCTGTTGGCCATGCGCTGCAAGCCGATGGTTGCCACGATCAGCCCACCCGCCTTGAGTATGTTTCGCCGCGAAATTCTCCGGAGCCAGCGCGCATCCATGATAACCTCCCTCGCAACCAGCGGTCAGCCTTGGGTTACCAGCCTTGGCACATAACCGCTGGACTAGGCGCCTGAACATGTGCAGGCGCATTTTTACCTGCAGCGATGAAATTGGGATGCCGAGGCCATCCCTGTATCCCGTGAGGGAAAGCCTTACACGCGCGTGGCCTCCCGTCCAGGTTCCAGCCCTGCATACGGACGTCTGATGGATAATGTTTGAGGTAGTTGTGGTGGAAACGACCTCCTCTCTACGCGGCACGGAGCACAGAGCGAAAGGATACAGGCGCATAGAGATACTCTATGGCCTCATCTCTGTCTCCGTGGTAAGGAACCATACTATTTACCACGGAGACACGGAGAACACTGAGCAAAGAATAAAAACTGTGCCCTCCGTGTCTTCGTAGTAAGAGCCAACTACGGGCGTGAGCTCGCGGGCTCACGCCGCCTACACTTTCATGAACCATTATACTACATTTTGCCATAGCTCGCAACGGATTTTTTCTACAACTTACCATCTCTATCCAATCCAAGAATATCTGCCCCATCCCTTCTAAGCCTGATAGACGATCTTGCCGCCCACCAGGGTCATGACCACAGCAATCTGGGCCAGTTGTTTGGATGGAGTGGTGAGGGGATCCTCGCCCCACACCGCGAGATCGGCCAGTTTACCCACTTCGATGGAGCCGCGGGTCTTTTCCGCATGGGCCGCGTAGGCGGCGCCCATGGTGTGGGCATAGAGCGCCTCTTGAATGGTCAGGCACTGGCTCGGCTGAAAAGTCTGGTTGGAGAGGGTCATGCGGTTCACCGCACCCGCCAGGGTGATCTGAGGATTGTACCAGGGCGTCGTAGGGGCGTCGGAGCCGAGGGCCAGGTGCACGCCGCTCTCCAGCCAATCGCGGGTGACGACACAGCGTTTGGCCCGCTCCTCGCCAAAGAGGTTGCGCCACAGATCACCCCCCAGACGGATGAACTGGGGCTGGGTGCTCACCACCACCCCCAGATCCTTCATCCGTTTGACGGACTGGGGTGTGCACAGGATGCAATGCTCGATGCGGTGGCGCGGATCGGAACGAGGGAAGGCGTTCATGGCCTCTTCATAGGCATCCAGGGTCAAGTCCGTGGCCGCGTCACCGATGCAGTGCACGCAGACCTGCAAGCCCGTCTCTTGCAGGGCGCGCATGGCCTTCTTGTAGCTCTTGGCCTCCCAGGTAGAGACGTCCCAGCGCGTGCCGTTGTGGGGCTGGTGGCAGAAGGCCATCTGCGCCTGGCCATCAATGAGGAACTTGAAACCGGCGAAGCGGACCAGGTGGTCCGTGGGGCTGGGGCTGCCATATTCCTTGGCCAATTGCAGGGCGCGGTCGAGGTCGGAGGGCCATTCCAGCGTATAGTAGACGTCTCCGCGCAACATCATCTGGCCGGAGCGGCCCAAATCCATGTAGATCTTGATCCAATCGGTGCCGCGGACGTTGTTATCCTGGAAGCTGGTCACCCCGCAAGCGGCAAAAAGGGGCAAGCTGGAGAGGATGTACTCCCGCACCATCTCCGGCGTGACGGGCGGGATGTATCGCCGCAGGAGATCCATCGCACGGTGGTTGTAAAAGACGCCCGTGGGCTCGCCTTTGGCGTCGCGCTCGATCAGGCCGCCCTCCGGGTTGGGCGTCTTGGCTGTGATGTTGGCCAACTTGAGCGCGGCGCTGTTCGCCGAGCCATAATGCCCGCCCTGCTGCATCATCCACACCGGATGATTGGGCGAGACGGGATCCAAATCCTGGCGATTGGGCATCCGCCCATCGGTCAGGGCCAGGTAATAGCCCTTGATCCATTCCCCCTGGGGCGTCTTGGCCACCACCTCGGCCAATTTGGCGCGCAAATCGGCCAGGCTCTTGACCTCCGGCGGCAAAAAGGCCTGGTAAAAGTTGTTCATCTGCCCCATGACCTGCATATGGTTATGGGGATCGATCATCCCCGGCGTGATGGTCTGGCCCCGCACATCCAACACCTTGGTCTTGGGGCCGGCCAGGGCGCGCACCGTGGCGGTGTTGCCCACGGCCTGGATTAGCCCATCCTTGATGGCCACCGCCTGAGCGCTGCTCCCGGCGGAGTCCATGGTGACCACTTTGCCATTGAGCAACACGAGATCGGCATATTTATCGGCGGGTGTGGGGCTGGCCGTGGGCCGAGGTGTGGCACTGGCGGTGGGGCGCGCGGTTAGGGTGGGTGTGCGAGAGGGCGGCAGAGGGGTAGTGGTGGGTGGGACGGATGTGGCGCTGGGTGCAGTGGTGGGCGAAGGTTGCGGTGAGGCGGTGGACGAAGGTTGGGGTGAAGCGGTGGGTGGAGGCGGGGTGGGCTCGGGCGTGCTTGTCGGGATCAGGCGCGCCGCGCGCCGCCGCCCGCAGGCCGCCAACAGCCAGCCCAACACCCCGGCCATCAAGAGGACTCGCCGCCGCGAGAGTCTCGGCAACCGTTGCGTGTTCATGGGAACCTCCTCTTGCAAGGCACCTGGGCGCGGCCCAAGCGTTTGGCTTGGGAGCTCCGCAGCCTGAGCCAATACTCTTCAATAGTCTACCGCCCAGGTTCCGGCCCTGGTTCAGGCAGGCGGCGGATAATTCACGTCATAGCCTTGGAGACCTCCTTACAAAGCACCCGTTTTTCTGTCACCCATCCGGGGAGCCTAACAAAAGGCATGGGAATGCTTCTTATCTATTATACCACATCCTAACGCCACAAGCGACCGTTTGTTATGGCAGATCACGGCATCCGCGGAGCCTTGTCCGTCCAGGGGAGCCATTGTCCCTTTTCGCCATAAGAGATCCCCTTGCGCAACACCTCCATCCCGCCCACCACCACGCTGTGGCCGGTGAGGAGCCAATCGGGCGCGGGCATGGCGGCCAGCTTCTTCAGGCTCTGCAGCACCTGCTCCTGGCTAAAGCCCTCGCTGCCGCTCCAGCCCAGGCCGCCATCGGCCTGGATGAGGTCGCCGGTAAAAAGACACAGTTTTCCGTCCACCTCTAAACGATAGCTGGTACAACCCGGCGTGTGGCCTGGGGTGAGCACCGCCTGGACGGTGAATTCGCCCAACTCCAGCGCCCCATCGCGCTCAAAGATGACGTCGGCATCCTCCAGAGAATCCAGGTGATCGGCGGTGTAGGCGGAGCAGACCGTCAGCGCCCCCTGGGCCTCAAAGGCGGTGAGGCCACGGGCGTGGTCGCCGTGGCCGTGGGTCACCAGCACATGGCTGATGATTTTGTCGGCCCAGCCGTAGCGCTCGGCCACAGCGCGGACGAAGGGCCATGCCCCGCCGCCGCCCGCGTCCACCGCCAATGCCGAGGAAGGGCCCACGATGAGATAGACATGGCAATCGCTGACCTCCAGGCCGCCCAAGGCGGGTTCCTGGCCCACCACAAAGAGATGCTCGCTCAATTGCTCGGCAAAATAGCGCTTGTAGACCATAGTTTTCCCTCCTCGGCGCTGCCAGCTGGAGCGCCGCCTGCCAGGTAGCTCGCGCCAGCCAACATGGGCCGGCCAGTAGCTGGCGTTCCAAGAATAGGCCGGTTTGCCTTGAGTATAACAGACCATGGAACGCGGTGCAAGGGTGGCCGAAAAGAATATAAAGAACGGCGTAGCTTTGGCGCACTTGATCTGTCGGGAGCAGTCGGCGCGGGCACGGCCACATGATCGGGTTCGGGCATCTCTACCCCTGCCCGATTTGCCTAGCCCGGGCAAGCACCCCTGCTTGCCCGAACATCTCTTCCGGACGATAATAGATGCGCAGCAGGGATGATCGTCCTCGGTTTCGGAAGGGAGCTTGTGTGATGTCCACCACGACAGCCACCGCCCGCACCTCTCGCGAACAGATTGCGTCTCTCCGGCGGGAGATAGACCGTGAAGCTCTCCTATGGGTGTTGCCCTGCCTATACGTGCCGGCCTTTGCGCTTTTTGGCGCGGCAGGATGGCTGGGGGAGCCGGCGCAAGCCACTTTACCAGCCACGATTCTCTGCATCGTAGTGGTGAGCAGCCTACTATTGCAGAACCTTAGCCATCGTGCGGCGGCCTGGCTTTTGGTGCTCGGCTGGGTGTGGGCAGATTTGCTGTTCACGAGCCAACTCGCCGTTGGCCCGGCCATTGTGCTGCTCGCCCTGGCGGTAGGGCTAGCCGCGCTGCTCATCGGCACGTTGGCCGCAACGCTCGCGGCCGCGTGCTGCACCGCCCTCGTTCTGTGGGCGCCGGAGAGCCTCGTGCCGCCGGATGTGGCCTTGCGCCTTGTGACCATCTCTCTCCTGTGGATCACCGTGGGGCTGCTCTGGATCTCTCGCCGGCCGCTCCTCACCGCCCTAGAGTGGTCATGGGTCAGCACTCGCCAGAGCATCCGGCTACTGGAGGAAGCTCGCGACCAGCGTTTGCAGCTCAAGCAAGCCCTGGCCGAACGGGATGAGATCAACCTGCAACTCCGCCGCGTGAACCACCTGGTGCAGGGTCTGCGGCTGGCCGCCGAAGAGGCCCGCCGGGCCAAGGAGCAATTTGTGGCCAATGTGAGCCATGAGCTGCGCACACCGCTGAACATGATCCTTGGTTTCTCCGAGATGATTCTAAAGAACCCCGAGGCCTACGGGCGGCGGATCCCACCCGCTCTCCTGGCGGACCTGGCGGTGATCCAGCGCAATAGCCAGCATCTTGCGGATCTCATTGACGATGTGCTGGACCTCAGCCGCATCGAAACCGGCCACATGGCCTTGAGCAAAGAGCGCGCCCCCATCGCCGAGATCATCGAGACAGCCGTGGCCGCGGTCCGTCCCCTTTTCCAATCCAAACATTTGAGCCTGGAAATGGAGATCGAACCCGACCTGCCCTTGGTCTTTTGCGACTCTACACGTATCAGAGAGGCAGTGCTCAACCTTCTCTCCAACGCCGGTCGGTTCACCGAGAAGGGCGGGGGGCGCGTCCGGGTCTGGCGGGAGGGCGCACAAATCCTGGTCAGCGTGGCCGATACCGGCCCTGGGATCGCCGTTGCGGATCAAGAGCGCTTGTTCCGGCCCTTCGAGCAACTTGACGCCTCGCTGCACCGACGATACGGTGGATCCGGGTTGGGGCTATCCATCAGCAAAGGTTTTGTGGAACTTCACGGCGGCAAGATGTGGCTAGAAAGTCAACTGGGTGTGGGCACAACGGTGTTCTTCTCCCTGCCCGTCGATCCACCGCCGGTGGCCGATGCTGGCATATTGCCCTGGCTCCAGGGAGATTGGGAGTATCATCAGCGGACACGCTCCAGCACCCTGCCAGCGCCGACACTGAAATCACGCTATGTGGTGGCCGAGAGGGGCAACGCACTGGGCCAGCTCCTCCGCCGGTATCTCGCCGATGCCGAAGTGGTGCAAGCTCCTGATCTTGATGCCGCTCTCCAAGATGTCCTGCACACTCCCGCCCAAGCTCTGCTGATCAACGAGACATCCATCGCAGCCGAACTGCAACGCTTGAAAGGAGATGGACGTCTCCCCCAAGGCACGCCGGCCATCCTCTGCGCCGTTCCCGAGCCGAGCAGCATCGCCGGCCAGCTGGGCGTGGCAGATTACCTGGTCAAGCCGATCTCACGGGAAGATCTCTTGGGTGCGCTGGAGCGCATGGCCAGAGCAGGCCGCAAACTGAAAAGAATCTTGATCGCCGATGACGAGGACGAGGCGCGACAGCTCTTTTGGCGTATGCTGAGCACGGCCGGTCGCGGCTACCAGGTGCTCCTGGCAGCAAGCGGGCAACAGACGCTGGAGCTGGCGCGCACGCAGCACCCCGACGTAATCCTGCTGGATCTGATCATGCCCGAACTGGATGGCTTTCAGTTTCTAGAGCTGCGCAGCCGGGATCCCGCCCTGCGTGAGATTCCGGTGATCATTATCTCCGCCCGCGATCCGGGCGGGCATCCCATCGTGGCCGATGCGCTGACCGTCACCCAGCGAGATGGTCTTTCGCTCCCCCAGCTCTTGGGGTGCATTCAGGGCATCAGCCGGCTCCTGGCACCGGGAAGGCGCGACGAGGGCAAAACCTCCTCCTGAAAGGGCGGGACGGAAAGAGATCTGCCCAGCGCTTTACCTTGCATATCGCGCCTGGGTGACCCGCTCCAGGCTCTCGAGCAGCGCCTCTCGTTGCACAGGCTTGCGCAGAAATCCCGCCGCCCCCAGGGTAAGGGCAAGCTGCTCCTCGGGTAGAATGGAGCACACGATGATGGGCACGTCGCGGGTGTGAGGATGTTCGCGCAGATGGGAGAGGAGCTGCCAGCCATCCACGCCGGGGATCATGATGTCCAACAGAATAATGGCCGGATGCAACTCACGAGCTAAGGCTAGAGCTTGCTGCGGATCAGATACGCCCACAAAGGGATAGCGAGTGCCGGCGAGATAGCGCTGGAATAACTGCAGCGCGTCCGCATTATCGTCAATGCCCAAGACCGCCATCTGCTCCGCCACGGGCAAGGCCAAACAGATGGCCAAGGGCGCCCCAGCCTCAGCCGAGGTAACCTGTAAATCTCCTCCGGATAGACCCACAAGACGCCGGGCCATCTCCAGGCTTTCCCGTACGTCCTCTGCGAGTGCTACCCTTGTGCCGCTCAGGCACATCAGACGAACGGTGACCCGCACCATCCCCTCGCCCGCTTGTGCGCCGATGATCACCTTGCCGCCCGGCGCGGAACGGATGGCCGCGGTCAAGGCCATCAATAGGGCCTGGCGCACCGCGGCCGGTTGCACGGCGACGCGGGGCAGATCCACAGGCTGGAAGGGGGTCAACTCTACGCCGAATTTCCGCGCCAGGGGCTCAACCGTGGTGAGCACAGCCGGCGTGAACTCGGCCAGATCGGCCACCTCGGCGGGCAACGACCTCTCCAACCAGGCAAGCTCCTGCTCGTAACCGCACGCTTCCGTATCCTCCACAGGCAGCCTCGCCTCACTGCCCTGCCGCTCGGCGAGCTTGAACCTGGCCCAAAGATGATCGGCCAGAAGCTGCAGCGCAAGCCGCTCCTGCCGGCGGAGTTGGCGGCTGGAGATGGCCATGGCAGCAGCCACCTCTTCCTGGCTGAACTGCTGCACATAGAGGTAACGTAAGGTCTCATACAAGCGCCAGGGACGGGCGTCGGCGGGGGTACCGGCGGCAGGCTTGAGGGCCTCGATGGCCTCAAGCAGCACAGTCCGTAATGCCGTTCCACCGGCGCGGGCATCGAGGCCCAAAAGAGCGCACAGGGGATTCTTGCGCAGCTCCGCGGTGATATAGAGCTGCCGCAGCGCTTTGCGCACCTCTGGGATCAACGCTTCACTGGTCCATTCGCTGCCCATGGGATGTCCTATCTTTGTCCACATTCAGGCCAAGAAACGATCACAAGCACCCTCTCCCATGTTATACTATATCATGGAAGCCAGTACAACATATCCCGCCGCGCCGGACAAAGGGAGGGTGTCAGGGAAAAAGTTCCCGTCGGATCGAATCCGACGGCGGGCAAGGTCCACGCTGCTACACCCTAACCCAAGGGTGACGGTCAAAGAGCACACGGAACGATCCCAGCAGGAGAAAGCAATGGTTGGACAAGCGTTAGCCATCAGGCTGAAGGTCAAATTTCTGTCGCTACGCCGCCATATCCCATCGGAGGTGCGCAATATTCCGGTCGGGCTGCTCTTTGCCCTGCCATGGATTTTGGGTTTCTTGGGCTTTGTGGTCTATCCCATGGCGGCCTCATTCTATTATAGTTTCACCTTTTACCCCATCCTGGGCCATCCGCAGTGGACCGGGCTGGAGAACTATCGCTTGCTGTTCAACGATCGCCTGTTTAAAACCGCCACCTACAACACGGCCTATTTTGCCTTCCTTTCTGTGCCGACCGGTCTGGTATTGGCGCTGATCCTGGCGCTGGCGATGAACCGGGAGATCGTGGCGCGTCCGCTCTACCGCACCATTTTTTACCTGCCCACCTTGATGCCGGCGGTGGCCAACGCCATCCTCTGGCTATACTTGCTGAACTCGCAGTATGGCCTGATCAATATAGCCCTGCGGGCACTGGGCCTGCCCACCATCCCCTTCCTAAGCAGCATCAAGTGGTCCAAGCCCGCGCTGATTTTTATGAGCTGGTGGGGCGTGGGAGGCACCATGGTCATCCTTCTCGCGGCCTTACAAGATGTACCGCAGTCCCTCTACGATGCGGCGGCCATCGACGGCGCAGGGGGTTGGCGCAAGTTCTGGCACATCACCCTGCCGATGATTTCACCCGCGATGTTCTTTTTGCTCGTCACAGGGCTGATCGGCGCTTTTCAGACCTTCACTGCCTCCTACATCATGACCGCCGGCGGGCCTGCCGATTCGACCCTCATGTACGCCCTCTATACCTATCGCGTCGCCTTTGAACGCATGAACATGGGCTACGCCTGCAGCTTGGCCTGGATTCTGTTGGTGATCACCGGCGCGTTGACGGTGCTCATGTTCCGTCTCTCGGGGCGCTGGGTATTCTATGCCGGAGGTGCCAAGTAAACGATGACTCAAGTCCTTTCGCCGCAGGAGCTTCGCCGCTACAAAGAGGCCGCCCGCGCCCGGCGCATCGCCAATGCGGTCTTTTTTCAACTGGTGGTGACCATTTTTGCTGCCATTTTTTTCCTGCCGTTCCTTTGGTTGCTGCTTTCAAGCTTTAAATCAAATGCTGAGCTGATCAAGTTTCCGCCTACCTTCTGGCCGGAGAAGGTCGTCCTGAATAACTGGCCCCGGGTGCTGCGCCAGTATCCCTTTGGCATCTGGTTCCAGAACACGCTGTTCATCTCGGCCAACGCCGCCCTGGGTTCGGTGATCTCTAACTCGTTGGTGGCCTATAGCTTCTCGCGCATCCGTTGGCTGGGACGCGGCTTGCTCTTTAGCATCTGCCTGAGCACCATGCTCCTGCCGGGATTGGTCACCATGATCCCAGTCTATATCATCTGGCGCAAAATTGGGCTTTTGGGCACCTTTTACCCCCTCACCGTGGGGCCGTGGTTCGGCTCGCCCTATTTCATCTTTCTGCTGGTGCAGTTCTTTCGCACCATTCCAGAGGAGCTGGGCGATGCCGCCCGGGTGGATGGCTGCCGCGAGTTTGGCATCTTTCGTCATGTCTTCCTGCCCCTCTCCAAGCCCGCCCTGGCCGTGGTGGCGCTCTTTGCCTTCATGGGCCACTGGGGCGACGTGATGGGACCGCTCATCTACCTCAAGAAGCCCTCGATGTACACCCTCGCCCTCGGCCTGAAATTGATGCAAGACACCTCCTACCTGACGACCCCGGAGCGCTCCGAGTGGGCGGGGATGATGGTTGGAGCGGCCGTGGCCGCCATTCCCGTCATCGTGCTCTTTTTCTTTACCCAGAGGACCTTCATCGAAGGCGTCACCTTCACAGGGCTGAAGGAGTGAGGGAGGGCAGGGGAAGCTGATCCGTGGGGAGAAAGGGGGGAAACATGTCACCGTGATGGATCTCTGGTGAACGGTGTGGGTCGGTGCACTGGCATCTGTGTGACGTACGGTGGGGTGATTCCCCAAGGAGTTGCGCTGAGCCGCGGCTCATGATGGATCCATGCAGATGGAGTCGCGCCCAACGCGCGCCAGGCAGCAGCCGACGGCTGATCGCTGAAAGCTGAATGACCATTTTCAAAGGAGTAGGAGGAAAACATGGAAGAGCGTAATTCTCGGTCGCATATCACACGGCGACAACTGCTCACATGGGGTGCCGTGGCAGGGATGGGGACACTGCTCGCCGCCTGCCAGCCCAAGGTCGTGGAGAAGGTCGTCAAAGAGACGGTGGTGGTGGAAAAGGAAAAGCCGGTGGAGGTGACCAAGATCGTCGAAAAGGAAAAGGAGGTCACCAAGGTCGTGCAGCAGCTCGTCACCCCCACACCGGCGCCTCCGAGAAAGATCAAGATGACCTTCTTTGTGGCTTGGGGCGGGGACTATGGCAAGAGGAATGCAGAAGTTGCCCAGATGTGGATGCAAAAGAACCCCAACGTCGAAATCGAGACATCCATAGGCCAAGACCTGCAACAGACCGTAGTCGCCATCGCGGGCGGCACGCCCCCCGATGTATCCCATCAGTTCTGGCTCTGGCTTCGCTCCCTCATCACCCAGGGCGTGTTGCTGGACCTCTCGGAACAGGTGGCAAACGCCAAGGGATCAAAGCGCGAGAACTTTAGCAAGGGCTATTGGGACATGTGCGACGCCAAGGGCAAAACCTACGCCATCCCTTACTTCCAGGCGGGCGTGCGCCATGCCATGTTCTGGAACAAGACCTTGCTGGAGAAGGCTGGCCTGGATCCCGAAAAGCCCCCAAAAACACCCGATGAGTTGCTGATGGTGGGGGAGAAGCTGACCAAGTTCGATAGCAAGGGGCAGATCGAGATCCTGGGCTACGCCATAACGGATTACCAGCCGCTGCACTATTGGGGCAGAGCCCTTGGGGTGGAGTGGTACGACCCGGTGCGGCGCCAGGTACGCTATAACCAGCCGGCCTTCTTGGAGTTCCTCAACAAACGGCTGGCCTATATCCAAAAGATCGGCTGGGACAAGATCGCCGCATGGTCTGACGCCCTGACCCAGGCCAAGCAGAACCCGTTCGTCTATGAAAAAACCGCCATCACGACCAGTCACGGCGACTGGTTTGTGTCCAACATCCGCAGCGGCAACCCCAAGCTGGAGGGCCGCTATGGCGTGACCTATGTCCCCAGCCCCATCGGCAAAAGGACGATCCTGGGCTACACCCACACCATGTGCATCCCCAAAGGCTCGAAAGAGAAGGAGGCCGCCTGGGCCTTTGTGGATTGGGCCTGCGGTAGCGAAGAAGTGTGTGAGAAGGCCTACAAGGAGACGGGCTCTGTGGCCCCGTGGTTGCCCTGGCGATCCAAGCAAAAGTGGGACGCTCCGGACAAACTGCCCTTCACCGCTTGGTTCCTCAACACCCTCCAGGAAGCCGATTACTCGGGACCCGAAGACTATCCCGACCTGATCGGCATGATCGGCGTAGAGGCACAAACGCGCATCCAGAGCGCGGAACAGGCGATCTGGACCGGCCAGCTCAAGCCGGCGGAGGCGCTGCAGCGCCTGGACGCCGAGATCCAACCCCTGGTGGATCAGGCCATCAAGCAGTATAATCTGTAGCCGGGCCGATGGTTCTGCCCAATAAGCGTTGACGGCATGGCCGCTGCCAAGCCCTGAGCTCTGGGGTCTCCCCAAAGCTCGGGGCTTGGCTTGTCGGAGATATGCGCAAGCTCAAGTTTGTTTTTAGGAGGAAGCTTCCAATGCGTGAACCGAAAAACGGGGCCGAACCAGCCGATGCGATGCTGCTCTGGTTCGATGCGCCGGCGATGACCTTCCGAGAAGCGATACCTCTCGGCAATGGGCGCTTGGGGGCCATGGTCTTTGGTGGGGTGATGGATGAGCGTATCGTGCTCAACGAGAGTTCGCTTTGGTCGGGTTCGCCCCAGGATGCAGACCGCCCAGATGCCCACAAGGTCCTCCCCGAGATCCGCCGCCTGTTGCTGGCCGGCAAAAACGTGGAAGCCGAGGAATTGGTCATGGCCCATTTCGTCTGCCGGGGGCCTGGTTCGGGTCACGGGAAGGGCGCCAACGTGCCTTTTGGCTGCTACCAGGTTTTGGGGAACCGGCATTTATCCTTTCACCAAGTGGGCGTCACTTCGGCCGAGGGCACAGGTGTT
>DAOTZU010000006.1:0-32242 GCA_034433995.1 Anaerolineae bacterium
CAAGGCCTCTACACGACCTCTCTCAACACCCTCGCTCTAGCCCATTTGGACAAAAAGAGCGCTTCTCATATAGTACAATTTTGGAATCATCAAGAAGAGTAGGAGGACAGGTCATGAGCAAGAAAGGAAACCTCGTCGTCGGTCAATCGGGCGGCCCCACGGCGGTGATCAACAGCAGCCTGGTCGGCGTGGTGCAGGAGGCCATGGCCCACCAAGAGATCGGCGATATTTACGGCATGCTCCACGGCATCGTCGGCGTGCTCAACGAAGAGTTTGTGGATCTGCGCGCCGAGGCCCCAGAGACCTTGGAGACGCTGCGCAACACCCCCGCCTCGGCCCTGGGCACGGTGCGCTACAAGGTCACCGATGAGGATTACGAGCGGCTTCTGGAAGTGTTGATGGCCTACGAGGTGCGCTATTTCTTTTATATCGGCGGCAATGATTCCATGGATACCACCCACAAGATCGCCCGGCTCGCCGCCCAGAAGGGCTATGAGCTGTATGCCATCGGCGTGCCCAAGACGGTGGATAACGACCTGGCCATCACTGACCATTGCCCCGGCTTTGGCAGCGCGGCGCGCTTTGTGGCCGCGGCCATCCGCAACACCGGCTATGACACCGAGGCCATGGGCTCCAGCGGGCCCATCAAACTCATGGAGATCATGGGCCGCAACGCCGGCTGGCTCACCGCCGCCACGGCCCTGGCCAAGGAGCGCCCCGACGATCCGCCCCAGTTGATCTACATGCCCGAACATGGCGTCTCGTTGGAGCAGGTGGTGGACGATGTGCGCTATTGGTACCGCCGCCTGGGATATTGCGTGGTGGCCGTCAGCGAAGGGCTGAAGGACGAAAAGGGCAACGGTTTTGGCGCCGCGGTCCGGGGCAAGGTGGAGGTGGATGCCTTTGGCCATGTGCGCAAGGGCGGCGTGGTGGATTTCCTCAGCGAGGTGCTCAAAGAATCCCTGGGCACCTCCATCCGCAGCGACAAGCCGGGGTATCTGCAGCGTTCCTTCGGCGAGTTGATCTCCCCTGTGGACCGCGACGAGGCCTACCTGGTGGGCAAGGCCGCCGTGCAGGCCGCTTTGTCGGGCGAGACGGACAAGATGATCACCCTGGTGCGCAAGAGCGGGCCCACCTATGCCGTGACCACCGGCCTGGCGCCCCTGGAGCAGGTGGCCAACGTGGAACGCATGCTGCCCCGCGAGTTCATCAACGAGCGCGGCAACGGCGTCACCGAGGCCTTTTTGGCATACGCCCGGCCACTGATCGGCGGACCGCTGATCCCCTATGCGCGTCTGGCCAAAAAGTTGGTGCCCAAACGGGTGCGCAAGTGAAACGCAAGAGCTGGAACAGAGTTCCAGCTCTTTTTTATTTAAGGATAGGAGAAACGGGGCAGCTCTTCCGCGGAGGGCGTGGGGCGGGCACTCACGGGGTTGCCGCGCACGGTGACCGGCTCGGCCACCTGGGCAATGGCCCGGCGCATCCCATCGGAGGCGATGGCGCGCAAGAGGCAGCGCCCTTCCGGCACCGTGCTGGTATCCCAAGCCAGGCTTCCTTGGGCGGGAAGGTCCGTCGCCAAGGCCTGCCAGTTGCGGCCCTCGTCCATGGAAAGCTCCACCATCACCTTCAGCGGCCGGTTCCCTTCGGAGGCGGCGCGCCAGACGATGTTCTGTTGGCCGAACCATTCCTCGCCCCCCAGGGGAGACAAAAGCTGGATCACCGGGGCGGAGAGGTTGAGCACCTTGAAGGGTTCCTGGCTCTGGTGGCGGCGGGTGAACTGCCCATCGCTGGCCGAAATGCGCAACCAGACCGTCTCACAATTGGGGATGGTGGTGGTATCCCAGATGTAGCTCCCGGTGTTGGCCACGCCGTAGGCAAAGAGGTGCCAGGTGGCCCCGGCATCGAGGCTATAGGCCAGATTGATGCTCAGTTGGTCGCCATCGGCGTCCTCGGCGTGCCAACGCACCTCTTGCGTCCCCGACCACACCTGGCCGCCACGGGGTTGAACGAGGGACACCACCGGAGGGTTGCGCCGGGGATTCTCGATGTAGAAAGGTTCGCTCCGGCGCACGATCTTGCCATAGTCGCTCCAGGCCACCAAACGCAAAAGATAAAAGCCATTGGCCTGGTTGGTGGTATCCCAGGTAAAGCCACCTGTGGGCGCCACGTTTTGGGCGAGGGGGGTCCAGGTCTGGCCGCCATCCTCGCTCACCTCCAGATCCATCCGCAAAGCGCTCCCTGGGGGTTGTGCGCGCCACCGCACCTCGCGCGTGCCGGACCAGCGCTCGGCGCGAGCCGGGGCGACAAACTCCAGGGAGGGCGCTTCCCTCCCAGGCCAGGTCAGGGTAAAGGGCGGGGAAAAGGCCTGCACCACATCGCCCCCGCTTCGCCCCTGCAAGCGCAGGATGTACGAACGCCCCAGCTCCCATTGGGTCACATCGAGGGTATATTCCCCCTGAGGCTTGAGGCCCTTGGCCAGTTCTTGCCATGTAGAGCCGCCATCTGGGCTGAGGGCCAAGGAGAGCGAGAGGGACACATCGGTAGCGCCCTGGCTCACCCAGGAGACGATCTTGCCCTGGCGCAGCCCCTCTGGGCCCGGCGAGGTGAAGACGAAGCGGGGCAAGGAGGTCTCCCGTTGCAGATAAAAGGCGCCCGGAGTGACCAGTTCCGTCTGGGCGCGGCCATCATCCACCACCAGGCGCAAGCGATAACTTGTGCCGCCGGGCGCCCGGCGCGTGTCCCAGAGGTAATAGCCCTGCCGCGCATTTACCTTGGCCAAGGGGAGCCAGTTGCCCCGGTCCACGCTGAGCGAGAGGGTGGCCGTGATGGGATCGCCATCCAGGTCCCACGCCCGCCAAACGACCTCCTGAATCCCCGCCCACCTGACGCCGACGGCAGGGGCCAAAAGGTTCCCTTGGGGCGGATGGTTCTTGTGATTGCTGATGGTGCACGGGCGCACCACCTCGGAGGAGCCAAGGGAAAGGGTGTTGGTCACCGTGAGCCGCAGCTCATACTCGCCATCGGCGTGTTGCCGCGTATCCCAAAGGTAAAAGCCATCATCGGGGATGTTCCGCGCCACAGGTTGCCACGCTCCCCCCGCCACAGCCCGCACCGCCAAGCTGACGGTGCGCGGGCCCCGTTCGGGGTCCGAGACCGCCCAGCGGATCCACTGCCAGCCGGCCAGGCTCGCCTGAGGCTCAGGGGCGATGAACCGGGGCTGAGGCGGGATGGCCGGCCCGATGGAGAACACATTGCTGCTCTCCGCCTGCGCCCGAAACACGCCATCCCTGGCAACAACCCGCACCCGATACTGGGCACCAAAAGGCAAGAAGGACGTCTGCCACTGGTAATAGCCGGTGTTGGGGATCCCCTCGGCCAGGGGGATCCAGGTTTGGCCGGCGTTATCGCTATAGTAGAGGTCAATCAGCAACCGCCGCGCGTCGCGGCTGGCGGCGTGCCACAGGATCAGGGCCTCCTTTTCCAGCCGGGCGGGGCCATTGGGCCAGAGGAGGTATACCGTGGGCGGCCTTGCCTCCACCAGCTTGACCCCGGTCACCGATGCGACGGCTGTGGCGCCGACGATATCCCGTGCGATCACCCGCACCTCATAATCATCCCCGGCCGCGAGGTCTTCGGTGCGCCAAAGGAAGGAGCCCTCGTTCGGGAGCTGGCGGGCCACGGTGACCCATTCTCCCGTCCCCCGCCGATACTCGATATCCATGCGCAGCGCATCCTGGTCGGGATCCGCCGCATACCATGCTATGGGCACTTGGCCAGCGTAGGGCGTGCCGGCTTGCGGCGCCAACAGGCTGAGCACGGGCCGCTCATTCACGTTTTTGACGGTCAAGGGGTCGCTCACATCCTGGGCGTAGGCCAATCCATCGCCCACGGTGACGCGCAAAAGGCCCTGGGGACCATCAGGATAGCCGGCAGTGTTCCAGCGCAATGGCGCAGTGGAGGTCACCCCTTGGGCCACCTCGATCCAGTGGCGCCCGCCATCGGGGCTATACTCCCAGGTGGCCGAGAGCGGACGACCAACCGGGCTGGACCAGGTCCAAGGGACCTGGACCACGCCGCGCTGGCGCACCCCGGCGGGAAAATCTTGCAGGGCGACCGTCGGCAGCGCGTTATGCACCACCACGGGGCGCGTGGCGCGAGAGGTTTCTCCCCGCCCATCGGTGAGCAGCGCCACCAGCTCATAGACGCCATCCAGCACGTCCAACGTGTTCCACACCAGGGTACATTGTCGCTCGCTCCCCCAGGAACGCTGCTCGATCAGGCGCAACTGACCCGCTGTATCGCGGCAGTAGAGGCGCAGCTCGCTGGAGGGCGAGATGACGCTCCGGGTTTGCAGCCGGATGGAGACCGCCCCGCGCAAGACGGCGTCAGGCTCCGGTGCGCGAAAGTAAACCGGCGTCCCCGCGTTGGCGATGGTGAGATCCTCCACCCGCACAGTTCCTCGGTAGCCCTTGACCGCCTCGCTCACGATGACCAGGGCATAAGGACCATCGGGCAGGGCGGTGGTATCCCAATCCAGCAGCCAGCGCCCCACCTCCTCCTGGAGGAGGCCCAAAGGGATCAGGCTGCCGTCGGGCGTCTCGGCGTAGGCTCGGACGCTGGCCACATAGGCCACACCGCGAGACGCCACCACCCGCACCTGCTCGCGGCCGCGCAAGACCTGCCCCGCGCCGGGCCGCGAGACCCAGAATAGGGGCCTCTGCCGGCCCAAGATGGCCACCGGGCCATCAGAGCGGGCGCAAGCCACGCGCCCTTGGGCATCGAACGCCCGGGCGCACACGTACCAGGCATCGCCATCCATCTCTTCTCGTATGGGGAGGCGCAGGCCCCAGCCGTCGGCGCCATCGGTATCGCTGCCCAACCAGAGGGACTCGGGCACATCCAGGGTGAAGGCGCGCCCCGCATAACGCGTGGCCAAAAGGGGCTGGGCGCGCTCCAGGTAGAAATCCACGCGCTCCACCGGGCTGGCCATAGGTTTCACTTGGGCAGCAATTTCGAGCACATCGGAGAGAATCACGCCCTGGTGGGGCGCCACCACCTGCACCCGGGGGGCAAGAGAGTTCTCCAGCTCCAAGGGCTCAGAAAAACTGTAGGTCTCCCGGCCGGCGCGATCTTGGGCCACCAGCATGGCACGGTAGCGACCGTCGGGCAGGGCGCGGGTGTCGTACTCTAGCCTTTGCCAGCGGGCCGCCGGCCAAGAAGCCTGCCCCGGAGGGGCATATGGGCCCAGATACGCCGCCCGGGCCTCGGTGGGCTCCCCCGCGCCCGCCTGGGGCACCAAAAAGAGGGCCAAACTGCGCAGCACATTCTCCGGATTGCGCACCAGGGCGGAAAGGAAGGACTTGCCCTGCTGCGCCCCCTCTCCGGGGGCAAGAAGCCACACCCAGGGACGATCCTGCGGTTGCACGGTGAACCAGCCGCCATAGGCGATGGCGCCTTGGCCATCCTGGGTGCGCCCACGGGCCACCACCCGGTAGTGGGCATTGGGGTCCAAGCCGGTCAGGAGCAAAGGCGCCTGCCAGCCATCTTGACCATCGCGATCAACCCCCAGAGGGAGCAAGGCCCCCATCGCGGAGGAGGAAGGCTTGGTTTGGAGATAGAAGGCGATCTCTTGCCACGCGCCGGACGGCAAGTTGGCCTCCACCCGAGCCTCGCCGGCGGCGGTGAGCATCATCCCGCCCAGCGGATACACCACCCGGAGTTGCGGAGCGGCCCGGGTCAGGTCCAGGAATTGGATCTGCCAATCCCCGTCCTCCCCCGGAGCCGCCCATACCACACGGGGATGGCCGCGAACATCCACGGCGAGATCCACCCCCAGAACGCCGCCCACCTTCCCCAGAACCTTGCGGCTGGCGCGCCAATCCGCCGAGGAGGCGTACCAGAGGGTACCCTCTTGCACCCACACCAGGTGGGCGAGCTCGTCGGGGCCGGCGGCCAGCGCCCAAGCGCCGGCGTCCAGGCGTCCCGGCACCACGGTGCGCACAGCGGCCCAATTTTGGCTATTGCTATACCGTAACCCATCCGCCGCCTGCCACGCCAGGTGCGCCCGCCCCTCAGGGCCAACGGCCAGCTTGAGGCCGGACCCTTCGGCAGCGACCCGCACAGGAGCCACGCCCTCCTTCAGCGGCGCATAGTAGATGCCCGACCGCTGGCTATTCTCGGCCTTGAGCGACCACGCTAAATGGAGAGACCGATCCTGCCCGATGCCCAGGGCCAGTTCCCCCACGGTGACATGCGCGGTGAGGGGCAAGGTGATGGTGATGCGCTGCGCGGTATCAAGATAGTGGATGGCATCCCTTTGCGCCCAGGCCACGTGGAGCCCCCCTTGCGCATCCAGGGCCAGGGCCAAGGGTTGGCCGGCCTCTTGTTGCTCCCAGAGGCGTTCGAGGGTGGCTTGAGGAGTGTACCGGTAGATTGCCAGCGTCTGGGTGCTGCTCTGGGACCAGGCAAGGGTGAGGTGCTCGTGAGCGACCAAGGCAAAGGAGGCACGTTCCAGGGCCGAGGGCATGGTCGTGGTGACCACGACAGGCTGCCAGAGGGGCGCCTGGGCCAAAAGGATCTGGGCAGGTTCATCTTGGCCCGGATAATGTTTCCAGACCAGCGCCGCCCGGCCATCGGGGGCGAGGGCGATGCGCGGCGACAGATCGGCCCCGGGCGTCTGGCCGATCAGGATCCATCCCCCATCCCCGCCTGAGCCGCTATCCGCCGCCACGCCCAAGGCCAAGCAGAACACGGCCAGGAGGCACAGCATCCATGCCAAGGCCTTACCCATGCATTATCCCCCGCCGGCATTGTAACCTGAACCGGCGCATCGTGCAACCTATGTCGAGGCCAACTCGGCCATCAGCGGGAGAGCAGCGGCAGATACAAGGGATAGCGCGGCGGCTGCGGCGGCTCGCCATGGCGCCACACGCCGCCGGCGGTGGCCGCAAAGAGCACAGGGGTGCCATCTGCCAGCCCCAGGCCCAACCCGCGCACGCGCAGATCGCCCAACCCCTCGTTGAGGGGCTGCCAGGTGAGGCCGCCGTTGGTGGAGTAATAGACCCCGGAGGCGCTGCCCACGTAGCAATTCGGCCGCAGGGCATATTGGGGATGCAGGGCCAAACCGGTGATATCCAACCCCAATAGGCCCACATAACTCCAGCCCTGGCCCCGATCCACCGAGCGATAGACCCCCGCCGTCGTCCCGGCAAAGGCGACGACGCGGCCGGCGTAGCCGGGGGCGCCCACCAGAGCGCGGATGTGGGGCGTGGTGG
Organism: Anaerolineae bacterium; assembly: GCA_034433995.1. GTDB lineage: Bacteria > Chloroflexota > Anaerolineae > UBA1429 > UBA1429 > DAOTZU01. The sequence continues at coordinate 7,275 of DAOTZU010000006.1, forward strand.
GCGCGATGGTGGCGCGCACCCAGGTCACCCCGCCGTTGGATGACCTAAAGAGGCCACCGCCCCAGGTGCCGGCCAAAAGATAGGGCTCGCCATCCTCCACCAGATACGCCAGCGAGGTCACATAAAGGGTTGTCAACCCCGACGAGCGCGGCACCCACGAGGCGCCGCCATCGGCCGAGTAATAGATCCCGCCGCCATAGGTGGCCAGCCACATCTCGCCCTCCGCGCCCAGGGCCAGATCCACCGCATCCAGCACACCCACGCCCGCGTTGGCCGCCTCCCAAGATCTACCGCCATTACGGGAGAGGAACAACCCCTCGCGGGTGGCCGCATACACCGTGCGATCCCGCCCATAGCGCGGCGAGCAGCGCAACGCCCGCACTTCGAGATCGCGCAACGCCGTCAAGTGCCAGGAGAGACCATCGTCGGTGGATTTCCAGACGCCGCTAGGCCCGCCGGCATAGATGGTGCGGTCCTCCCCATAGTTGGGCGAGAGGGCTACCGTGTGAAACGCGAGGTTGGTGATGCCGTGGTTCTGGGCCACCCACGTCACGCCGGCATCATGGGAGACCATGACCCCCCAGAGGTCCGTGCCCGCGTAAAGGACTGGGGCGCTGGCATCGGTCGGCGCGGCGGCCAAGGCGTGGACGGCGCCCGTGATCTCCTCGCTCCGCGACCAGGAACCGCCGCCATCGGTGGAACGATACACGCCCTCGTCGCCGGCCAGGAACAGGGTGCGATCGGCCGCATAGTTGGGCGAAAAGAGGACGGCCCGCACAGCCTGGCCCACCAGCCAGGCCGCCTCCCAGGTGGCGCCGCCATCGGTGGAGCGGTAGGCGCCGTTCAGGGTGCCCACCACCAGGGTGCGATCTGTGGGATAGGCGGGCGAGAGGGCGATGGCGATGACGGGCAGGCCGTTGAAGGCGGCAAGGTCCCAGTTCTGCCCGCTATCCCGCGAGATGTACAGCCCCACCACCGTGCCGCCAAAGGCGGTGAAGTGCTCCCCCTCTTGGGGCGCCAAAGCGGCGAAAAAGGCATGCACGCTGGGGCCCACGGCGTTCCAGCCCTTGCCCCCGCTGACGCTGAGATACAACCCCCGGCTCGTGGCGGCCAGGAGGGTCTGGTTCGTGGCGTAATCGGGCGAGATGGCCAATTGCGCCACCGCCAAAGAGGCCAGGCCATCGCTCCACAGGCTCCACGAGGCGCCGCCCGTCGCCGAGCGAAAGATGCCGCCGGAGGTGGTGGCAACATACAACGTGCGATCCTCGCCGTAGGCGGGCGAGACCACGATGCTAGAGACCGTCAACTCTGTGGGCAGCCCGGCCACCCTTTGCCAATGCTCCCCGCCATCGGCAGAAAAAAAGAGGCCGCCGGCATCGGCGCCGGCCAAGACGGTGCGGTCTTGGCTATAGGCTGGGGAGATGGCCAAGGCGCGGATGCGCCCTCCGTAAGGCCCGGCGGAGCTCCAAGAGGGCGCGGCCGCCCCCACCGGGAGGGCGCCGACCGCCAACCACATCGCCAGGCTCAGGCTTAACCATTTGGCCCATGTGCTGCGCTGCATGGCAAACCTCCTCTCGCGGCGACCCAACCCTCCGGCCGGCAAGGCATCAGGCGCGCATCTCAGCGTTTCTGGGGGATGATCAGCCGTTGACCCACCACAAGCATGTTGGGATCATCGAGCTGGTTCAGCTCGACGATGGCATCCACCGTGACGCCAAACTTGTCGGCGATGCTGCGCAAAGTGTCGTTCTTTTGCACGATATAGATGGCCGAGGTGGGCACGGGCGTGGGCGTGGGCAAAGGCCGCCGCGTGGCCGTGGGGATCGCCGTGGGCGGATTGCGCAGCACGGCGTCGGCGCGCTCCAAAACGGCCACATGGAAGCCGGCGTTGGGCCCTGCCCGCAACCCCGCCGCCTGATAGGCCTGGCGCGCCGCCTCAGCCTTGCCTTCCAACTCATAGGCCATGCCCAGCAGGGCGTAGGGCGCCCCCCAATCAGGACAAAGGGCGATGGCCTGCTGATAGGTGGCGATGGCCCGGAAAATATCGCCCTCCCTGGCCCGGATGATCCCCAGCCCACAATAGCCCAGGGGAGAATAGGGGTCCACCGCCACGGCCGCCTGGAATGCCTCCAACGCCTCTGCCCACTCACGGCGCAGCATAAAGACGATGCCGATCCCCGACCAGGTGTAGGCATCAGGGGCGATCTCTTTGGCGCGGTTAAACTCTTGGATGGCCAGGTCCGGCCGGTCGGCGTAGAGCAACGCCGTGCCCAGATAATTGTACAATGTTCGCCGGGTGATGGTCGTGGTGCCGCTGGCCCCCAGGGCCTGGCGAAATTGTGCCACAGCCACCACGGGCTGCCCCAGGGCCAGGGCCGCGAACCCCGCCGCCGTCGGCGCGGCCACCGTCGCGGCTTGGGCCGCATCTTGGGCATCGCCGCCCTCGAAGGAGGGCGTGAAGGTATGTTGGGTGGTCATCAGCAGCATCAGGCTGCTGGGCGAAAGCTCGATCTCGGTCTCGTTGGCTCCCAGCACCGTCCACGTGCATCGGTCCGGCGTAGGTTGCCAAAGGACGATATTGGCCCGCAGCCGCTCCGCCAAACGCCGGGCCTGCTCCGCAGAGGCCAGGGGATAGACGCGGCGCAGATCCACGTGCTCTTGCAGGCCGTACTGCTGCACGATCTCTTTCAGGTTCCTCTCCAAGGCCTTGACCCCCGCCAGGGCGGCCTGGCTTTCATCGGCAGGGGCCACGAGAATGCCCACTTGATGCGAGGCGATGGGCACCAGCGCCGCGTTGGCCAACGCCTCCCGCATCTCCCGGGACCAGAGACTGCCGGCATAGGCGATGGAGCCCAAGTTAACCACCAGCGCCGCCCCCGCGATGAGGCGTATGGCCCAGCTCCGGCGGCGCAGCCACAAAAGCGCCGCCGCCACGGCACTGAAAGCCAGCACGCCATAGATGAAACCTAGGCGCGAATAGTTTGCGTAAAAAAGCGTCAGCCCCCGCAGGAGAATCCCCAGCAGATGGAAAAAGGGGCCAAGCAGAGCGATGGTCAACAGGGCAACATCGAGTAAGCGGTTTCTGGCAGACAAGCTGATCTCCTCAGGCCATCTTCCGGCCAAGGCGATGATCCGGGCAAAGCAGGGCCAGTATAATCGAACCGGCGTCCTCCGTCCAGCGACAAATAGCACAGCATGGCCGGGATTGCTCATTCCCAGCTACAGAGCTGGGCCCTTCGACACCCTCCCGCGTTGACAGGTAGCAGAGAGGGATTATAATCATTTCAAGGATGCATTCTCGGAGGAGCGCAATCGTACCTTCGATGGTTAGTGAGTCTATCCGCCCTCGCCCGATCGCCAACCCCCCGGTACCCCGAGAGGATATCGTCTTTTCCCATCCCAGCGAACAAGAATTTGCCCGCATCCTCGATTTTTACGGCATCGAATGGCGCTACGAGCCGACCACCTTTCCCCTGGAATGGGATGAGCAAGGCAACATCCTGGAGGCTTTTACGCCCGATTTTTATCTGGTGCAACAAGACCTCTATGTGGAGCTGACCACCTTGCGCCCCAAGCTGATGCGCTTCAAGCATCGCAAGCTCCGCCAGATCAGGGAGCTTTACCCAGAGATCAACATCAAACTATGGAACCGCAAGGATTTCCTCCGCTTTCTGGAGCGTTTTGGGGTCTATGAGCGCGGCCAGGCCCTGATCGGCAAGGAGGCGGTGGAGAGCTGAGATGGTTTCACCCAGCCGCAACATCGCAGATGATATCGAAAAGATCATCTTTTCGGCCGAGACCCTCCAGGCGCGCATCGCCGAGCTGGGCGCCGCCATCTCCCGCGATTATGTGGATAAAGACCCCATCATGGTGGGCGTGCTCCACGGGGTGCTCTTTTTCATGGCCGACCTCCTGCGGCAGGTGACCATCCCCGTCACAGTGGATTTCATGGCCATCTCCAGTTACGCCGCCAACCCGGCCTCGGGCACGGTGCGCATCACCAAAGACCTGGATCATGCCATCACCGGCCGCCACGTGATCTTTGTGGAGGACGTCATCGACACGGGCCTGACCCTCAACTATCTCTTGCGCACCCTGCGCACCCGCCAGCCGGCGAGCCTGGAGGTGTGCGTCCTTTTTGATCGGCCCTATCGGCGGCTGATCGATATCCCCCTGGCGTACCAAGGGTTTGTCCTGCCCGATGCCTTTGTCGTCGGCTATGGCTTGGATTTTGCCGATCACTACCGCAACCTGCCCTTCGTGGGCCTGCTCAAGCCCCACATCCACACCCCTTGAGCCGGGCCGGATCACTCCCCCATCAAGATAACCACCGAGCGCGGTCCCGCCCGATACGTGGAGGTGGGCACCAAGGGCGCCTCCTCCTCCGGCTGCCAATCTTGGGGCGGCGCCAGGCTCGTATCCACCACGCGTCTCCACCTAGGCGCGGCGGGCAGCGCGAAATCCAGCGCCTGCTGGCAGGCATTGGCGATGAGGTAAAAATCCCGGTCGCCGTTCACGCCGTGGAGCTGGAAGGCCAAGGAGTGGGAATGCTCGCTCCAATCGGGTTGCCCCAGTGTGACGCCGTGGAAGGTGACGCCATCTTGCAGGGCCTCTTCATAGTGCCGGCGGCCCAAAGAGCGGTCTGCGTTGAGGGTGGCATGGCGGCGACGCAGGGCGATCAACCCACGGGTGAAGCGGGCCAGGTCGGCGTTTTCTTGCAAGAGCTGCCAGTTGAACCAACTGATCTCGTTATCCTGGCAATAGGGGTTGTTGTTGCCCCCTTGGGAACGGGCAAACTCGTCGCCCCCCAAGAGCATGGGCGTCCCCCTGGCCATTAAGAGCAGCGCCAGCAGGTTCTTCATCTGCCGACGGCGCAACCCCAGGATCTCGGGATCCTCCGTCGGCCCCTCGACGCCGCAATTCCAGCTATAGTTTTCATCCGCGCCATCGCGGTTGTCCTCGCCGTTGGCCTCGTTGTGTTTGACATTGTACGACACCAGGTCGGCCAAGGTGAACCCATCGTGGCAGGTGATATAGTTGATGCTGCGATGCGAGGAATAGCTGGGCTTGTGGCGAAAGATGTCGAAACTCCCCAGCATGCGCCAGGCAAAATCCCGCACCATCCCCGGATCGCCACGCACAAAGCGCCGCACATCGTCGCGAAAACGCCCGTTCCATTCGGCCCAACGGTCGCCGGTGAAGGAGCCCAACTGGTACAGCCCCGCCGCGTCCCAAGCCTCGGCGATGAGCTTGGTGCCCGCCAGCACCGGGTCCGACTCGATCTGCCAGAGAATGGGCGAGCTCTTGAGGGGATTGCCCTCCTCATCCCGCGAAAGGACCGAGGCCAGGTCGAAGCGAAAGCCATCAATGTGGAACTCTTGCACCCAATATTGCAGGCATTGGCTGATCAGCCGCCGCACGATGGAATGGTTGCAGTTGACCGTGTTGCCCGTGCCCGAGAAGTTGTGGTAGAAGCGGCGATCGGGCTTTAACATGTAATAGGCGACGTTCTCCAGCCCACGGAAGCAGATCGTCGGCCCTGTATCATCCCCCTCGCCGGTGTGGTTGAACACCACGTCTAGGATCACCTCGATCCCCGCCCGGTGCAGGGCCTTGACCATATCGCGGAACTCGCGCACCGTCTCGCGGGCCTCGTGGCTGCAACTATAACCCAGGTGGGGCGCAAAATAGGCCAAAGGGGCATAGCCCCAATAATTCTTCAGGGGCGCGCCGGTCAAAGGGTTGACCCGCGAGACCTCTTGCTCGTCGAACTGTTGCACCGGCAAGAGCTCCACGGCGGTGATGCCCAGGCTCTGGAGATACGGGATCTTGTCCACCAAACCCCGATACGTGCCCGGACAAGAGACCCCCGCCGAGGGATGCGCCGTCAGACTGCGCACATGGGTCTCGTAGATGATCGTCTCGTGCATCGGGCGTTGGAGGGGTGTATCTCCCTCCCAATCGTAAGCGCCCAGATCCACCACCACCGATTTGAGGGCACTGCGGGTGTTATCGCTGAATCCGTGGGCCTCTTGCCGCGACCAGTTCTCCCCGTAGGCCACGCCCTTGGCATAAGGATCGAGGAGCACCTTGCGGTCGTTGAAGCGCAAGCCCTCCTCCGGCTGGTAGGGCCCTTGCACCCGATAGGCATAGATCTGCCCATCGCCCACGCCGCGCACAAAAGCGTGCCAATAATAGTAGGTCTTGTTCTTGGGCGGCCCCAAGGGGATGACATAGCTCGGCTCGTCCTGATCGTAGCGATCGAACAGGAGCAACTGCACGGCGGTGGCATGGGCAGAAAAAACAGAGAAATTGACCCCTTCCTCCTCCACCGTCGCCCCCAGGGGATAGGGGCGACCGGGCAAAACCTCCAGCGGCCTACGACGGATACGCCGCATCTCGCCCATCGTTCGCTCCTCAATAGGATGAACCAAGTATAACACAAAGGCCCCGTGGCAGAAAATGCCAAAGAATTGACGGCTGTGGATAGAGGATTACAATCTTGTTGGGTAGCATTTGCATTGGATTGGAATGAGGCAAACCCATGCGGATCTCCAAGCGTTTCGCCGCCTTGGACCAGCGGCCCATCAACCGGGATTCTTTTGTCCACGAATGGCCGGAGGTGGGGCTGATCGTCTGCGATAGCCCCTACGATCCCCAGCCCAGCCTGCGCCTGGAGCAGGGCCGGGTGGTGGAGATGGATGGCGTGCCCCGGGCCGAGATGGACATGATCGAGCGCTTTATCGCCGACCATGCCCTGGATCTGACGGTGGCCGCGGAGGCCATGGCCACTCCCTCCGAGGCCCTGGCCCGCATGTTGGTAGATATCAACGTGCCACGGGAGCGGCTCATTCGTCTGCTGGCCGGCTGCACGGCGGCTAAACTGGTGGAGATCATCCGCCAGATGAACGTCTTGGAGATGATGGTGGCCCTGGCCAAGATGCGGGTGCGACGCACCCCGGCCAACCAGGCCCACGTGACCAACCGCAAGGAAAACCCCGCCCTCCTGGCCGCCGACGCCGCCGAGGCGGCGCTGCGCGGTTTCGCCGAGAACGAGACCACCGTGGGCGTGGCGCGCTATGCGCCGCTGAGCGCCTTGGCCATCCTGGTGGGTTCGCAGGTGGGGCGCGGCGGGGTGCTCACCCAGTGCGCCGTGGAGGAGGGCGTCAACCTGCGCTTGGGTTTCAAAGGGCTGACGACCTACGCCGAGACCCTCTCCGTCTATGGCACCGAGGGCGCCTTTGTGGATGGCGATGACACCCCCTGGTCCAAGGCCTTCCTGGCCTCGGCCTATGCCTCGCGGGGGGTCAAGATCCGCTTCACCTCCGGCACCGGCTCCGAGGCGCTGATGGGCCACGCCCAGCGCCGTTCCATGCTCTACCTGGAGGCCCGCTGCCTCTTGGTCACCCGTGGGGCGGGAAGCCAGGGAGTGCAGAACGGCTCCATCAGTTGCGTGGCCCTGCCCGAATCCCTGCCCGGCGGCGTGCGTACCATCCTGGCCGAGAACCTCTTGGCCGCCATGCTCAACTTGGAGGTGGCCTCCGGCAACGACGCCCTGGCCAGCCACTCCGATATCCGCAAGACGGCCAAACTGATGTGCCAATTCATCCCCGGCACCGATTTTGTGCATTCCGGCTACAGCGCCGTGCCGCGGATGGATAACCTCTTTGGCGGCGGCTGCTTTGACGCCGACGAGCTGGACGATTATCTGGTCTTGCAGCGCGATATGCAGATCGACGCCGGCCTGCATCCCATCCGTGAGGAGGAGGCCCTGGCGGTGCGCGAACGGGCGGCGCGGGCCATCCAGGCCGTCTATGCTGGGCTGGGCTTCCCGCCCATCACCGAGGAGGAGGTGGCCGCGGCCATCACCGCCCACGATAGCCGCGACCTGCCCGATCGCGACGCCGCCGCGGACCTGGCCGCCGCCGAACGCTTTCTGGCCGGCGAGGGCACCATGGTGGACGTGATCCGCGCCCTGGACGCGGCGGGCTACCGCGAGATCGCCGAGCGCCTGCTGGAGATGGGCCGGCAGCGCGTGCTGGGCGATTATTTGCAGCCCGCGGCCATCTTTGACCAGGATTTTCATGTGCTCAGCGGCATCAACGACCGCAACGACTATCGCGGGCCGGGCAGCGGCTATCGGTTGCAAGGGGCGCGTTGGCGGCGGGTGCAGGATATCCCTCAGGCCAAACCTCCCGCGGCCTACCTGGAGGGACAGGGCCTCCACCCCTGCACGCGCCTGCACGCACTGGGCCCCGCCGCCAAGGGGCGAGGGCGCGAGGTGGTGGTGGCGGTGGGGCCGGCCTTTGGGCAGGCGCTGACCGAGACCATCAACGGTCTGCCTCACGAAACGGTGTTGGAGCAGATCCTGAGCGGCATCGCCGAGGAGGGGTTGCCGGCGCGGGTGGTCAAAGTGCACCATACGGCGGATTGCGCCTTTATCGGCTACGCCGGCGCGCAGCTCAGCGGGTCGGGCGTGGCCATCGGGCTCCAATCACGGGGGACGACGGTGATCCATCGCGCGGATCTGGCCCCGCTGAACAACCTGGAGCTGTTCCCTCAATCGCCCAACTTGACCCTGGAATCCTACCGGCAGATCGGCCGCAACGCGGCCCGCTACGCCAAGGGCGAGGCCGTGCAGCCCGTGCCGGTGCACGTGGATAACTGGGTGCGGCTGCGGCTCATCGTCAAGACCATGCTGTTGCACCGCCGCGAGCTGGAACAGGTGGACCCCAAACGCCCGCCCACGGAATTGCATTTTGATTGGGAGCCGGAGGCGCCATAGAGCCATCGGCAGCTTGACGCATCGCCGAAGCGCGGTCTGAAGCATCCACACTTGCTCGCCCCCTTTGCCAACGCCTTGAGACGATATTTTGACAGCAGCCACCCCTATGCTAGAATCCACACGATTGCCATATCCAGGTTTGCCGTTCGTTTGTAAAGGATATCCATGGTAGAAACGTGTGCTTGCCTCAAGGTTCAACCATCTCAGGAGACCCCCTCCCCTGCGCCAAGGGCCAAGGGGCGGGTTATCTTTGATCCGGCCTGGTGCCGCACTTGCAAGGTCTGCGAAGTGGCCTGTTCCATCCACAAGGAGGGGCAGGCCAGGCCCGCCGTGGCCCGGATCCACATCATGTATGACGAGTTCAAGACCATCAACCCCATCTCCGGCGTTCTCTGCGCCCAATGCGCCGACGCCCCTTGCATCGAGGCCTGCCGCGTGGGGGCGATGACCCGCGATGCGCGCACCGGCGCGGTGCTCATTCTGGAAGAAAAATGCGTCGGCTGCATGCGTTGCGCCAAGGCCTGCCCCTGGCAGATCCCCCAGAAACATCCTGACCGCCGCAAGGCCATCAAGTGTGACCTGTGCTTCGACCGGCCGGAGGGCCCTCTCTGCGTAGAGATGTGCCCCCTCTCCGGCAAGGCCTTGCGCTACGATCCCGAATATTACGGGCGAGGTGAGGGCGATGTCAGAGGCTAAGGGCGGCTACACCGGGCGCACCCTGCGGGTAGATCTTGACCAACAACGCCTCACCGTCGAAGAGACCCCCGATCCCCAAGTTTGGCTTGGCCCACGGGGTTGGAACGCCCTGGTGGGCTGGAACGAGGTGGGCCCCGGAGTGGGGCCGTTCGATGCGGAGAATCGCATCATCTTCTCGGTGGGGCCTCTGACGGGCACCTGCGCGCCCACCTCCGGGCGCACCACCGTCTCTACCCTCATGCCGCGAGGGTATCCCACGCCCATGTGGGCCTCGGCCACCATGGGGGGCTATTTCGGCGCCGAGCTCAAATATGCCGGGTACGATAGCATCATCATCCACGGTCGCGCCCCGGCGCCTTGCTATCTCCTCATCGAGGATGATCGCGTCTCCCTGGAAGATGCCGGCGACCTTTGGGGCAAAGGGATCTTTGCCACCCAGCAAGCCTTGAAGGCGCGTCACAGCCCTCAGCACCAGATCGCCACCATCGGCCCGGCGGGGGAGAACCGGGTGCGTTTCGCCACCATCGCCCATCGGCTGAACAACGCCATCGGCAACGGGGGGTTCGGTGGCGTGTTGGGGGCCAAGAACCTGAAGGCCATCGTCGTCCGCGGCACCAAGGGCGTGCCTTTGGCCGATCCCCAAGGGTTTCTGCAGGCGGTGCGCCAGGTGTGGCAGATGGCTAAAGGCGGCATCTATCGCATCGGCAAGCCCGATGCCGGCTATCCCCATCTGGCCTGCACCCACGCCTGTTCCGTGCGCTGCTTCACCAGGGTCAAGCCCTTGGGAGATCGCTATGGCTCTCAAGCGAACCTGCTGATGGATACCTGCAACGAAGGGGTTTGGCCCCACGGCCTGTGGCGCGCTTATGAGGGCACGTCACCCAGGGGCGAGAAACTGGTCTTGCCCGGTCTGCCGCCGCTCCGCGAGGCCGGGCTGGACCTCTCCAGTTTCGCCCATGATATGGGCATCACCACCTGGACGTACCAGACCTGGGGACACTATTTCAGCGCCTTGCGTTACCTGGGCATCACCGAGATCGCCGGCGAAAAGCTGGATATCGAGAACCCCGCCTGGTGGCGCGATTGGATCGATCGCGTGGCCCATCGGCGCGGCTTGGGCGATGATTACGCCGAGGACCTGGCCCGCTTTTATGACAAGTATCAGGTGGGGCCGCGCTACCTGGCTGAGTTCTTGCAATCGGCAGGGAGCCGTGGCCACGGTTGGCACCGGGAGGGGCGCCTCATGGAGCGCCATCCCAGCCCCTTCTGGGAGTGCGCGGCGCTGCTTTATGCCGTCTCCACCCGCGATGTGACCCCCAGCACCCATGACTTTTTCTTCCTGAACGGCCTCTATGGCTTCCCCAGCGCCCCCAAGGATCCCGCCGAGATCCCGGAGCAACTCCTGGAGCTGGCCGAACGGGTCTACGGCTCGCGGCGGGCCGTCTATCCGGGGATGGAGGATATCGAGTACGTGGTCGCCCACAACCAATATCGGGCGATCATCAAGGACTCCATGTCCCTTTGCGACTGGGTTTTCCCCCTGCTAACCCGTGGCTTTGACACTTTGGAGGAGCGCAAGGCGTACCGAGGTTCGCTCTATGGCGATCCCGCCGCCGAGGCCAAGCTCTACCAGCCCTGCACGGGGATTGTTCTCACCATCGAGGAGATGCAACAGCCCATCGCCGAGCGGATCATCAATCTGGAGCGCTGCATCGAGGTGCGCAACAATGGCCGGGACCGCCCGCTTGACGAGGCGGTCATCCCCCATTTCCAGTGGCCCGAAAAGACCGACGGCACCCATCTGAGCGAGGACGCCCACGAGTTCAAGGAGCTGCTGGACCGCTTCTACGACCTGCGGGGCTGGGACCGGACCACCGGCTGGCCCAAGCGCGAGAAGCTGGAGGAACTGGGCCTGGGCGAGGTGGCCGAAACTCTGGGCCGCATGGGGCGCCTAGGATAGCAATAGAAGCGAGCTGGCACTGCGCCATGGCCCACCGTTGCAAGTGGACACGGATGCCCGCGGAGGCAACGGATCGGCGCGGCTCAGAGCATACCGGAGGAAAATCCGCGGGCATCCGTCCTATCCGTGTGCATCCGTGTCCTTCCTTCTAACCTACGCCTTCGAGGAGCGGGACGATGAAAGCCATCATGGTCATGTTCGATTCCCTCAACCGCCACTTCCTGCCCTGCTATGGTAACACCTGGGTGCACGCGCCCAACTTTCAGCGTTTGGCGGAGCGCAGCGTGGTCTTTGATAACGCCTACGTGGGTTCCATGCCCTGCATGCCGGCCCGACGCGAGCTGCACACCGGCCGCTACAATTTCTTGCACCGCAGTTGGGGGCCTCTAGAGCCCTTTGACGACTCCATGCCCCAGATCCTGAAAGAGCATGGCATCTACACCCATCTGGTTTCAGACCATTACCATTACTGGGAGGATGGCGGCTGCACCTATCACCAGCGCTATAACTCGTGGGAGATCTCCCGCGGCCAGGAGGGCGATCCCTGGAAGGCCAACCTCACCGACGAGGTGCCCATTCCGGAGAGCCGGAACAACCGTCCGGAGCGCTGGCTGCGCCAGGATTGGGTTAACCGCTACTATATGCAGGACGAGGTCGATCAGCCCCAGGCCAAGACCTTTGCCCTGGGCCTGGAGTTCCTGCGCACCAACCATCGCGCCGATAATTGGTTCCTGCATATTGAAACCTTTGACCCCCACGAGCCCTATTTCTCGGCGCAAAAGTACAAGGACCTCTATCCCCACGCTTACCAGGGGCCCCATTACGATTGGCCACCCTATGGCCGCGTGACGGAGGACCCGGCCACGGTACAACATTTACGCTACGAGAACGCCGCCCTGGTGAGCATGTGCGATGCTTACCTGGGCAAGGTGCTGGACGCCATGGACGAGCTGGACCTGTGGAAGGATACCCTCCTCATCGTCAACACCGATCATGGCTTTTTGCTGGGGGAGCATGATTGGTGGGCCAAGTGCGTCCAGCCCTTCTACAACGAGATCGCCCACATGCCCCTGTTCATCTGGGATCCGCGCTGTGGACGGGCCGGCGCGCGGGTGGAGGCGCTGGTGCAAACCATTGACCTGGCCCCCACCCTGCTGGAGTATTTTGGCGTGCCCCTTCCGCCGGACATGCAGGGCATTCCTCTGAAGGAGACGGTGGCGACGGGCAAGCCAGTGCGCCAGGCGGGGCTGTTCGGGATGCATGGAGCCCAAGTGAACGTGACCGACGGGCGTTATGTCTATATGCGCGGTCCGGCCCATCCGCACAACACGCCCCTCTACGAATATACCCTGATGCCCACCCACATGCGCGCCATGTTCTCGCCGGAGGAGCTGCGCGGCGCGGCCTTGGCGGCCCCGTTCCGCTTTACCAAAGGGGTCCCCGTGCTCAAGATCCCTTCCCGGCGTACCTTGGTGGGCGAATTGCCCGCCAGCTTGCGCGAGACGCTGCTCTTTGACCTGGCCACCGACCCCACCCAGGAGCATCCTTTGCAAGATGCCGAGGTGGAGCGCTACATGATCGCCCACCTGGTGCGCTTGATGCGTGAAAACGACGCCCCGCCGGAGCAATTCGCGCGGCTGGGCCTGGAGCCCTAAAACAGCTTGCGGAGATCGGGCTGAACCCGTGGGGTGCTATTTCAGGTGGTAGACGCGCACGCCCTCGGCCTCATAGAGGCGCTCAAAGTAAGCGGCCTCGTCCAGCGAGGCTTGCCAAGGCCGAGGCGTGCGGTTGCTCACATAAATGTAGGTTGCTCCGCTGCGGCGCAAAGCGTCGGCCAGATCCTTCGGCGTGGTGGAGGCGGCCAGGGGCGCCAGCAGCGCCTGCTTTTCGGCCACGTAGGAGGGATCGCCCTCGCTGATGTAGATCATGGGCGGGACGATGGTGCGCCGGTGGGCGATGTAGGGCAGCCAATAGCCCGCGTCGCTCCCCGTAGCGGCGGAGGGCAGCCAAAAATCGGTCCCCACGGCAAAGACCGCCTCCGGTGACGTGTGAGCCTCCACCCAGGCCATGGCCCTTTCATCGGCCGGGGTAACCAGCTGATACCACGGCTCTAAAGTGTGGGCCAACATGTCCTGCGCCCCCCACAGGGCAAGGAGCGTCCAGCCCAGGGAAGCGCAAATCTTTAGCGTTCTGCTCCCCCAGAGAGCCCTGGCCACTCGCTGCCCCATGTCTCCCGCCGCCAACCCCACCAGCACCGCCGCCGGCAAGTATAGCCCCACGATGACCGTGCCGTTGGGCATAAAACCGGAGGGCATCCCTGAGACCACCGGATTGGCCAAGAAGAACATCAGCCCCAGCCAAAGCAGCACCAACGCTCCCAGGGGCCTGCGCCGCGCCCGCCCCAGCAGCCACAGGGCCGCGAGGAGAGCAGCGCTGAGCTCGCCCCAGCGCAGGCCATAGCCCAGGACGAAATCCAGAGTGAGATAATCGTATTGCCCGCCATCGCCGGTGGCCAGCACCTGTTGGGCCGCGGAGACGGTCTTGGCCAGAAGCGCCGGTAGCCAAGGCCACACCAGGGCCAAGGCGATGAGGCCGATGGCGACCAAGCGCCACACTTGGCCGGCCAACCGGCGCGCGCCACGCCGCTCGCGCCAGAGGGCGACCCCGGCCAAGAGAATCATGCCCACCAGATAAAAGATGAACACCCGATAGTGGGTGAAGGCCAGCCCGCCGGCGAAAAGGCCCGCCAGAAGCAGCGCCCGCCAAGAAGGCTGTGGGCGGAGCACCGCCTCCGCCGCCACGGCCAACGCGACGGGGAAGAGCAACTGCCCCGCCAACTGGGTGTAGCGGCCCCAGTTCACGTAATAGGCGGGCATGCGGCAGACCAGGCCGGCGAACAGAGCCGCCACCAGAGCAGCGCGGCGATCCTTGGCCAGGCGATCCACCAGGAAAAAGAGGGAGGGCACCGTCAGCGCATTGAGCACCTGCCCGCCCCAGAGGACGGCGCGATGGGCCGGCAAGCCCGTGGCCCAGGCCAGGAAGGCGCTATCGGCGTGGTAGCCGAAATGATAGAGGAAACGGTCCAAATCGGCGTAGGGATAATAGTTCGCCGGCACCCGGCCCGTCTCCAGGATGATCTGGGTGATGATGGTGTGGTGGTAGGAATCCACCCAGGAGGGATAGGCCAGCTGGCGGATCAAAAGAAGCCGCACGGCCAGGGCGAGGGCAAAAATCCCCGCCAGGGCGAGCCCGCTCCCCCTCACCCTACCCTCTCCCGAAGGGAGAGGGATCGAGGATGGGCGATCCCCCTCTCCCCCTGGGAGAGGGGCTGGGGGTGAGGGGTGGCTTCCCTCGCCCCGCGGGATAGGGGCCAGGGGTGAGGGCCGGCCACCCTCGCCCCGCGGGAGAGGGGCCAGGGGTGAGGGGTGGCTTCCCTTGCCCCGCGGGAGAGGGGACAGGGGTGAGGGGCGGCTTCCCTCGCCCCGCGGGAGAGGGGCCAGGGGTGAGGGCCGGCCACCCTCGCCCCGCGGGAGAGGGGCTGGGGGTGAGGGGCGGCTTCCCTCGCCCCGCGGGAGAGGGGCCAGGGGTGAGGGCCGGCCCCCCTCGCCCCGCGGGAGAGGGGCCAGGGGTGAGGGGTGGCTTCCCTCGCCCCGCGGGATAGGGGCCAGGGGTGAGGGCCGGCCCCCCTCGCCCCGCGGGATAGGGGCCAGGGGTGAGGGAGGGCGCCCCCGGCGCGGGCGTCGCGGCCAGCGCCAGGCGATGAGCGCGGCCCCCGCCACCAACAGAGCGCGCACCCAGGCCGCGTTCCAGCGCCCGCCGGCCAGGCCCGCCCAGAAAAGCAGCAGCGGGAAAAGGGCCAAGCTGGTGATGGCGGCCAGGCTCAGCGTTTGCGGCCCATCCAGATCATCCAGAGGGCGCAGGACGAGGACCAGCGCCAGGCCGGGCACCAGCAGAAGCGTCCCCGCCTGTGCCAAAAGCCAAAGGGTCTGCGCCAGCTCGGCGCGGGCCAAAGGTTCCGGCATGGGAACGCACACCGCAACCAGACCCAGCAGCAACAGGACAAGCGGAGCGTAGCGGATCCACTCACGCGCTCGCATGGTCCCCCTCGCGCAACATATCGAGATAAAGGCCCTCCATGAGGGCAGCGTGCTCCGCCATGGGCACCACCGGCGGTAGCCCGGCCCGCAGCCGCTCCCACAGGGCCGGTTCGGCCCACGTGCGGCGCAAGGCGCGCTCAAGATGGGCCACATCTCCCGGCGCAAAGAGGAGACCGCTGCGCTCGTGGCGCACCTTCTCCGCCAGCGCCCCCACATTGGAGGCGATGACCGGCACGCCGGCGGCATAGGCCTCCTGGATGGTCACCGGCGAGTTCTCCCACCAGAGGGAGGGCACCACCAGATAATCGGCCCAAGCCAGCGCCTCGCCGATGTGCATCTCATCCAGCTCGCCCGCGAAGGAGATCCGGGGACAGCCCGCCGCCAGGCGCTGCAGCTGGCGAGTATAGGCGGGGAAGGTGTCCGGGTTGCCCCAAATTTTGAGCTCGGCGCCCGTATCTCCCAGGCGGCGAAAGGCCTCCACCAGCACATGGACGCCCTTTTGCCAGGCCAGCGACCCGATATAGGCATAATGGCCGCGGAAGGACGTTCGGGGCTCGGCCAGGGCCTGGCGGATCCGGGCCAAATCCAGGCCATTCTCCCATTGCACTATCTTTTCTGCGGGATAGCCCGCTGCGATATAGCGGGCGCGCAAAAAGGCCGACGGGGCGATAAAGCGACGGACGTGCCGCATCCCCCGGCGGATGGCGCCTTGCCGTACCCAAAAGAGGGGGGCCAACGCCGGCGCGGTCGGGCGGAGGGCTGGCTGTCCCAGGCGCTCGACGGCGCAAAGGCCACATTCCAGCCGGCCATGGGTGCCCGCGCAAATCCGCCCGTCGGGCCGCAGGCATTGGGCGTTGGGGCAGAGGGCCCAATAATCGTGCAGGGTCAGCACCAAGGGAATGCCCCGCCGCGCCGTCTCGCCTAGGATGTTCATGGAGAGATCCTTGAGATGTTGCACGTGCACCACATCCGGCTGGAAGGCCGCCAAGGTGGCGCGATAATCTTGCGCGATGCGCGGGTTGCGATAGCTCCAGATAAAGGCGCGCCCGGGCGAGGGCGGGCGTCCCAAAAAGGCGGCCACCCGGCGCACGGGTACACCGTCGTACGTCTCTTCCATGGCGGGCACGGCGCCGCCATCCAGGGCGGGTTCGTGGCAATAGACCAGCACCCGATGGCGCCCGGCCAGCTCCTTGGCCAAAGAATGGGCATAAACCTCCGTGCCGGCGCGGTGCCGGGGGAGATATTGATGGACGACGAACAGGATCTTCATGGTTTGCCCCGCAACCGCGCGCGCCACCGCCGCAGCGCGGCCATGAGACGGATGAAACGCCCTCGCTCGTAGGCGGCGACCAGGTGCTCCAGCTCAGTCTGACGCTGCCGGGCCAGGGCCAGTTCCCCCTGGAGCCGATGCACCTCCCTCTCGGCGCCCCGGTCCTCCATAAGGTAGCCGGCCCGCCGATCCGCCGCCTGCCGTGGCGCCCGGCAGAAGGCGGCCAGGGGCGCGGCCACCGCCTCCCAGCGCAGCTCTTGGGCCGCCTGCCGGAAACGCTCCCGCCGCGCCGCCCGGGCGTCCTCCTCGGCCAGGAGGCTGCGCAAGGCCGCGGCCACCCCCTCCACATCGCCCGGCGCGACGACGATTCCCAAACCTCGCTCCCGCACCAGCTCGGCCAGGGAATCCCCCGAGCTGACGATCATGGGCAGCCCCGCCCAGATGTAATCCAGCACCCGGGTGCGAAAGGCAAACCGCGCCTCGATCCCCTCATGGTGTAAGGAGACGCCGATATCGGCCTCCAGCAGATAGCTACCTCGGTCTTCGTAGGGGATCCAATCGCCGAAAAAGACGATGCGGTCGGTCAACCCCAGTTGCTGGCACAGTTCCAGCGTGCGTCGGTGCATGGCCATCTCGGGCACGCGCTGGGTGAAGGGGTGCCGCGTGCCGGGGAAATATAGGCGCACGTCGGGCCGCTCCGCCGCCACTTGGGCCAGGGCGCGTACCAGGGTCAGCGGGTCGAGCCAATCCCAGATCCCGCCGCCCCAGAGGATGACCTTATCCTGAGGCGAGACCCCAGAACGCACCCCTTTGAGTACCGCCCGGCGGTGGACGGGCGCTTCCGCCGGCAGGCCAAAGGGCACCACGTCAATGAGCTGGCGCAAGGTGGGGTCTTGGCCATAGGTGTGGGGGTTCAAGCGCCCCACGGCGGCCAGGACGCCCAAGTACAGATCGCGTTGGCGTTCGTTGGCGCAGATAAAGAAATCGCCCAGAGCGAAAAAGCGCCGCATCATCTCTGTGTTGCCGCGGTGGGCGGCCTCCTGTTCGGCCAAGGGATGGTGCTGGTAAAGGGCCAGCCCTTCGGTGGGCTGGGGAATGTACACATCCACCACCCACGGGATGGTCAACGCGGCCAACTGGGGATAATCGTACAGCATAAAGCCGTTGGCCACCAGCACATCCGCCTCGGCCAGCAGGGGCGTGAGCTCCTCCGGCCGGCTGAGGCTGAGGGGCACCACCCGCCAGGGACACCCGGGCAGCCCGCCGGAGAGGGGCGCGGCCAAAGTCACCCGGCAGCTCGCCGCCAGGACCCGGGCCAGCTCCCAATAGCGCACCCCCGGCCCGGCCATCTTGGGTCCCACCAGGTCGTGGCTCAGGATCAAGACACGAGCAGCGGATGGAGCGAGACGTGTTTGGTTCATCATCCTTCCTGTGGCAGCCAAAGGTTTCGGTAGAGCTGGGAGAGCTGCTCTATATGAGCGGCAAAATCGGGCACGGGCAGGATCGCCTCCGCAGCGCGGCGCAGGGCCTCCCGGTCGGCGGCCAGCTGGGCCATGAGCCGCGCCAGGGCCTGAGCGTCGCCGCGAGGAAAGAGCCAGCCGCCGCGATAGGTTTGCACCAGCTCGCGCATCCCGCCCTGGTCGCTGGCGATCACCGGCGTGCCACTGGCCAACGCTTCATAGATCACCGTAGGCGTGTTCTCGTAGCATAGGGAGGGCACGATGAGTACGTCCATGCTCGCCAGGATCGCCGGCGCTTTTTCGGGGGTGAACCTCCCTTGATGGCTCGCGCCCGGCGTTCTGGCAAGGCGGCGGAGAATCCTCCGGGCATAGGGCGTGGCCGCGTGTTCCGCCGGCCGCGGCCCCCAGTAGGCTAACGTGGCCACGCCCGGCGAGAGCAGCGCCAGGGCCTCCAAGGGCAGATGGGCCCCCTTGTGGGGCTCCAGGGGGCCGATGTAGCCGAACCGCAGGCGCGGCTCCGTGCCCACCGGCTCTGGGCGGCGCAGAGTCTGCGGCGCGATAATGCCATGGGGGCTGAGCAGGATGCGCCCCTCCGGATAGCCGTTGCGCGCCAACATCTCCCGCAAAAAGGCGCCTGGGGAGATCAGCGCCTCGGCGCCTTCAAGCCGCCGGCGGATCACCCGGTGGCGCTCCTCGATCGCCCGCAACCAGCGGCCATAGCGCCAACGCCCCAGGGCCGTCTTGCCCGCCAGGGCGATGGCCTCGCGCCAGGCCCAAGCGGGGATGGCGCGGATAAAGCCGTAGCGCATCCCCCGAGGGCCCATCCGGGCGTAGCAGCGCAGGCACTCGCCCCGATCTTCCGGCCCCTGGCAAAGGTGCCCATCGCCGCGCAGGAGGAGGCCGTTGGGACAGAGCGCCCACATGTCCGTCAACGTGACCACGTAGGGGATGCCCAGCTCTTGGGCCAAGGCCAGGATGGAGGTGGAAAGGTAGCCCAAATGGGTGACGTGCAAAAGATCGGGCTTGGCGCCACCCCATAAAGCGCGCACTTCCTGGGCCAGCCGTGGGTTATCGTATTCTTCTGCGATCGGGTTATCGGCGCGGGACAGATCGAGGGAGAGGCGCACCACTTCCAGATCGGCGAAACGGTCCGTCCGCACGGTCGCCGCTTCGGTGGTGCCGGGTTCGTAGGTGAGGACGCAAACCTCGTGGCCCTGGGCCTGCACGGCCTGCGCCAGGCGGAGCGTATAAAGTTCCGTCCCGCCCCAGGAGGCGGGAGGGAAGCGATGCACGGCGAAGCAGATCCGCACAACCCTAACCCCCGTTTCGCTGGGCGTCCACTAATTCTCGGTAATAAGCCTCCACCTCTTGGGCAACCTGGTCCATGGTGCGTGGCGGGATGATCCGCGCCTGGAACGCGCGCAGGAGCTGCCGGTTCTGGGCGATCAAGCGCACCTTCTCCGCCAGGTGGGCCGCATCTCCCACGCGGAAGGTGAGGCCGTTGACACCATCGTGCACCAACTCGGCCATCCCCCCCACATTGGAGGTCACCACCGGCCGGCCGGCGTAATGGGCCTCCAAGATGGTCATGGGGCAATTCTCATACAGGATGGAGGGCACGATGACGAAATCCAGGCCAGAAAGCACCCGGCCGATCTCCTGGTTGGGGAAACCGCCCTCAAAGATCACCCGTGGGTTGGCGTTGCGCGCCCGCAAGGCGCGGGCATAGTGGGCCACGTCCGGGTTGCTCTCCAGATTGCCATAGATGTGCAAGGTCACCGGCACATCGGCCAGGCGGTTGAATGCCTCGATGAGCACATCCAGCCCCTTGATGCGCAGGATGGAGCCGATGTAACCCGCGTGGAGGGTTTCGCCCAAGGGCAGCTCGCGGGAGAGGCCGGCGAATTTGCCGGCATCCACGCCATTTTGCAGCAAACGGATGCGCTCCGGGGCGATGCCCCAGAGAAGATATTGCTGGCGCAAGAATTGCGAGGGCGCCAGAAGAAGATCGAACCCGTCCAAAAGTTGGCGAAAGTAGGTATTGCGGGCCATCAGGCGGGTGGTATGGTAGGCCACCGGCGGGAGGTACTCGCGTAGGCCGAAATAATCCAAAAGATACCGGGGCGCGAGCTTGAAAGCGTTGCGCACTCCCAGCTCGCGAATGCGCCGGCGGATGGACACCTTCTCCCCCAGGGCGCCATGCAGCCAACACTGGACACAGCGTAGGCCACCCTCCGGTCCGGTGCACAACTTGTCATCGCTGGTGAGGAGATGGGAGCGGTAGCACATGGGCCAAAAATCGTGCAGGGTGAGCACGGTGGGGATGCCGCGCCGCCGGGCCAAGCCGGGGAAGGATGTGGAAAGCCCGCCGCCGAGATGGTGAAAGTGCACCACGTCGGGCTGGGTGGCGTCCAGGATGGCCTCGAACTTGGCATCCAACCCGGGGTCAAAGTATTCGAAATCCGGCCCTTGGCTCCAGGTGAAATTGTTCACCAGGCGATAGACCGGCAATCCATCGTAGGCACCGGGCACCAGCTCATGCTCCGGGCGTTTGGGGTCATAGATACGATAGCAGACGGCCACTTGGTGGCGGGGCTGCAACTGCTTGCTCAGGAGATAGGTGTACACCTCGGTGCCGCCGGTGGTCTCGGGCAGAAAGAGATGGGCCACTTGCAGTATCTTCATCGTCCCCCTCCGGCGGCGTGAACCTTCAACCCCGCCAGGCCAAACCCGATCTGGCGGGGAAAGAAACCCGGCTCGATCAGGGCATCCTCGGCCACTAGAATCAGGCGATAATCCCCTTGGGGAAGAGCACAAGGGAGGGTCACCTCCACAGGCGCCAGTCCCGGCGGGCCGGGCAATGCGATGGGCGCGTTGAGCAGCTCTTCAGCACCCTGCGCGGCCAAGCGGCGCACGATGAGTTTTAGCCGCGTGATTTCAGCACCCCGGCGCGGCAAGAGAGACCAAGTCAGCGCCGTGGCCCCCGCCGGCAAGTGGGCAATGAGGGAAGCCACCCGCATGGCCCAACGCATGGGCGTCTGGCCCCAGCGCTCCGGCCAATACCAGCCATGATAAAGATAGGCCTCATCGCCCTCGCCGATGCGGAGCTCCGCCAGCGGCTTGGGCTCGCGGCCAAAGGCGCGGTTATCGGGCACCACCAGGAGGCGTCGTGGCTGCTGGAAATACTCACGAAACATGGCCGCATAGGCCGGCTCGCCGCGATGTTCCCAGCGATAGGCCAGCAGCCACTTCATCCCCTGGATATCGCTGAGGGTGGACCACCAGTAGCGCACATAGTCTTTGAAGAGGTGAGGGCGCAGATAGTAGGGCATATCCCGCAGGATAAAGCGCGGCAGCTCGCGCCACGACTGATGTTTGAGGGCCATGCGGATGCGGTTGCGGGAATCCCAGAAGGGCATGCCCTTTTCCTGCTTGCTAAAACTGTGCAGATGCAGCACCACCGCGTCGGCCACGGGGACGCTGCGCCAACCGGCCCGCCGCAGGCGCAGGCCGTAATCGGCGTCGTCGGCGCCGTAATAGCGATAGCCCTCGTCGAACGCGCCCACCTGGCGCACAGCCTCCATGCGCAACATCATGCCGTTGCCGGTGGCGTACATCACTTCCTCCGGCCAGGAGGCGAACTCGAACATCTCGTGGATGCACACGCCATTGCCGTGAAACAGTTCGTTGAGCACCGAACCCATGGAGTTGATGATATCCGGCTTGTCGGCGAACATCACCCGCGAGGCGCAAGCCCCGATGGTGGGATCGGAGGCCATCCGGCGCGCCAGAGCGGCCAACCAGCCCGGCTGGGGGATGGCGTCATTATCCAAAAAGGTCACATACTCTCCGTGGGCTAACCGCAGCGCTGCGTTACGCCCGGCGCTGATGCCGTGGCGGGGGTTGCCGCGGGTGGAGGCGAAAACGGCCCCCAGTTCCCGGCAGAGCGCCTCCAATTGCCGGTCGCTACCATCGGTGGAGCTATCATCGGCGAGGATCAACTCGATGCGGGGGTAATCTTGGGCCAAAACCGCCTGGGCGCTGCGCCGGATACGCTCCATGATCGCCGCGCCGTTGTGGTTGAGGATCACCACACTAACCAAGGGCCAAGGCCCCGCGCCTGCGCTCATATGCCCCTTGCCCACCATGTATCGAGCACATAACCCCAACGCCCCCCCGCGCCATAGCGATTGGCGGCCCCTAGGCGGCGACCGATCATCCGCGTGGCCGCATAGAGCCAAATCTCCCGGTAGAGGGGCGGGGTCAACACACCTTGCTGTTGCGCTTGCACCACCCAGGCGCCAGCGAACTGGCGCGTCTCGGCCTCCAAGGCGGGGAACCCTCCGTCCAGGTGCGCAACCTCCTCCTGAACGGCCCGGCGCACGTAATCGCGGCCCAGCTCGCGCCAAAAACAGGCAAAGATGAACTCCACCTCTTCGGGGGTCAGGGCCTGCCCATCGCCATGCCAGACGGCCCGCTGGATGTGCTGCTTCAACTCGCCCCACTCCCAATCCTCGGGGAGATTGGTCTCAGGATGCTTTTGGTGCCAAAGAAAATTGAGGCGTTTGAAGAGATGGGATTGTTCCGCGCTGGGATAGGGCGAGGCGCCGCCAAAGATGCGCGTCAAGGTTTGCCAGCTGAAATGGCGGCGATACCACGCCTCCTCCTCCAGCGCCTGGCGACGCAAGGCCGGTTCCACCTCTTGTTGGCGGAGCAAAGGACGGGTAGCCTGGTCAAGTTCGCGCCACCAGCGATACAGACGCCACAGGTCCCGCACGGCCAGGGGCTGGGCCGGCTCCTCAAAGAGCTCGCCCACCGTCTTGGCCTCCACGTAGGCACGGCGTAGCTCGTACCACAGGGGGCGCTGGTGGGAGTGATACACCAACGAGCTCGGCTCGTAGATGATGTTGTAGCCGGCGCGCAGCACGTCATAGCCCCAGGCCAAATCCTCGGCGAAGGGGACCTCGCGAAAGGGGATGCGCTCCCACACCGAGCGGCGGATGATGCTGCTGACGTTGTTGAAGGTGCAATACTCTTGCTTGGCCGCCAACGGGAGGCCCGCCCAGACCTCCGGAGCCGGCAGATGTTGGACGACCCTGCCCCCCTGCCGCCGATGCCAGTATTCGGCCACCTGCCGGGCGATGAACCCCGCCCCTTCGTGGGGCAGATGGCGCGAGTAGGCCCCCGCTACATGGGGGCTGCTTTCCAGGGCCGCCACCAGTTTCGGCAACCAGTGGACGTTGGCGGGGATGGCATCCTGCACCAACAGGGCCACATACTTGCCTCGGCATTGGGCGATGGCCAAGTTCCGGGCGCGCCCGTGGTTGAATTTATTGGGGGGGATGCGCAGGATCTTGGCCCCAAAGGAATAGGCCCGATGCAGGGTGCCATCGGTGGAGCCGGAATCTATGACGACCAGCTCAAACGGCTCCATCACCTCTTGGTCCATGAGGGCCCACAGGGTGTCCACAAAGCGCGGGCCGGCGTTAAAAGTGGGAATGACCACCGAGACCTGCGGCGCAGCAGGCGGCATACGCGCTCACACCTCTTCGCCGAAACGGCGGCTATGATGGGTAAAAAAGATATACCCCACCACCAGAAAGACCAGCGCCGTGACGATGGTGCGCGAGAAAAAGTCAAAGGCGGGCGCGGTGGGAGGGCTGCCATCGGTAAAACCGTACAACACCGAACGATACGAGGCGATGATGGAGGCCATGGGGTTCAGGATGTACGTCAGCCGGCGCACGGGCAGGGCCAGGCCGAGAAAGGTTTTCCATTCGGGCAGCAGTTCGGCGGGATAAAACACCGGCGTGAGAAAGAACCACGCCTGCATCACCACCTCCATGATCACGCCCGTATCCCGGTAAAAGACGTTCAAGGTGGCCAAGATGAGGGCGATGCCGATGGTAAAGGCCACCTGGACGGCCATGATCAACGGCAGATAAAGCAGCCAGATCGTGAGGGGCACGCGAAAGATGACAACAAAAAGCAATAAAACGGGCAATGACAAGAGGAAATTGACAAAATTGGAGAGCACGGAGGAGATGGGCAAAATCTCCCGCGGGAAATATACCTTCTTGATCAAATGACCATTGTGCACGATGCTGTTGAGGGCGCCCATGACCGCGGTGTTGAAAAAGTTCCAGGGAAGCAGGGCGCAGAGGACAAACACCGGGAACTTGGGGATGGTCAAATTGGGCAGCATGATGGTAAAGACGACGGTAAAGACCGTCATCAAAAGCAAGGGGTTGACCAAGGACCAGAGGAAACCCAAGACCGAGTGTTTGTAGCGCACCTTGAGGTCGCGCACCACCAGGTTCTCGATCAATTCGCGATAGCGTAGCAGCTCCCGGAGCTTGGCGATCATCCGGCCTGTCCCTCCACCACCGGATCGGGGATGGGCACATGGGCCCAGCGGGCGGGGATATAGATGGTGCCGTAACATTCGGCCACCTGGCCGCGCTGCACCCGGAAGGGAAAGCTGAGGGCGCGATGATCGTAGGCGTGTTCGCCCGCCGTGTCATAGATGGCGGCGGTGATATAGTAATTGCCCTCCAGAAGGGGCAGGACATCTATCATGTAATGCACTTCCCCGGTGCCCAAGATGAAAGGAATATCGAAGCGCCCAAAGATATTGTTGGGCCCGGCGATGTGCAGCCCATCTCCCCGATGGATGGCCAGGCCGAACATGGGATGCTCG
>DAOTZU010000007.1:0-11423 GCA_034433995.1 Anaerolineae bacterium
CCGGCGCTCGGGGCCAATCCAACAGGACCAGGCTCGCGTTGAGCGCGGTGCACGGGCTGACGTGCAAGCGCCGCCCGTTGAGGTAGGCGCCCTGTCCCCGTTCGGCGTAAAAGAGCTGGTTCAACAGCGGATCGTACACCGCCCCGCACTGCACCGTGCCGCCCAAGGCCATGGCCACCGAGACGCTGAACCCCGGCAACCCGTGGGCAAAGTTGGTGGTGCCATCCAGAGGATCCACGCACCATATCGGCCGCGCGGGGTCCTCCTGCCAGGCCTGATGGGATTCCTCCGAGAGAAAGAGCGCCTCGGGGCACCCTTCGCGGATGAGGCGCAGAGCCACAGCCTCTGCCGCCAAATCGGCCTCGGTGAGGATATCCCGCAGCCCCTTGATGTTGATGCGGTGCGGACGCTCATAATACTCTGCGAGAACTTGGCCCGCCTCGCGGGCCGCGCGGATGGCCAGATCGAGCATGGTCGAACCTCAGGGGGATTATTTGATGCCGCTCCGGGCGATCCCCTCGATGAATTGTCTCTGCACCAAGAGGAACAGCAGCAGGATGGGCACGATGGTGAAGGTGGCCGCCGCCATGTAGAGGTTCGCCTGCATTCCGGCCTCGGTGGAAAAGGCGGCCAAGCCCAGGGAGATGGGACGCATGGTGGCCTTGTCGGTGACCAAAAGGGGCCAGAGCAAGGCGTTCCAGGCGCCCAAAAAGTTGAACATGCCGGTGCTCACCACCGCTGGCTGCGCCAAGGGCATGGCGATGGAGATGAGAAACCGCGTGTGGCCACAGCCATCGATGATGGCTGCATCGTACAGGTCATTGGGGACACTGCGAAAGAACTGGCGCAGGAAAAAGATGGACATGGCGTTGGCCGCAAAGGGGATGATGAGGGCGGCGTAGGTGTTCTTCCAACCCAGTTGTGAGATGGTGATAAAGTTGGGGATCAACACCACCTCTGAAGGCACCATCATCGTGGCCAAGTAGAGCATGAACAGCGCCTCGCGGCCGGGGAAGCGCAGCCGCGCAAAGGCATAGGCCGCCGGCGCCGAGGTCAGCACGATGAGCAGCGGCGTCAGGATGCTGACGATAAAGGAATTGCGAAAGTAATAGCCAAAGGGAGCGCGTCCCCAGGCCTCCACATAATTGGCCCAGAAGGAGGGGAGGGTGACCCCTTGCCGGGTTAAGGCTTCCTCCCAGAGCTTGCCCAAACGCGCCTCGCCCAAGAAGCCCAGGTTCCCCAAAAGGAAAAACAGCACCAGGTGGATGGCCAGCGCGAGGCCCCTGGCCTTGGCTTGGGGGATCCTGCGGGCCAGGACGATTCCTAGCCCCATCCAGACCAAGAAAGCGACCAACACCCCAGGGAACATACCCACCACGCGCCCCAAGATGGCCAGGCGCAGGCCCCATTCCTTGGGGAAGAACGTCGGCGGGGTGGCGATGGCCTCGCCGTAGGTCTTGAAGGAGGTGAGGATCATCCAGACAAAGGGGAAACACATGATCACGCCGCCGAGGATCAACACGGTGTAGAGCAAGGCGAGATTGAGTTGTTTCTTGATCCGTGGGGCCAGCCCACTATGCCGAGCGGAATAGGTAGAATGCATCACAGCCATGTGCGCTCCCTTTTACTGATAGATCACGCGGTGACCCAAGAGGCGCTGGTTGAGCAAGGTCAAGGCCAAAATGATGCCGAACAAGACGAAAGCGATGGCGGAGGCATAGCCCCAGCGGCTGGCGGTATAAAACTTTTCATAGATCAGGTAGGTGACCGAGGTGGTGGTGCGCAAGGGACCGCCGTTGGTCAAGATATAGAACATGGTAAAGGCACGGAATGCGCCGATGGTGGAGATGATAAAGAGGAAAAAGGTGGTGGGCGAGATCAACGGGAAGGTGATGCGCCAAAAGATCTGGCTCTCATTGGCGCCGTCAATCCGCGCGGCCTCGTAGAGTTCCGGCGGCACATTAAAGAGGCCGGCCAGATAGATCACCACATCGTAGCCGATGAAATGCCACATGCTGACCAGCGAAACGGCCAAAAGGGCCATGCTGGGCCCGTACAACCACGGGGGTGGCGTAAAGCCCCATTTGCGGCCCAGGAAGAGGATCACTCCGCGGGGCTCTTGCAGCCAGCGGATGGGGAAAAGGGTCTCCAACTGTTTGACGGTGTTGGCCAGGGAGGCCGGCCGGAGCCACAGCGACACGCTGAGGGCCAGCAGGGAGCCGGCCAACGCCAGCCAGGCGCAGGTGGCCGGCGTGGAACGGCGCCGGCAACTGAGGAGGAGGTAGAGGATCCAGGCCGCCAAGGCAGCAACCCAGGGATACGCGCCCGGCGGCGCGCACACCCCTTGCAGAGCGTGGGCGATGCCCCTCAAGACCGCTCCCCCCACAAAGTTCAGGATCCCTGCCTGGTAGTTAAAGATCCACTGCCATACCATCGCCGCCGGCACCAACGAGGTGACATAGGGCAAAAAGTAAAGGGTGCGGAAAAAGGGGCGGAAGCGGATGGGTTTGAAGAGCAGGTAGGCCAGGATGAGGGAAAAGAGCATCGTCAGCGGGACGGTGGCCACGACATAGAACACCGTCACCCGCAGGGCTTGCCAAAAATCGGGGTCGCGCAGCAGCTCGCGATAGTTCTTGAGGCCCACAAAGGCGCCTTTGACGATGCTCCAATTATGCAGACTGATATAGCCGGCGCGGAAAACGGGATAGATGCCAAAGACCAGGATGATGACCAGGGAGGGCACGATAAATAGATAAGCCAACAAGGCCTCACGCACACGACTGCGAAGCCAGGGGCCGCGCTGGGCGACGATCTTTGCTGGAGCAAGGCTTGGAGTAGCTGTCATGGTCCCTCCTTTCGCCCTGGCAGGGGTTTGCGGCTGGGGACATTCTAGCGGGAACGAGGGGCCAAGTCAAACGTGGCGCCATCCTCGGTCTGCGTGCACGCGGCGCCAAAAAACGAGGGTATCGAGAACCGCCCCCGTCGGTTAGAAACCGACGTCTGGGGATGGCAAGCCCGCGGCGCGGGCTTGGCAAGGAGAGCCGTCGGATTCCATCCGACGGCGGGCAAGGCCCCTACACGCCTCTTTTCACACCCAAAACCCAAGAACAGTCATTGACACGTCCAGCAAGAGGGATTATAATGAGGACAATGTAATTCCTTACTCATCAAAGGAGGCACTCTGATGTCCCTCGATGCGAACAAGCGTCCGCCCAGCCGTAGCGGCTCGGGACAGGATCTGTGGCCCAAGTGGATGTGGGTCGCTGTGCCCGTTTTGGTGGTGGTGGTCGTGGCCGGTTTGTGGTGGGCCATCCTCTCGCCCACGGAGAAACCCAAGCCCACGCCGACGCCCACGCCCACGCTCAAGATCATCCAGAACCAGCCCACCCAGGCGCCCACGCCCATCAACACGCTGCCGGCGCCTGAGGTAACCGCTACCAAGATGCAGCTCGTCTTGGCCACCTTTACGCCAACGGCCGCGGCCGTGGTGACGCCGACCGCGCAGCCGACTACAACCTCGGCGGTATCGGCTTTGCAGATAGGCGCCAAGGTCAGGGTGACGGGCACAGGCGGCACAGGCCTGAACATGCGGGCCGGAGCCGGCACAGGCCACGCCCGGATCAAGACGCTTGCTGAGGGGACGGTGGTGGAGATCATCGGTGGCCCCACCGAGGCTGGCGGCTATACGTGGTGGCAGATACGCGATGAGAGCGGCACCACGGGGTGGGTCGTCTCGCGCTATCTGACCCCGTGAGCGGCCTCGTCCCTCTCGCTTCGAGGAATGCGGCGTGCTGAGGGACCTTGTGCAAGAATGTGCCCCGGAAGCGGGCCCGGTGTGAGGGCCTGCTCCGGGGCATTCTTGTGACCGGGCAGATTGTGAGGAGGAGGGACGCATCATGTCCGAGGATCTTGCGGCGCGCGCGGCGCGCTTGCGCCAGTTGTTGCACTATCACAATTACCTGTATCACACCTTGGACCGGCCCGAGATCAGCGATGCCGAGTACGACGCCCTTATGCGTGAGCTACGGGCCATTGAGGCGGCGCATCCTGAGCTCATCACCCCCGATTCCCCCACCCAGCGCGTGGGCGCGGCGCCTTTGCCCGAGTTCGCCAAAGTGCGCCATCCTTACCCCATGACCAGCCTGGCCGATGCGTTCTCTGTGGAGGAGGTGGAGGCTTGGCTGGAGCGCGCCAAACGCCTCTTGCCGGAGGGCATGCCCCTTTCTTTTGTGGTGGAGCCCAAGATCGATGGCTTGGCCGTCGCCTTGACCTACGAGGCAGGGGTGTTGACCCGAGGCGCGACCCGAGGCGATGGGCTGGAGGGGGAGGATATCACCGCCAATGTGCGCACCATCCGCAATATCCCCCTGCGCATCCCCGTGGCCGGGGAGGAGCCGGCCCCGCCCCGCATCGAGGTGCGCGGCGAGGTCTATATGCCACGGGATCTCTTCCGACAGTTGAACGCCCAGCGGATCGCCCAAGGGGAGACCCCCTTTGCCAATCCGCGTAACGCCGCCGCGGGCTCGGTGCGTCAGTTGGACCCCCGGATCACCGCCGGCCGGCCATTGCGCTTTTTCGCCTACGCCGTGGGCTACCTCGAAGGGCGCGAGCTGCGCTCGCAGTGGGAGGCGCTGAACTATCTCAAAACGCTGGGGTTCGCCGTCAACCCCGATGTGCGCCTGTTCACTGTCTGGGAGGAAGCGTTGGCCTATAGCCAAGAATGGATGGACAAGCGGGATAGCCTCAATTACGAGGCGGATGGCGTGGTGATCAAGATCAACGACTTTGCCATCCAACAGCGCCTGGGCATCGTGGGCAATGCCCCGCGCTGGGCCGTGGCTTTTAAATTCCCCTCCCGCGAGGCCACGACGCGGCTCCTGGATATCGGGATCAATGTGGGACGCACCGGCGTGCTCACGCCCTATGCCGTGCTGGAGCCGGTGCAACTCGGCGGGGTCACCATCCGCCAGGCGAGCCTGCACAATTTTGACGATATAGCCCGCAAGGACGTGCGCATCGGCGATATCGTCGTGGTGCAGCGGGCGGGGGATGTCATCCCCTATGTGGTGGGGCCGGTGGTGGCTTTGCGCGATGGCAGCGAGCGCGTCTTTCCGCTGCCCCAAGTGTGCCCCGTCTGCGGCGAGCCGGTGCAGCGCGAAGAGGGCGAGGTGGCCATCTATTGTGTGAACGCGGCATGCCCAGCCCAGGTGGTGCGCCGTATCGAGCATTGGGTCTCCCGCGATGCCATGGATATCGAGGGCTTTGGCACGCGGTTGGCCGAACAGCTCGTCCAGGCTGGCTTGGTGACGGATGTGGCCGATATTTACCGCCTGACGGCGGAGGATCTGCGCCAACTGGAGGGCTTTGGTGAAAAGCGCACCCAAAACCTGCTCCAGGCCATCGCCGCCAGCCGCGATCGCCCCTTGGCCCGGGTGATCACCGGGTTGGGCTTGCGGGGCGTGGGCAGCAAGGTGGCCCAGACCTTGGCCCAACACTATCGCTCCCTCGATGCCCTGATGTCCACCTCGTTGGAGGAGCTGCAGCAGATCGAAGGGATCGGCCCACACACCGCCGCAAGCATCCTGGATTATTTCAGCCGCCCCCGCCATCGCGAGCTGATCGAGAAGCTGCGCCGGTACGGCGTCCGGCTGGAGGACAGGCCGGCGGCGGAGGCCGGGCCGTTGCCCCTGGCCGGGATGACCTTTGTCATCACCGGCACCTTGCCCTCCATGAGCCGTGAGGCGGCCACCGAGCTGATCCAGCGCTACGGCGGCAAAGTGACGGGCAGCGTCTCGGCCAAGACGACCTATCTTTTGGTGGGGGATAATCCGGGCGCCACCAAATACGAGGCGGCGCGCAAACTGGGCATCCCCCTCTTGGACGAGGACGGCCTGCGCCGCCTGATCGGCGCTCCGGCCAACCGCAACTGAGGATCGAGACCTGACAGGTCTGGCAGACCTGTCAGGTCTTTTTTTCGTGAGCGTTTCGTCAGTGGCCTGTGCTAAACTATGTGCAGTTTGGCTTGCCTGGGCCAGGTTTTGCCCTGCATCATCTCCGGTAGGTTGCCAGGTCGAGCCCGGCGCGTTGGCTCCAGATAATTGATCGAGGT
The DNA here is from genome assembly GCA_034433995.1 of Anaerolineae bacterium. Classification (GTDB taxonomy): domain Bacteria; phylum Chloroflexota; class Anaerolineae; order UBA1429; family UBA1429; genus DAOTZU01. The sequence continues at coordinate 6,110 of DAOTZU010000007.1, forward strand.
TACCGATGGTTTTGGCTGTTGATGATCGTCAGGATGATGGTAGCATTCCCTCTTTGGAGTTGCCTCTCTGGAGCGATGACCTGGAGGACACGTCTCGCATAGCCGCCTGGCGGCGCGGCCAGGAGCCTGGGACCGGTGCTGCCACAGCCTTTGCCGAGCAACTGGCCCGCTTCAGGCGCCTTTTGGTCACCGCGAACCAGGTCGAGGATATCGCAGATGCGCTCCTCACCGTCCTCGCCGAGGTGTGGTCACCCCGCATGGCCTTGCTGCTCTTTTTGCCCCGCGAGCCCGTGGCTTGGGCCAACCGCTTGTTCCTCTACCGGGATGGCGCTGTGCAGGCCCAGGAGCTATGGCCAGAGGTCCTTGCGCGCTTGGAGACGCTGCGCCAGAAAGGCACGGCGTACTGGCAGGCGGCGCTCTCGCTGGTGCCCCAGGTGTGCCAGCGAGCCGGGGTTCCTGTAGAAGAGCCCATCCTCATGCCCTGGCGCGTAGGGCAAACGTTGTGGGGCGCTTTGGCCGTGATCCCTTCCCGGCCGCCCTCCGCACTGGAAGAGACCCTGTGGTCCCTTTTGCTGGATCAATCGGCCTGGGCTTTGCGCTGGCTCTTGGCCCAAGAGGACAGGGCGTCCTTGCAGGCCCGGCTGGAAAAGGCCCAGGAAGAACGCGATCACCTTTGGCAGCAGCTCCTCCAGGCGGAGCATCTCGCGGCCGTGGGGGAGCTGGTCTCGGGCGTGGCTCATGATCTGAACAATCCCCTCACGTCGGTGATGGGTTTTGCCCAACTGCTTCAACTCTCTGACCTGACGCCGGAGCAAAAGGCCGACCTCACCGTCATTGATACCGAGGCCCAGCGTTGCCGCCAGATTGTGCGCAACCTTCTCGGCCTGGTGCACGAGGAATCCACGGGCGCCGAGACGGTGTCCCTCGCGGAGGTGGTGCGGCGGATCCTGGAGTTGATGGATTATGGGCTGCGCAACGCTAATATTCAAGTGGTCCTGGAGCTGCCGGCCGATCTCCCGCCGGTGCGGGGCGACGCCCGGCGCATCCAGCAGGCATTGTTGCAACTGATCCGTGGTGCCCAGCGGCGCATGGCCGCCACCGCCGGCGTGGGCACTTTGACCATCTCCGGCGAGGTCATCTCCTCAGCAGGGGCGCGGCCCATGGTGCGGTTGGGCATTGCCGATACCGCTCCCAAGCTCGCTAACGCCCCAGAGGGCTGGGGAGCGGCCTCGGCCCTTAGAACCCTGGGCCATATGGGAGCGCTAGCGCTGGCGGCGGCTCACGAGGTCCTTGCCCTGACGCATGGGCAGCTGGCGCTGGATGCAACGTATAGCATGGGCAATCGCTTCTGGGTGGTCCTGCCGCTGGCCGCTTCCGCGTCCGTCAATGCCCCGGCGCCCGCCCCGGAGCGAACCCCTCAGGGCACAATCCTTTTTGTGGATGATGAGCTGGATCTGGCCAGCCTGGCCCAGCGCGTCTTGAGCCGCGCGGGTTATGATGTCTTCTGCGCCTTGAGCGGCGGCGAGGCGTTGCAGCGCCTGGCCGAGCGGCGCTACGATCTCATTATCCTCGACCTGAAGATGCCCGACATGAGCGGGCGCGATGTGTATGAGCTCATCCGACGCGCCCATCCAGAGATGGCCGGGCGTATTCTCTTTACCACAGGCGACACGGTGAACCAAGATACGAGGGCGTGGTTGGCCGCGGTGGGCGGTCCGGTGCTCACCAAACCCTACACCCTCGACCAACTCACCCAGTTGGTGGACGAGGCCCTCCAGGGCAAACTCTAACCCCTTTGTTTGGCCCGGCCACGCTGCCGGGCCAGGCATGTTATGTCTCTTCCCCTTCCCTGCCTGGCGTGAAACGGCCAAGTCATGGTATAATGTTTACGTAGCACGACGATATCGCATGGGGATAGGGGGCTTATGACGCCGCAAGCGATGAAGCGTTCCGGCGATCCTCAGGGGGGGATACCTCAGCCATCGTTGGCCCCTCAGGCCGCGGCCCAAGACGTGGCGACGCCGCCGGGCACGCCTTTGGGCGTGTTGAACGCGCTGATCTCCATCACCGATGCTACCCAAGATGTGGATACCCTCCTGGGACGGGCCTTGCAGATGCTTTTGGCGGCGCTGACCGCCGAGCGCGCGGCAGTCTATCTCCGCGAGGGAGAGCAATGGATCTTGCGCAACCACCTGGGTTTGGAGGCTGGGGCGCTGCCGGCGATCCAAAGCCTGCCGGATGCCGCCTTCTCCTCTTGGTTGCGCGGCCCCACCCCAAGCAAAAGGGTGCCCCTCTGTGACCTCGCCGCCATGCCCGGCGCGCTGGGTCAGGCGTTCACGGGCTGCCGTGGTTTGTTCTGCCTCCCCTTGATGGTGCGTGAACAGAACGTGGGCTTGATCTTGGTGGGGACGACCTCCCCTTTACCCTCTTTTTGGCTGGACCAAGAGTTTCTCGGCGCCTTGGGCAAGACCATCGGCCTAGCGGTGGACCATTCGCGCCTCTACCAACGCATGGAAGAGCGCTTGCGCGCAAGCCAGGCGCTCTATGAGGTGGGGCGAGCCCTCACCTCCACCTTGGATCTGGATGCCCTGCTCAACCTCATCGTGCGTTCGGCGGTGGATACCATCGGCAAGGCCAAGAACGGCGTCCTCCACCTCTTGGATGAGGAGACCAACGAGCTGCGCCCCAAGGCCCTCTCTTTTGCCACGCCGGGCCTTCCGGATGTGGCCGGGCGCAGCCGCATGAAGCCCGGCCAGGGCGTGGCGGGGATCGCGCTGCAGCTGGGCCAGGTGGTCAACGTGCCCGATGTATCCAAGGATGAGCGCTTTATCCGCGTGGGCCAGGGGCGCTCCTTCGCGTCCATGTTGGTGGCCCCCCTCCTGGTGGGTGAGCGGCGCATCGGCACTTTGAGCATCGATTCCGACGAGCCCTTTGCCTTTACCCCGGATGACGAGCGCCTGCTGATGACCTTGGCCAGCCAGGCGGCCACCGCCATCGAACAGGCGCGCCTGGTCAAGGATCTGCAGCAAAGCCTGGAGGAATTGCGCACCACCCAGGCGCAGTTGATCCAATCGGAAAAGCTCTCCGCCATCGGCCAGCTCATCGCCGGGGTGGCCCACGAGCTCAACAACCCCCTTACGGCCATCATGGGCTATGCCCAGCTTCTCCAGCTCTCGGATGAGGTGAGCGAGGGGGTCTTGAGGGACCTGAACAAGATCTACCTCCAAGCCCAGCGTGCTGCCAAGATCGTGCAGAACCTGTTGACCTTTGCGCGCCAGCACAAGGGGGAGCGCCAACTGGTCAATATCAACGAAGTGCTGGAGCGCACGTTAGAGTTGCGGGCCTACCAGTTGCGGGTGGATAATGTGGAGCTGAGCGTCAACCTGGCCGAGGAGGAGTTGCTGGTTCTGGCCGATCCCAACCAATTACAACAAGTCTTTCTCAATTTGATCAACAATGCCCAAGATGCCATCGCGGAGACACGCCGCAGGGGCCACTTGGTGGTCAGCACCCAGCAGGTGGCGGACAAGGTCCAGATCCGTTTCAGCGACGATGGCCCCGGCCTCTTGCCCCAAGTGCGGCAACATCTCTTTGAGCCCTTTTTCACCACCAAGGAGGTGGGCAAGGGCACCGGCTTGGGGTTGAGCATCTGCTTTGGGATTGTGAGCCAGCATGGCGGCCGCATCTGGGCGGAGGACACTGCCGGCGGCGGGGCCACCTTTGTGGTGGAACTGCCCCAGGCCCCGGAGGGGGCCGCGGCCCCCACAGGGGCTGCCGAGGCCTCGCCCGTGGCCCAAGTGCAGGGCAAGGTGGTGTTGGTGGTGGAAGATGAGGAGGATGTGGCCCAGGTGGTGCAGCGCGCCTTGGCCCAAGATCAGCACCATGTCCTTTGGGCCACCGATGGCGAGACTGCGCTACAACATTTGGCCCAAGCCCATCGCCAGGGCGCGCCGTTTCATCTGATCATCAGCGATATCAAGATGCCCGGCCTGGGCGGGCCGGCCTTCTATGAGCGGGTGCGCGCCCAAGATCCTGCGTTGGCCGAGCGGATCATTTTCATCACCGGCGACACCCTCAGCCCCAGCACGCGCAGGTTTTTGGAGAGCACCAAGCGCCCCTACCTGGCCAAGCCCTTTACCATCGAGGATTTGCGGCGGGCCATCGCCGGATTGGGGGGCTGAGCGGCGGCCTCAGCGCCGGAGCAGATGGTCCAACAGGCGAAACATCCTTTGTTCGAGGGGCCTCTGGTAACGCCAAAAAAGGAGCGCCAGGGCCAAGCTCACGCCGCCCAGGATCAGGAGCTGCCACCAGGCGAGGGTTCTGGCGTAGGCGCCCAGGAGGGTGGAGGCGATCACCCCCGGCGCCCGCCCCACAAGGGCCAAAAGGACGATCTCGCCCAGACGCAGGGGCGTGAGGCCGGCCAGGAGGCAGCACAGGTCGTCGGGCAGGAAAGGCAGCAAAAAGATCAAGAACAGCGCCCAAGCCCCTCGTCGCCGGGCGTAGGCATCCAGGCGGGCCAGGAGGTCGGGGCGGGCCCAGCGCTCCACCAAGGGCCGTCCCAATTGGCGGGCCAGACCTGCCGCGATCCAGGTGCCCAAGGCCAAACCCACCAAGCACAAGAACGCTCCACGCCAGGGGCCATAGAGGTATCCTGCCGCCAGGCCCACCACTTGGCCGGGGATGGGGGCCAACGCCACCTGCAAGATCTCGGCCAGGATGATGCCCAGCGGCCCCCACACGCCCAGGCGCGCGATCCATGCCGTGAGCAACTCAGGGTCGCGCCAGAGCGCCTCCAGCCCCAGCCGCCAGAGGAGGACGGCCGCCGCCAAAAGCAGCGCCAGCAGGCCGAGGCTCGCCACCAGCCGCCATGTTCGCCCTTTCATGGGCACCTCGCCAACCACACCGTGTAGAGCGGCGTAACGCGCTGATAGCCCTCGCGCAGCCAAGGGAGCCAGGCCTCGTCTGCATCAGGCAGGGCGGGGATGGGCGCGAGGTAGCCCACCTCGTCCAGATTCAGCGCTTTGGCCTGTTCCACCAAGGCTCTGGCCAGGTATTGCTCCGCCTGGGGCGAGCAGGTCCAGCCGCGCTCAAGCCACAGCCCAGAGTAGGCGCACGTGTGCACCTCCAAACACTCGGCCGATGCGACAAGGCCTCCCTGCTCCGCATAGAGGCTGTTGATTTGTCTCGGCCCTTGGTCGTGCGCCTGCCAACGCCACCCCGGCGGCAAGAACCCTCGCGGCGCGTTCCCGCGCACCTCGTAGATGAGCAGGACCCGCGGCCGGGATTCAGGGAGCAAGCCCGCCCGGCGAAAGGC
>DAOTZU010000008.1:0-35805 GCA_034433995.1 Anaerolineae bacterium
AGGACAAAGAAGGTCAGGAGCGTATCCACCGTATAAAAGTGGGCCAGTTGGATGTGGAGCACCGTCGTAGAAAGCAAGGCGGCGCCCACAAGCCCCACCCACTCGTCGTAGAGCGCCCTCCCCAGGCGATAGAGGAGATAGACGCTGCCCACATCAAACAGCGCCGAGAGGGCGCGCCCCACCAGGTAACTGGAGTGCAACGAGGCCAAGTTGGGATCGAGCAGGCCCAAGAGGCTGGCCACCACGCGCAAAAGATACAGGGGCAGCGAGCCATAGGCGAAAAAGCCGGGGTTCCACGGGCTCTGGGGCGAAAGAAGCAGCCCCCAATCTGGCGGCCAGGGGAAGGAGAGCCGGTCCACCGTAACCAGGATCTGGCGCTCGTCGGGGTGAAACAGGTAGCCTTCATCCCAAGAGAGATGTTCCAGCCGCAAAAACAGCGCCAAGGCCAGGATGGGAAGCAACAACAGGGGGGCGAAACGTCGCCAGCGCATCGTCGCCTCGCTCTTTAGGTCAACTGCCCAGCTTGAGCACGGCCATGAATGCCTCTTGGGGGATCTCCACCTTGCCCACCCGCTTCAGGCGGCGTTTACCCTCCTTTTGTTTCTCCAGGAGTTTCCGCTTGCGGGTGATATCGCCGCCGTAACATTTGGCCAGCACATCCTTGCGCAACGCCGCCACCGAGGCGCGGGCAATCACCCGCCCTCCCACCGCCGCCTGGATGGGCACGGTAAAGAGCTGCTGTGGGATGACCTCCTTGAGCTTGCGCACCATGGCCACGCCTTTTTCATAGGCCTTGTCGCGATGGACGATGAGGGAGAGGGCATCCACCGGCTCCCCGTTGACCAGGATATCCATCTTGACCAAGTCCCCCGGCCGGTAGCTATGAAAAACATAGTCCATGGAGGCGTAACCGCGACTGCGCGACTTGAGCTGATCGTAGAAATCCACCAAAATCTCGGAGAGGGGGATGAGGTACTCCAAAGTCACCCGGCGCTGGTCCAGATACTCCATCTTTTGGAATTCGCCGCGGCGCGAGGTGGCCAGGTCCATCAGCGGCCCCACGTACTCTTTGGGGGTAAAGATGCTGATGTGCATCCAAGGCTCGTGGATCTCTTCGATCTCGGCGGGATCGGGGAAATCGGCGGGGTTATCAATGGTGAGCACGTCGCCGTTGCGTTTGAGAACCTGGTATTCCACGCTGGGGGCGGTGGCCAGGAGCTCCAGGCCGTATTCCCGCTCCAAGCGCTCCTGCACAATCTCCATGTGCAACAAGCCCAGAAAACCGCAGCGAAACCCCAGGTTGAGGGCCGCCGAGGATTCCGGCTCAAAGACCAGGGAGGCGTCGTTGAGCTGGAGCTTTTCCAGCGCCTCGCGTAGGGCGGTGTAATCCTCGTTCTCTACCGGATAGAGGCCGGCAAAGACCATGGGCTTGGGCGGACGGAACCCCGGCAAAGGCTCCGCCGCCGGCTGAGATAGGCTGGTGAGGGTATCGCCCACGCGGCAATCGCGCAACGTCTTGAGCCCGGTGGCCACATAGCCCACCTCGCCGGCCCGCAGCTCCGCCACGGGCTGCATGTCCGGAGTAAAGATCCCCACCTCCAGCGGCTCCAAAGCCCGCTGGTTGGACATCAGCAGCGCAGGCTGTCCCGCCTTGATGCGCCCATCCACCATCCGCACATAGGCGATGACGCCTTTGTAGGTGTCATAGTGGGAATCAAAGATCAACGCGCGCAAAGGCTGTTCGGGGGAACCGGCCGGCGGGCGGATCCGCTGGATGATGGCCTCCAGCAAAGCGTCGATCCCGATACCCTCCTTGGCCGAGACGCGCAACACCTCCTCGGCGGGGATGGCAAGCAGCTCCTCGATCTCTTGGGCCACCTCGTCGGGCCGCGCCGAGGGCAGGTCGATCTTGTTGACCACCGGCACGATATCCAGGTTGTGTTCCATGGCCAGGTACAGGTTGGCCAAGGTTTGGGCCTCAACCCCTTGGGTGGCATCCACCACCAAGATGGCCCCCTCACAGGCTGAAAGGGCGTGGGAGACCTCGTAGGAGAAATCCACATGGCCGGGAGTATCGATGAGGTTCAGCTCGTAAGCACGGCCATCGGCGGCGGTGTAGGCCATGCGCACCGCCTTGGCCTTGATGGTGATCCCCTTCTCCCGCTCCAACTCCATGCGGTCCAACACCTGCTCCTCCATCTCACGCAGGGCGATGGTGCCGGTGCGCTCCAACAGGCGATCGGAGAGGGTGGATTTGCCATGGTCAATGTGGGCGATGATGCAAAAATTGCGGATGGCCGGATACGTTTGGGGATCCTGTAGCGTTTCGCTCACGTTCGCTTACCTGTAGGTCGAGACAAGGTCACAGATTGCACCCCCATAGGGCCGAACAGGCCTCCAGGCCGGCGGCCAGGAGGGTCAACTCGGGCGAGCGCACCTCAACATAGACGTAACGCGGCGGCTGGGCCTGACCATCCCAATAGCTATGGTAGTAACTGTTATCGTAGAGGGCCGCGCAGGGCGTGGGCCAGGCCCGCGGATCCAACTCTGCGTTGCTAAAGAGCCGCCATTCGCCTTGATGGCGGAACAGATTGAGCACATGCCCCCAATGATCCAGCGCCACCTGGCGCGGATCGTACATCACGGTGACGATATAATCTTGGTTCGGGTCATCACACAAGGGGCGCACGGCCCAGGCCGTCAGGTAGGCCAGGCCATCGCAATCATCCTCAAAGCGGCCCTTGTGGTTGAGCTGCCATTCGATATTCCCCGCCTTGGGCCAGATATCCAGCGCGCCGCCCAGAGGGTCGCTGGTCCAGCCGGTGTGTTGGGCCAGCCAATCGGCCAGCTCGGCCAAGGTCTGAGGTTGAAGCACCCGGATCTTGGAGAAAGCAAAGGGCAGCGCCAGGTTCACCGATTCTCGCGGGCGCCAAAGGTTCACCAACGCCGAGGCCAACGGCTTGCCGTAGCGGAACCAGCCGCGTAAAAAGGCCGCATATCCGCGCAAAAACCAGCTGGGCCGCGCCATGGTATGTCTCCGCTAAACCGAGCGTGATTGCAGTATATATCAAGGAGCCGGAAACGGGAAACGGGCCTCAGAGGGTGTCGGCGCGCAAGTTCTCCAGAGCCATCTCGGGCGTTGCGCCGCGCTCGGTGGTGCGTAAGTAGAGATAGCGAAAGACATCCCGCAAGATGGCCGCCACCGGCACCGCAAGGAGCACGCCCCACAAGCCGGCGATCTCGCTGCCGATGACGACGATCACCATCACCAGCGCGGGATGAAAGCGCACCGCGTTGCCCGAGATGCGCGGCACCAAAAAGATATTCTCGATCTGCTGGATGGCAAAGAAACCGATGGCCACCCACAAGGCGGTGATGGGCCTCTTGAGCAGGGCGAGCAGGACGGCCGGGATGGCCCCCAGATAAGGCCCAAAGAAGGGGATGACCTCAAAGATGCCGGCAAAAGTGCCCAAAAGGATCGCCAAGTCCACTTTTAAAATGAGCAGGACGATGGTGGCCATCACCCCCACCACCAAGCAGAGCAAAAGCTGGCCGCGGACATACGCGCTGAGCAGTTCATCCACAATAAACACAATGCAGCGCACGTCCTCGCGAGCCTTGTCCGGAATCAGGCTTTGTATCGCCCGCTTGGCCTTGGCCTCGTCGTTCAAGACATAGAACAGCCAAAAGGGCACGATGATCATGCCGATGATAAAGCTGAGGGTTTGCGAGATGGTGCGAAAGGTCACTTCGAGGCCCTTTTGCAGGGCGTTGGTCAGCGTGGTCACCGCCCGGTCGATGTTGGCGTTCACGGTCGTCTGGATCTCGGGCGGGATCTTGGCCAGAAGGTCCACGATATCTTGGGTCAGGTAGCTTTGGATGCGCACCCAGTAGTTGGGGGCCATCTGGATCAACGTCTTGGCCTGGGCCACCACCACGGGAACGAAGGAGGAGATGGTGCCGGCGATCAACGCCAAACCCAAGGCATAGACCACGATGATGGCCAGCGGCCGCGAGATGCCCTTGCGCTGCATCGCTCGCGGCGCGTGATGATCCAAAAAATCCACCACCGGCAAGAGCAAATAGGCTACGATCAAACCGATGAAAAACGGTACCAGCGCAGCCCATGCGGCGATGAGAATCGCCAGGGTGAAGCAGATGGCCACCCCCACCAGAATGACCCGATACCGTTGTTTGGGTGAGGCAAACCACGATGGCATTCCGCTCATACTCCCTCATGCGCCGGTGGCGCCGGCGCGTGCTCGTCCTCCTGTAAAACCTCCTCGATGGCCTGTTCCAGCATCAAGGACGTCCCTTGGGCCTCGGCGCCCAGCCAGGCCAAGAATTCCACATTCCCCTTGGGCCCTTTGATGGGCGAGCGGGCAAGCCCGCGCACCTGCCAACCGTTCTCCTGCGCCCAGGTGAGCAGGTCCCGTAACACGGCGCGATGGACCGCCGGCGAGCGCACCACGCCGCCCTTGCCCACCTGTTCCCGGCCGGCCTCGAACTGGGGCTTGATCAGGGCGACCACCTGCCCCCCTTCGGCCAACCACCGCCGCACCTGGGGCAGCAGCAAACGCAAAGAGATAAAGGAGGCGTCAATGGTCACCAGGTGCACCGCCTCCGGCAGGCTCTCCAGATAGCGGGCGTTGGTGCGCTCCATAACCACTACCCGCGGGTCCTGGCGCAACCGCCAATCCAGTTGGCCGTAACCCACGTCAATGGCGTAAACCCGGGCCGCACCGTGTTGCAGCAGGCAATCGGTGAACCCGCCCGTGGAGGCGCCCACGTCGGCGGCGACCCAGCCTGCCGGATCCAGCCCAAAGGCCCGCAGCGCGTGCTCCAATTTTAGCCCGCCGCGGCTCACATAGCGCAGCCCTTGGCGCACCTCCACCTGCGCCTCTTCCGCCACCGGGGCGGCGGCCTTATCCACCCGTTGCCCCTCCACCCAGACCTGCCCGGCCAGAATCAAGCTTTTGGCTTTCTCCCGGCTTTCCGCCAAGCCCCGCCGATAAAGCAACAGGTCAAGCCTGATGGCCTTCATAGCGCAGAGAATAATGCGGCCGGGCACAACTGTCAAACAGCCGCTTTTGGCCCTGGGTCAGTTTTTTTGACATCCCCTCTTCCTTGGGCTATAATGGCCCAACAGTGGGGTTGGCTGATTGTCGCTCATTCCCCGGCTGAGCCCAGATCACGGCACCCGCCAAGGGTGTTTTTTCTTTGTCTGGTCCCCAAACTTGGCAAGGAGACGGACTCTATGCAGCCACGAGATTATCGGTTGCTGGCTCTCATCGCCCTCATCACCGCTTTGGCCGCTTGGGTCGCCTGGCCGGCCAACCCTGGCATCCATCTGAACCTCTTTGGGCGCAAGATCGAGCGCGAGATCCGCATTTTGCAGGGGCTTGATCTGCAAGGGGGAATGCAGGTCCTCTTGGAGGCCGACCTGCCCGCCGATCAGCCGGTGGATGCCGAGGCGATGCAGGCCGCCAAAGGGATCGTGGAGAACCGCGTCAACGGTCTGGGCGTGACGGAGCCGGTGGTGCAATCGGTGGGCAGCCGACGCATCCTGGTGGAATTGCCCGGCATCCAGGATCCCGAGGCGGCGGTGGCCACCTTGCGCCAGACGGGTTTGATGGAATGGGTGGATACCAACGGCGTCTATCTCGCCCCCGGCACGGTGATCAAGACCGATTTCGCCACCTCCGCTGCATCCGGCGCCGCCATCACCCCCACGGCCACCCTCACCGCCACCGACGGCATCACCACCACAGCGCCGGTAACCCCCACCGAGAAGGTCTATCACACGGTGCTGACAGGGCGTAGCCTGCGCCGCGCCACCGTCGAGTTCGACTCCAACGGCCTGCCCGTCATCGGCTTTGAGCTGGATAGCGAAGGGGCCAAGATCTTTGCCGAGTTCACCGCCAACAACATCGGCCGCTATCTGGCCATCGCCCTGGACAAGGTGATCATCTCCTGTCCGCGCATCAGCTCGGCCATCCCCGAAGGGCGCGGCCAGATCACCGGCCAATTCACCGTCGCAGAGGCCAAGGCCATGGTGCTGCAACTGCGCTATGGCTCGCTGCCCATCCCCTTGAAGGTGGTGGATACCCGGGCCGTCGGCCCCACCTTGGGCCAAGATTCGGTCAACAAGAGCGTGCGCGCGGGCACCATCGGCTTGGTGATCGTCCTGCTCTTTATGTTCATCTACTATCGCCTGCCCGGCTTTTTGGCGGATCTGGCCCTCATCATTTACGCCCTGCTCAACCTCACCCTGTTCAAACTGATCCCCGTCACCCTCACCTTGCCGGGCATCGCCGGGTTCCTGCTCTCGGTGGGGATGGCGGTGGATGCCAACATCCTTATCTTTGAGCGCATGCGCGAGGAGTTGCGCCAAGGGCGCACCCTGCAACGGGCCATTGATTCAGGCTTTCGCCGGGCGTGGACCTCGATCCTGGATTCCAACGTCTCCACCTGGATCATCTGCGCCATCCTGTGGGTTTTCGGCAATAGTTTCGGGGCTTCGATGGTCAAAGGATTCGCAGTGACGCTGGCTCTGGGTGTGGCGGTGAGCATGTTCACCGCCGTCACGGTGACGCGCACCTTTGTGCGCACGGCGTTCGCCATCGGCGGCGAAAAGCTGGGCAAGATCAGATGGCTGCTGGGCATCTAGTCCGGAACTGAGGAGGCAAGATGTTCCATCTCGTGCAAAAGCGTGGTTGGTATTTCGCGATCTCGGCGGTCCTCCTCCTCATCGGCGCGGTGGCCATGATTTATTCCGCCATCGCCCTGGGCGAGCCCTTCCGCCTGAGCATCGATTTCACCGGCGGGTCGCTGCTAGAGTTGCGCTTTGAGCAGCCGGTGGACCTGGGGCGCGTGCGCGCCATCGTGGCCGATGTGGGCCTGGCCGAGGCTACAGTGCAGACCCTCAGCGGCGACCAGAACGTCATCGTGCGCTCCAAGCCCATGGAGGTTGCCACCAAAGAGGAGCTCAAAAAGCTCCTGGGAGAGGCCTTTGGCCAGCCCACCGAGCTGCGCTTCGAAAGCGTCGGCCCTACGGTGGGCCAGGAGACCACCCGGGCGGCGGGTTTGGCCATCTTGGCCAGCTCCATCATGATCTTGGCCTTTATCGCCCTCGCTTTTCGCAGCGTGCCCAACGCTTTCCGCTATGGCGTCTGCGCCATCGCCAAGATGCTCCACGATGTCTTTTTGCTCCTGGGGCTGTTGAGCATCATGGGCCTCTTGGCCGGCTGGGAGGTGGATTCCCTCTCCCTCACCGCCGTGCTCACCGTGGTGGGCTTTTCCGTGCAGGATGTGATCGTCGTCTTTGACCGCATCCGCGAGAACATCAACCGGCGGCGCGGCGAGCCCTTTGAGACCATCGTCAACCGCAGCCTGCTGGAGACCCTCCACCGTTCCCTGGCCACCCAGCTCAATGCCATCTTTGTCATGATCTCCATCATCTTTTTCGGCGGCGTGACCATCCGCCAGTTCATGCTGATCATGCTCATCGGCATGGTCACGGGCACCTACTCCTCCCTCTTTTTCGCCGTGCCCCTGTTGGTGGTGTGGGAGCGGGGCGAGCTGGGGCGCTTTTTCCGGCGTCTGGTGGGCAAGGGCGCCACGGCCTGAGGGAGCGAGCAGCTTGGCATACCATCAGGGGCCGAGGATCTCGGCCCCTTTTTGTTCCTTTGTGCCCCAGGAGTTTTAAAAGGATACCGATTCCGCTACAGCGGATCGGCGCGGAGCAAAAAGCCATCCGTTCTATTATGTCCAGTTGGCATGGACGAAAACGGGGCTACTGACGGCCGATGGCCGACCGCTGCAAGCTCCAAAGGAGCTCACAATGGGCTTGATCCTGCTACGCTATGGCGAGCTGGCCCTGAAAGGCAAAAACCGGGGGGATTTCGTGCGCCGCCTGCGCCAGAACGTCCGCGCCTGTTTAAAGGCGCACGGGATCGCCGGCGAGGTATGGTCTGTGGGCCAGCGCCTCTATGTGCGCACCGAGCAGGTGGCCGAGGCGCTGGAGCCGCTGAGCCGCGTCTTTGGCCTGGTCTCCCTCAGCCCGGCGGTGGAGGTGCCCCGCGAGATGGAGGCCATCCTCCGCGAGGGGGTGCGCCTGGCCGGCGAGGCGGGGGTGGGGCCACAGGTCACCTTCCGCGTGCGGGCGCGCCGCGCCGATAAAACCTTTCCCTTGATCTCGCCCGAGATCAACCGTCTCTTGGCCGAGGCCATCATCCGCGAGTGGGGAGGCCAAGTGGATCTTTCCGACGCGGCCCAGGTGACCATCGGCGTGGAGGTGGCCCAGGATGGGGCGCTGCTCTTTGGGCGCATAGTATCGGGGCCCGGCGGGCTGCCCCTGGGCGTGGAGGGGCGCGTGGTGGCCCTCATCTCCGGCGGGATAGATTCCCCCGTCGCCGCGTGGCTGATGATGAAACGGGGTTGCTCGGTGATCCCCGTACACTTCTCCCAAAACGAGATCGAAACCCGCAAGGCGCTGGATAATATTCAAGTCTTGCAGCGTTACAGCTACGGTTGGGAGCTCCGTCCCACGGTGTTGGACCACCACGAGGTGATCGGCCCCACTTTGGCGCAACTGCGCGCCCTGGGCGAGGAACGCTGGAGCTGCATCTTGTGCAAGCGAGCGCTCTTGCTCCGCGCCTGCCAGGTCGCCGACGAGCTGGGCGCCCACGCCATCGTCATGGGTGATGCTTTGGGACAGGTGGCCAGCCAGACACTGGCCAACCTGGAGGTCATCTCCTTCGGCATCCCCAAGCCTATCCTGCGCCCCCTCATCGGCCTGGACAAGACCGAGATCGTGGCCCTGGCCCGGCGCATCGGCACATTCGAAATCAGCACCCGAGCCGCGGAGGGCTGTCCCTTTTTGCCGGCCCATCCCCTCACCCACGCCACGGTGGAAAAGCTCAAGCAACTGCTTCAGCGCCTCGATGCAGCAACCGCCGTAGCCTAGCCCCTTGTGGGCGTTGGCATCTAGCCCAGCAGGTGGCTCAGCAGGGCATAGGCGGCCATGCCGGAGATCATGGTCAAAATGACGTTGCGGGTGCGCCAGGCCACCAGAAACGTGGGCACGGCGGCCAAGAGGTAGGGGTTCGCCCAGGAAAGGACCAGCCGATCGTTTTGCACCAGCAGCGCTTGGGCCAGCGAGGCGGCCAACACCGCGCCCGGCACCAAACTGAGCCAATCCTTGGCCCAGGGGGGCAGCTCTACCCGGCTGAGGACTGCCAAGGGCAAAAAACGCAACAGGAACGTGCCTGCAGCCAGGCCCAGGATCAAGAGCGTCGTGGCCATGTTTTGGTGAACACTCCCAAGGTTGCAGCGATGAGGGTGGCCGCAGTGGTGCTCCATGTGCCCGAGACCAGGGGCCGCAGCGCCAAACTCAACCCAGCGGCCAATCCGGCCACGAGGGCGGCGCGACGCCCTCGCACCAGCAAAAAGAGCAAACAGATCAGGCTGGCCGGCAGGGCGTATTCCAGGCCATAATCTGCCGGAATGCCCGCCCCAAAGGCCAGGCCGATTTGGGTGGCGACCTGCCAAGGGCCAAAGATGCCCAGGCCCGAGCCGATGAAAAAGAGCGGATCCGCCGGATGGCGCTCGAACTCGGCCATGCTGACGGCGAAACTCTCATCCGTAAGGAGGTGGGCCAAAAAGGGCTGCAACCAGCGCGGTGCGCGCCGCATATGGGGCGTCAACGCGGCGCTGAGCAACACCAGGCGCAGGTTGATCAACACCCCGGTGAGGAGGATCGGCCAAGGGCCCACCCCTTGAGCTAGGAGGCTGGCGGCGAGGAACTGGGCCGTGCCGGCGAACACCGCGACGGACATCAGCGAGGCCTGCCAAGGGGCCATCCCCTGCCTGGCGATGGCCCCATAGGCGATGCCAAAGGGCGCCACGCTCAGTGCCAAAGGCAACGTGGCGCGAAAGCCACGCCAGATGCGTGACCAGATCATCTTCCTTGCTCCATGGGGGGTTCCCACAACTCGATCATCCCAGGCACACCCAGCGCGGCCAGCTGCGCTTGAAACGCATCGCGGGAGATGGGCCCCCGGCAAAAGAACAGATGCGTGGCACAAGAACAATCCGAGGCGCCAAACCCGCGCACACCGGGGCTGATGCCCCCCATCCGGGCCAGCGCCTGGGCCCAAGCACATTCCAGGCGCTCCGCGCCCGTATGATGCCAGATCTCACGGATGGTGGCGCGCTGCAAGAGATAGTCAATGTGCCAATGCATGCGTTTGGTGGCGCGCCGGTGCCGCGCCAAGCGCGCTGCCAGACCGCCCAACGCGCTCCCCACGTAGGCATAATAGCCCGGCGTAAAGGTGACCTTTCCCAAGCTGCCCACGCCAAGCGAGCTCTCCTCGGCCAGCTCCAGCCAGAGGATATAGGTTCCCGGTTTGCTCATGGGCCAGAGTGTACGCAACCAGGGCAGCGTGTGCAAGTATCGCCCAGGGCGATTTCTTGCTTGAATCAGGGTGTGGTATAATCGCGCTATCTGTGGATCAGCCTAGGAGGATGCATGAGGGAGTACAAACCAGAGCAATTGCGCAATGTGGTGCTGGTGGGGCACGGGTCCAGTGGCAAAACGTCGCTCAGTGAGGCCCTGTTGTACGACTCTGGCGCCATCTCGCGGCTGGGCCGCGTTGAAGAGCACAATACGGTCTCGGATTACGACGAAGAAGAACAAGCGCGCGGGTTCTCGGTCAACTGTTCCGTCTTGCCCTGCGAATGGCAAGAGACCAAACTGAACATCCTGGATGTGCCGGGCTATGTGGATTTCGCCGGTGAGGTCAAGGCGGCCATCCGCGCGGCCGATAGCGCCGTCCTGGTCATCTGCGCCGCCTCCGGCGTGGAGGTGGGGGCCGAGCTCCACTGGGGTTTCCTGGATGAGGCCCAGCTCCCGCGCATGGTGTTCATCAACAAGATGGACCGCGAGAACGCCAACTTTGCCCGCACCATGGAACAACTGCGCGCCAAGTTCGACACGACCTTTGTGCCCCTTCAGTTGCCCATCGGCGCGCAAGAAAGTTTCACCGGCCTGGTGGATCTGATCACCATGAAGGCCTATCTCGGCCCGGAGGGCAAGGAGGCGCCCATCCCGGCCGACTTGCAGAGCCAAGCTGCCGAGGCGCGCACGCAGATGATGGAGTTCGCCGCCGAGGCGGACGATGAGCTGATGATGAAGTATCTGGAGGGCGAGGAACTTTCCGCCGAGGAGCTCCTGGCGGGGTTAGCTTCCGGGGCCAAGCGGCGCGATTTTTGCCTGGTGTTGGTCGGCTCGGCCACGAAAAACATCGGCGTCAAGCAGTTGTTGAGCGCCATGGTCTCCTTTGCCGTGGCGCCCACCGAGAGGGAGTACCGGGCCACCAACGCGGCCACCCGCGAGGAGCAGATCCTCCGCGCCGATCCGGCCGGCCCGCTGGTGGTGCAGGTCTTCAAGACTCTGGCCGACCCCTTTGTGGGCAAACTGAGCTACTTCCGCGTCTTTAGCGGCACCATGGCCTCCGATAGCCGGGTATACAACGTCACCAAAGAGACCGAGGAGCGTCTGGGCCAGCTCTTTATGGTGCGGGGGAAGGAGCAGACGCCGGTGCCCCAGGTCAAGGCCGGCGATATCGGCGTGGTGGCCAAGTTGAGCGCTACCGCCACAGGCGATACCCTGGGCGATCGGGGCGCGCCGTATCTCATGCCCCCCATCATCTATCCCGACCCGTTGTACTCGGTGGCCGTCTTTCCCAAGACCAAGGCCGACCTCGACAAGCTGGGCGCGGCGTTGGCCCGGTTGACGGAGGAAGACCCCACCCTGCGGGTGGAGCGTAACACCGAGACCAACGAGACCATCGTCTCCGGGATGGGTGAATCCCACATTCAAATCGCCGCCCGACGGTTGGCGCAAAAGTTTGGCGTCGAGATCATCACGGATATGCCCACCATCCCCTATCGGGAAACCATCACCAAGACGGCCTCCGCCCAAGGCCGCCACAAGAAGCAGACCGGCGGGCGCGGCCAATTTGGTGATGTGTGGATCCGCTTCGAGCCGCTGGAGCGCGGCGCCGGGTTCGAGTTCGCCAGCGAGATCTTTGGCGGCGCGGTGCCCAAAAACTATATCCCCGCCGTGGAAAAGGGCCTCCACGAGATCATGCAACAAGGGGTCCTGGCCGGGTTCCCCACGGTGGATTTCCGCGCCGTGATCTATGATGGCTCCTACCACCCGGTGGATTCCTCCGAGTTGGCCTTCAAGCTGGCCGCCCATTTGGCCTTCAAGAACGCCATCCCTGAGGCCGGGCCTGTCCTCCTGGAACCGATCATGGAGATCGTCGTCACCGTGCCCGAAAGCTTTATGGGCGATATCCTGGGCGACCTAAACACCCGCCGGGCGCGGGTGTTGGGCATGGAGCAAGCTCGCGGCAACGGCATCGTCACGGCCCTGGTGCCCCTGGCCGAGATCCAGCGTTACGCCACAGATTTGCGCTCCATGACCCAAGGCCGGGGCTATTACACGATGAAATTCTCCCATTACGATATCGTCCCGGCGCATCTGGTGGATAAAATCCGCGAGGAGGCCGCCAAGAAACGGGCGGCGCGGGAGTAATTCCGCCCGACACCAGCGTTTCCGGAGACCCGACAGGTGCCCACCCTGTCGGGTCTTGCTCATTATCCCATCTCGATAAGGAGTGCAGGCTATGAGAGCGTTGGTAAAATACGCCCCCGGCAAAGGCCATGTGGCCATCCGCGAGGTGCCGGTGCGCCCGCCCAAAGAGGATGAGCTATTGATCAAGGTCAAGTATTGCGGCATCTGCGGCACCGATCTGCACATCTATGCCGACGAGTTCCCCAATACGCCGCCCGTCATCATGGGACATGAATATTGCGGCACGGTGGCGCAGGTGGGCGAAGCGGTGCGGGATGCCTGGCGGGTGGGCGAGCGGGTGGTGGGCGAGCTCCACACCGGCGCTTGCGGCACGTGTGACCTCTGCCGCGCCGGCAAACCCCACATCTGTGCGCACAAGCTGGCCCTGGGCTCCAAATACGACGGCGCCTTTGCGGAATATCTCACCTTGCCCGCCTGGCTGGCCCACCGCATCCCCGAAGGGGTCCCCTGGGAGGTGGCCGGCGTCAGCGAGCCTTTCGCCATCACCGCCCACTGCCTGGTGGAACGGGGCAACCTGGGCCCAGGGCAGACGGTGCTCATCTCCGGCGCGGCCACCATGGGGCTGATGGCCACCATCTGGGCCAGCCGTCTGGGGGCCAAGGAGATCATCGTCTCGGGCACCGAGATGGACGCGGCGTTGCGCTTCCCCCTGGCCCGGGCCTTGGGCGCCACCCGGGTGGTGAACGTGCAACGGGAGGATTTGGGCCGGGTGGTGGGCGAGCTGACCGGGGGCATCGGCGTGGATTGTTGGGTCGAATGTTCCGGGGCGCCGGCGGCCATCGCCTCAGGGCTGGAGCTGGTCAAAAAGACAGGCAAGGCGGTGCTCATCGGCCTGGTGGGGCCGGAGACGATCCCCATCCCCTGGAACACTATCCTCTACAAAGAGCTGGATCTGGTGGGCTGCTTCAGCTCGCCGCCCTCCAGTTGGCACAAGGCCCTCGCGGTGGAGGCCGAGGAGGCGCCCAAGTTGCGCCAACTGGTCAGCGACATCATCCCGCTGGACGCCTGGGAGGAGGGGTTTGCCCGCATGCGCCGAGGTGAGGTGGTGAAAATCTTGGTGGATCTGGAGGCGTAGCGATGTTCACCCGCATGGATCACGTGGCCATGAGCGTGCAAGACATGGAAAAGTGCATCGCCTTTTATCGCGATGTCATCGGTTTTGAGAAGGTGTTCGACCGCGAGTTCGATGTGGCCATGGGCAAACTCATCGGCATCGAGGGGACACGGGTGCGCATCGTCCACATGCGCTTCCACGAGAACGTCCTCGAGCTCTTTGCCTACAGCTATCCCCAGGGCCGACCGCCCCGCCCCGACCGCACCCAGGCGGATTACGGCTTGATCCACATCGGCTTCATGGTGGAGGATTTCTGGGGCACCTATCGTTACCTGGTGGAGCGCGGGGTCAAGTTCTTGGGCGAGCCGGTGGAGATCCGCCCCGGCGTGTTCGTGGCCTATTTTCATGGCGCCGAGTACGAGGTGTGCGAGATCCGCGAGATCGTGCCCCAAAAACAGGGCTAAGCAGAAAAAATCAGGCGGCGTGGATGGTCCACGCCGCCTGAGCGCTGGGTGGGGCTGCCATCCCCCAAGCTTACGGTTTCCAGATCTCCCAAACCCTGCCCACCAAGGCGGGGCCGGGTTTGAGGGTGGGTTGTCCTGGCTGCCAGCCCGAAGGGGTCACTTCGCCGGTGGCGCGCACATGCTGGAAAGCCTTGATCTGGCGGATCAGTTCATCAGGGTTGCGCCCCACCTCAGGGGTCAACACTTCCATTGCCCGGATGACGAAATCGGGATCAATGATAAAGCGGCCGCGGATATCCACCCCCGCCGCCTCATCGTAAACGCCATAGAGGGCGCCGATCTTGCCCCCCGCGTCGGAGAGCATCGGGAAGGGCACGCCGCCATCCACCATCTTGGAGAGCTCTTGCTCCTGCCAGATCTTGTGGACAAAGCGGCTATCGGTGCTCATGGCCAACACTTCGACACCCAAGGCCTTGAACTGATCATAGCGGGCGGCGACCGCCGCCAGCTCGGTGGGTCAGACGAAGGTGAAATCTCCGGGGTAGAAACAGAGGACGATCCACTTGCCCTTGTAATCCGAAAGTTTGACCGGTTTAAAGCCCACGCCCGCGACAAAGGCGTTGGCTTCAAAATCAATGGCTTCTTGGCCGACACGCGCCAACATTTTGCGCACCTCCTGTGTTGAAGCAGCGCCCGAGGGGGCGCCGGCGGTTGCCTCGGCGGGGATGATGGGCCCGCGGGCAGGCTTGACACAACCTTCCTTTAACTCTGGCATAGTGACCTCCTTTGGTCGAGATCGGCATCGGATGGCAGCCCCACCGACCCAACGCTGCCAGGCAAGATGTGACCTGGCCTTGCCCCTATTATGGCATCCAGTGAGAACGATTGTCAAGAGATGGAGCCAACGTCTCACTTGTCATTCTCCCCCATCCTTGCTACAATAAGCTTGTTACACCGGCATCACCCTCGCTACGCGGCGAGGCTTTATTCTGCAAAAAGGGAGGCCTGCCATGAACAAGAAAACGATCCGCGATATCTCCTGGGCCGGCAAGCGGGCGCTGGTGCGCTGCGACTTTAACGTGCCGCTGGACGATCAGCTCCAGATCACCGACGACATCCGCATCCGCGAGGCGTTGCCCACCATCAAGTATCTGCTGGAGCACGGGGCCGCGGTGGTGTTGTGCTCTCACCTGGGACGGCCCAAGGGCAAGGTGGTGGAATCCATGCGGCTCACCCCGGTGGCCAAGCGCTTGAGCGAGCTTTTGGGCCAGCCGGTGATCAAGCTGGACGATTGCATTGGCGAAGAGGTGGAGCGGGCCGTCAAGGCGTTGAAACCCGGCCAGGTGGCGCTCCTTGAGAACCTGCGCTTCTACGCCGAAGAGGAAAAGAACGATCCCGAGTTTGCCCGGAAATTGGCCCGCCTGGGCGATGTGTACGTGAACGATGCCTTTGGCACGGCCCACCGCGCCCATGCCTCCACGGCCGGCGTGGCGGCCTATCTGCCCGCGGTGGCCGGGTTCTTGTTGGAAAAAGAGATCGCCTTCCTGGGCCAGGCCGTGCAGAACCCCAAGCGGCCTTTTGTGGCCATCTTGGGCGGGGCCAAGATCTCGGACAAGATCGGCGTGATCAAGAACCTTCTCACCAAGGCCGATACCTTGCTCATCGGCGGTGGCATGGCCAACACCTTCCTCAAGGCCCAGGGATACGAGATGGGCGATTCTTTGGTGGAGGAGGGGAGCATCCCCTTGGCCAAGGAGCTGTTGGCCCAGGCCGCGGGCAAACTGGTCTTGCCGGTGGATGTGGTGGTGGCCGATGCCTTCTCCGCCGAGGCCAACAAGAAGGTGGTGCCCGTGGACCAGGTGACGCCCGGTTGGCGGGTGTTGGATATCGGCCCCAAGACGGTGGCCCTCTTTGCCGGTAAGATCAAGGGCGCGGCCACAGTGGTGTGGAACGGCCCCATGGGCGTGTTCGAGATGGCGCCCTTTGCCGAGGGCACCTTTGCCATCGCCAAGGCCTTGGCCGATTCCGGCGCCACCACCATCGTGGGCGGCGGCGATTCGGCAGCGGCGGTGGAACAATCCGGCCTGGCCAAGAAGATCACCCACATCTCCACCGGCGGCGGCGCGTCGCTGGAATTCCTGGAGGGCCTGGAGTTGCCCGGCATCGCCGCGCTGAACGACAAATAGCGTGCTCTAGGGGGCAGGCCTCCTCCAAGGCCTGCCCCAGCCCCAAAGGCGCGAGAACTATGGCCCAACGGATCAAACGCATCGGCATCCTCACCAGCGGTGGCGATAGCCCCGGCTTCAACCCCTGCATCCGGGCAGTGGTGCGCATGGCCGTGCACTATGGCTGGGAACCGTGGGGCGTCCATCGCGGCTACACCGGCCTGGTAAATGGCGACCTTTTGCCTCTGAACTCCCGTTCAGTGAGCGGGATCATCGGTCTGGGAGGCACCTTTTTGGGGTCCTCGCGCTGCGATGCGTTCAAGACGCCGCCGGGGCTGCGCCAGGCCCTGCGCAACTTGAACGAGGCGGCCATTGACGCGCTGGTGGTCATCGGCGGGGATGGCTCCTTGCGGGGCGCCCGCGCTCTGCACGAGGCGGGCTTGCCCACCATCGGCATCCCCGGCACCATCGAGAACGACGTCTGCGGCACCGATATCTCCATCGGCGTGGATACGGCCCTCAACACCGCCCTGGACGCCATGGACCGCATCAAAGATACCGCCTCGTCGCATCAGCAGGCCTTTCTCATCGAGATGATGGGCGAGAAATCGGGCTATCTGGCCCTGATGGCCGGGATCGCCGGCGGGGCGGAGATGGTGTGTATCCCCGAAGTGCCCTTCACCCTGGAAGATGTCCTCCGCGAGGCGGCCGATGCGTATGTGCGCGGCAAGCAGCACTGCATCATCACCGTGGCCGAGGGGGCCAAGCCCCATGCTGCCGAGATCGCCGCTTACCTGGAGGAGCGCAAAGAGGAGACCGGTTTCGGCGTGCGCCTGAGCATCCTGGGACACATCCAGCGGGGCGGCTCGCCCTCGGCCTATGACCGCTTCCTGGGCACCCGTCTGGGCGCGGCGGCGGTGGAACAACTGGCCCGCGGGGTGGCCGGCGTATTGGTGGGTTTGGTGGATGGCCAGATCGTGTGCTCACCCTTGGCAGAGGTGACGGAATGCACCCGGGGCATTGACCCCGTCTATCTGGAGACGGCCAGGGCCCTGGCGCGGTGAGGCAGGGGGCAGGGTTTGGGGCCTGGAATGGCTTTGCTTCCACCCCGGATGAGAAAGACGACGAGCCGCCTCAGAAGAATGAGGCGGCTCGCTTTGTTTCGTACAGGGGCCGGCGTTACTTGGCCTTGCCCTGGGCAGCCACGGCGGCCGCCGCCGCGGCGACGGCCTCGGCATCCCCCAGATAAAAATGGCGGATGGGACGCAGGTTCTCGTCCAGCTCGTACACCAGGGGAATGCCCGTGGGGATATTGAGCTCCACGATCTCCTCATCCGAGATGTTATCCAGATATTTGACCAAAGCGCGCAGGCTGTTGCCGTGGGCGGCGATCAACACCCTCTTGCCCGATTTGACCACCGGCGCGATGGTCTCGTGCCAGTAGGGCAACATGCGGGCCACGGTGTCTTTCAAACTCTCCGTGTGGGGCAGCTCGTGGGGAGCGAGATCGGCATAGCGCCGATCGTGCCCCGGAAAGCGGGGATCGCTTTCCTCCAAGGGGGGCGGGGGCACGTCATAGCTGCGCCGCCAGATCTTGACCTGCTCCTCGCCGTGGAGCCGGGCGGTCTCGGCCTTGTTCAACCCCTGCAACGCCCCATAATGGCGTTCGTTCAAGCGCCAGGAGCGATAGACGGGGATCCACATGAGGTCCATATCTTCCAGGATGATCCACAGCGTCTTGATGGCCCGCTTGAGCACCGAGGTAAAGGCCACATCGAAGGTGTACCCTCCCGCGAGGAGGGCGGCCGCCCCTTGGTGGGCCTCCTCCTCGCCCCGGCGCGTAAGGGGCACATCGGTCCAACCGGTGAAGCGGTTCTCCTCGTTCCAGGTGCTCTGGCCGTGGCGGACAAGGACAAGGGTATGCATGATGGGACTCCTCACACAAAGTTTGGCCGCCAGCAGGGCTGCACCACATCGGCTATCGCCGTCCTGCCCCGCTCGCGGATGTTGCGACGCTAACACCGACCTCGCCGAAGCGAGTTCAGCATAAAAACATTGTGCCCTAGAAGCGGGCAGGTGTCAAATTGCGCCCTCTTGGTCAAACGGATCGAATCCGACGGACGCTCGTTTGCGCGCCCTTTGGCCTATGCTATAATGGCGCCACACCACGCCAGGAGGTTTTTATGTCCAAGCTGGCCATCGAAGGCGGCACACCGGTGCGCAGCGATCCCTTTCCCCGCCGCATCCTGATCGACGAAGAAGAGATCGAAGCCC
Source organism: Anaerolineae bacterium (assembly GCA_034433995.1). GTDB lineage: Bacteria > Chloroflexota > Anaerolineae > UBA1429 > UBA1429 > DAOTZU01. Next base: position 18,622 of record DAOTZU010000008.1, read on the forward strand.
TTCACGCCCTGCTGGAGAAGGAACGTACCCGGGGCGGCGGGTTTGACCGCTACGGCGGCGAGCACGTGGAAGCCTATGAGCGCGAGTTCGCCGCCTACCACAACATGCCCTACGCCACGGCCACCAGCTCCGGCACGGCGGCCGTCCACACCGCCCTGGCCGCGCTGCGCCTGGATATCGCCCAAGAGGTGATCTCCTCCCCCATCACCGATCCGGGTGCCGTGGCTCCCATCCTTTGGCAGAACTGCATCCCCATCTTTGCCGATGCCAACCCCGAAACGTTCAATATCGATCCCGATTCCATCGCCCAGCGCATCACCGAGCGCACCAAGGCCATCATCGTCGGCCACATCGCCGGCCAGCCGGTGGATATGGACCCGGTGATGGAGGTTGCCCGCGCCCACAATATCCCGGTCATCGAGGATTGCAGCCAGGCCCACGGCGCCATCTACAAGGGCCGCCTGGTGGGCACCATCGGCGATCTTGCCGCCTTCAGCCTCATGGGCGGCAAACACCACACCGCCGGCGGCCAAGGCGGCATGGTCCTCACCCGCAACGAGGAGCTGTATTGGAACGCCAAACGCTTCGCCGACCGGGGCAAGCCCTTCAACAGCCCGGAGAAAAAGAACCTCTTTTTGGGGCTCAACTACCGCATGACCGAGCTAGAGGCCGTCATCGGGCGGGTGCAACTGCGCAAGCTGGACGCCAACCTGGCCCGCCGCCGCGCCCTGGCCGCCGAGCTGGCCGCAGCCATCGCCGATCTCAAGGCCGTGCGCATGCCCACCATCATCCCCGGCGCCGTCTCGTCTTACTGGCTGATGTTGCTGCGCATTGACACTTCCCTGCTGAAGGTGTCCAAGGTCGAATTCGTCCAGGCCGTGGCCGCCGAGGGCGTGCCCATGGACCCCCACTACGATTTCATTGCCTACGAAAGCCCCTGGATTCGCCAGCGGGCCAACTATGGCCGCTCCGGTTGCCCCTGGACGTGCCCATTCTATGGCCGTGAGGTGCAATATGAGGGCTCCTGCCCCAACGCCCGCCGGGCCATCGACGCCCACATGGTCCTGCCCTGGCACGAATGTCTCACCTCGCGGGAGGTGCAGGATATCGCCGCGGCGCTGCACAAGGTGGAAGAAGCCTATCTGAAATGAGGACGAGATGACCATCATTGACGTGGGCGCCTGCATCGGCACCCAACCGGAGGATGACCAAGACCTGAGCGCTGCCGCCCTCTTGGCGGAGATGGCGCGCGCGGGCGTGGACGAGGCTCTCTGCTCTCACTTCGCCGCCATCCGCTATGACGGTCCCACGGGCAACGGCGAGCTACTGGAGATCTGCCGCCGGGAGCCGCGGCTGAAGCCCATCGCCGTGGTCAACCCCGGCCCCTTTTTGGGGGTAGTGGAGGAGATCCGCGCCTGCGCCGCCCAGGGCTTTGTGGGTTTTCGCTTCGCCCCCGGCCGGCAACATTGGTCCCTGGAGGCCGAGCCCTTTGCCGTGGCCCTGCGGGCCGTGGCCGAGACGGGCCTGCCCCTCACGGTGGAGGTGGCCGCGACCGGCGAGGCCACCCGGGTGGCCCAGCTCACTCAAGGTTTGGGCGTGCCGGTCATCCTGGCCGGCATCGGTTACAGCACCTTGGGTGAGGCCATCGCCCTCTTGCAGCGCCATCCCCATCTGTATCTTGAGGCTTGCCGCCTGGTGACGCCGGGGATCGTCAAGCTTCTGGTGGAGGCGGTGGGCGCCCAGCGGCTGCTCTTTGCCAGCGGCGCGCCCGCCTGGGAGATGATCCCCACCCTGAGCCTGATCCGCGCCGCCGCCATCGGCGAGGAGGAAAAGGCCCTGATCCTGGGGGGCAACGCCCGCCGCCTGTTTCTGAGAGCTGACAGGTCTCAGCAAGACCCGTCAGGTCTGAGGGTCCAGCCCCGCCAGAAGATGCAGCCGGCCAACGAGGTCCAGCTTGTGGTGGATGTGCACCAACACTGTGGCCCCTTTCCCTTTCCGGGGCGCTGGGGTGGCTTGGAGGAGAACCTGCGGTGGAACGCCCTGCGCGGGGTGGACCTCGCCATCGTCTCCTCCGCCCGGGCCGTGGTGCAGGATATGGCGGAGGGCAACGCCGAGCTGGCCGAGGCGCTGCAGGGACGGAGAGGGGTCTATGGCTATATCACCCTCAACCCCACGGTGCGTCAGCAGGCCTTGGGCGAGCTGGCCCGCTATGGGGACGATCCCCGTTTTGTGGGGGCGAAGGTGCACACCAATTACTCCGGCTGCGGCATGGGCGATCCGCGCCTGGCGGCCCTTTTCGGCCCCTTGGAGGAATGGGGCAAGCCCCTTTTGGTGCACACCTGGGGTGTGGCGGAGGTGCGGGCACTGGCCGAGCTTGCCCAGCAGCACCCGCGGTTGCCCATCATCATGGCCCACGCTGGCGGCGATGCTTGGCGCTGGGCCATCGAGGCGGCGGCCGAGCGCCCCAATCTGTATCTGGATTTCTGCGGCAGCACCCCTTACCGCGAGGCCATCCCCCGTGGGCTGGCCCGGCTGGGGGCGGAACGCATCGTCTTTGGCAGCGACGCGACCTTGCTGGATCCTTTGGTGATGCGCTCCCGCTACGACGCCACCCCCATGACCGAGGCCGAGCGCGCCCTGATCATGGGGGGCAATGCCCTGAGGCTGTTCCACTTGGCCACGCCTTGAGCCGAGAGGTTGCCAAGGGTTACTCCTGCGGCGGTTCATCCCGGCGGCAACGACGCGGGTCCCCCGCGTCGCCCCCGGCGCCTCAGGTGGGCCAGCCCAGCCGGCGCATCACCACCCGCAGCAGCACAAAGAAGAGGATAAAAAGAATCAGAGGGAGCCATTCCACCCAAGTCATGGGGTGCTCTTTCTGGGGCTAACTAGCCCCGCCGTCTCAGGCTTCAACCGCCCGAGTTGCAGGAGGATGCCGCTTGGGCTTCGCGCTTTCCCGCCGAGGCGGTGCTAAACAGGGAGATGCTCTTCTGGCACTTTTTGCTGTGGCAGACGGGGCACTCTACCTCCACAAGCCCGCTGGCGGCACGCACAAACTTTTCAAACACAGCGCCACAATCTTGGCAGCGATATTCATAGATCGGCATTGGCTATCACCTTAAACCCAAACCTAGCCTCCCCGCTGATGCGCAGCCGGCGCATCTGCTCATGGGAGGGTTGATTTTCTCGGTTCGCTCACTTGGCCTTGGCCGCGGCCAGAGCCTCATCAATCTTGCGCTTGAGCACCGGCTTGGCGGCGAACCCCACCATGCGCGCGGCCTCCTGCCCCCCCACATACAGGATCAGCGTGGGGATGCCGCGAATGCCCAACTTGCTGGGCGTGTTGGGGTTCTCGTCGGTGTTCACCTTGGCAAAGAGAACCTTGCCCGCATATTCCTCGGCCAGCTCCTCCACGATGGGGGCGATCATACGGCAGGGGCCACACCAAGGGGCCCAGAAATCCACCAACACGGGCAAGGAGGCCTCCAAAACTTCCTTCTGGTAGGTAGCATCGGTAACGTGGGTGATCTTTTCGCTCATGGTTGACTCCTTCAGAGCGACAGGTCTTCCGGACCCGTCAGCTCTCCTTCAAGAATTTTTGCCTCGCCAAGAATCAAAAGCGTCCTTTGGCCTCACTGACCGGCGGTGATGGCCCCAAAGGCACAGGCCAGGACGCAGGCTCTGCAACCGAAACACCGGCCAGCATCGATCCAGGCCGGCCCCCCGCGATCCACAATCACCACCGCCTTGGGCGGGCAGACCTCGCGGGCCGCACAGCGGCCGCAACCCCGGCAGCGCTCCGGCGCCACCCTCGGCACGGCACTGGGAGCAGCCTGTTTATGCAGCACCATCTGCTGTCCCCTATCGGCTCTGAATACCCCCCTTAGGTATGGATATTATAGTACGGTCGCCGCCGTTTGTCAAACCCGGTCCAGTGCGAGGGTGTCGAGAAATGCCCCCCGTCGGTTAGAAACCGACGTCTGGGGATGGCAAGCCCGCGACGCGGGCTTGAAGCAGAGCCGTCGGATTCCATCCGACGGCGGCCAGGGCCTCCACACGCCTTTTTTCAACACCCTCGTCCAGTGCCCGCTAGTACAGGCGGAGCAACTCGTTCTCCTTGCCATCGCGGAGGCGGTCATGCACATGCATGATATGGAGCATATCCACCAAGTTCCCGTGCCGGGGAGATTCCCCGGCCAGGATTTTTTCGGCAAAATGTTTGATGCAGCCCACATAGCCCTGGAGGAAGAGCTGTTTGTTGTAGAGCTGCCCCAGGGAGAACTCGGGCTCCCAGAAGATGGGGGCGCTAGCATCGGGGCCGATAAAAGTCTCGGCGCGCCCATAAGAGCCCTCGCCCCGGCCCCCGCCCGGCCGATAATAGATCAAGCGGATGCCGTTCTCCACCACCACGTTGGCCCCGTTGCCGATCACCTCCAGCCGTTCCAGGGGGCTGGTGGGCGCTTGCCCGCCGGTGAGGTGGATGGTGCCCACGATGCCCTTGCTGTAGCGGAGGTTGATCACCAGCCCGCCCGAGACGGGACTGCGCATGTAGCTCAAGCTCTCGCATTCACCAAAGAGGCGCAAGAGCAAAGAGTACGGGGTGACGAACTCCAAAAAGGGCGCCATGGCTCGGGTATCCTTGCGGTCCGAGGCGGGCGGGATGGTGAGGGGATAGCGCAGGTAAAAGCTCGAGACGCCACCAAAGCTGGGATCGGCGATGATCTCGGCCACCTTGAGATAGACCGGCGCGAACATCTTTTTGAAACAGGTGGCGATGTAACGCCGGGTCTGCAAGCAGGCGTTGGTGAAACGGGGGATGTCGTTGGCGCTGCTGCAGGGTGGCTTCTCGATCCAGACGTGAAAGCCCGCCATCAGCGCCTCGGTGGCCAACTCCGGATAGCGAGGACGCCCTTCGGCATCCGGGCCCACAACGATAAAGACGGCGTCCAGCTCCTCTTTGGCCAGCATGGTCTTGTGGTTGGGATAAAAGCGCCGCGCGCCGAACTGCCGCGCCACGGCCAGGCCGCGTTCGGGGTGATGATCGGCCAGGGCCACCAACTCGATGGGCGCATATTGGAAACAGGGGAGGATATTGCGCACCGAGTGCTCCCCCGCGCCAATATAGCCGACGCGCAGCCTCTTCTCATACTCATAGTTGAACATACCTGGGCCTCCACAAAAGATGGGCGAGGATTCTCCTCTTGGAACAGGGGAACTATGCACGAACAGGCCGCTGCTGTCAAGATGATGAGATATGGCACGTCGCACGCTGCAGCTCTTGGCCGTACCCCGGCTCCACCAGCACCCGCCCCTGCGCATACACCACCCGGCCGCGCAGACGCACCCGCTCCACCCTCCCCAACGCCCATTCGCCAGCAAAGGGCGACCAGCCGCAACGGGTGAAATACCCTCCGGCCGGCAATCGGTAGCGTTCGGCCAGCTCCACCTCCACAGCAGCATCCTCCGGCGGGCGCAGATGATAGACACGGAGAGGGTTGGTGTAGGTGAGGGCGATGGTGCGTTCCAGGGTCAGGCGGCCCTCATCCACGGCGCGCAGCAAGAGGGGGAGGGTCGTCTCCAGGCCGGGGACGCCGGGCGGCGGCGCGGCGGATTCCTTTTCCTCGCGGGTGTGGGGGGCGTGGTCGGAGGCGATCACATCCACCCAATCCAGCCGTTGCCAAAAGAGGGCCACCTCCGCCGGCGAGACGAGGGGCGGCTTCATCTGGGCATACGCCCCCAACCGCGAGACGGCCTCGGCGGAGAGAAAGAGATGATGGGGCGTGACCTCACAGGTCACCCGCACGCCGGCTTGGCGCGCCTCCTCGATGCGCAGCAGGTCGGCGGGATGGGGCACATGGCACACATGGAGCGCCTGGCCGTAGCGCCGGGCCAAGGCCAGGGCGATGGGGATGGAGCGACTCTCGGCGTGGATGGCGATGGGGCCAGGGCCGGGCCAGGCCTCAAACACCTGGGCCAAGGCAGCCGGTTCGCGGGTGGTGAGGTCGCCAAAGGTCTCGTCCAAGTAGAGCTTGAGACCGGCCGCTTGGCCGCCCACCTCAAGCAACGGCGCCAGGTTGTGCCCGTCGAACCCCAGGAATAAGCCGTAATCGCACAGGGCCTTGCGGCGGAAAAGCTCTCTCTTGGCGGCGAAACGTTCTTGATCCACAATGGGCGCGGCGTTGTTGGGCATATCCAGCACACCGATGACGCCTCCAGCCAGCGCCGCGGCCGTGCCGGAGATGATATCCTCCTTGTGGGCCGCGCCGGGCTCCCGGAGGTGCACATGCACGTCGAGCATGCCGGGCAACACGAGCTGGGTCATGGCAAAGGCTCCGTTCCTTCTGGGGATCTGGCCACCATTTTGGGGCCTCAGGGCCGCATCGGCGCGCCAGCCCGACAGGTCTGCTGAGACCCGTCGGGCCTGCGATTTGCCAGAAATATCCCCTAACCGTATAATAGGCGCGTTTACAAGCATAATAAGCCATCAAGCCGTGGGAGGCAAGTTTTATGGGCAAGAAATGGGTGTATCTGTTTTCAGAGGGCGACGAATCCATGCGCGACCTTTTGGGCGGCAAGGGCGCCGGCCTCGCCGAGATGACCAAGGCGGGCCTGCCGGTGCCGCCGGGGTTCACCTGCACCACCGAAGCGTGTCTGGCCTATTTCGCCGCCGGCAAGCGTTTGCCTGAGGGCCTGTGGGATCAAGTCCAACAGGCGATGCAAGTGGTCGAAAAGCAGACCGGCAAAAAATTCGGCGACCCCAAGAATCCCCTGCTGGTCTCCGTCCGTTCGGGCGCCCGGGTCTCCATGCCGGGGATGATGGATACGGTGCTCAACGTGGGCCTGAACCCAGAGACCCTCAAGGGGCTGGCGGCGCTTTCGGGCAACGAACGCTTTGCCTATGATTCCTATCGGCGCTTGATCTCCATGTTCGGCCGCATCGTCAAAGGGATCAACGGCGAGCTCTTTGAAAAGGTCTTGGACGCCTACAAGGCCAAGACCGAGGGCAAACGGGATACCGACCTGACCACGGAGATGCTCAAAGAGATCGTCGCCGAGTACAAGGCCATCTACAAGCGCGAGCTGGGCGAGGAATTCCCCGACGACGTCTGGCAGCAGCTCAGCCAGGCCATCGAGGCGGTGTTCAACTCCTGGTATGGCGAAAAGGCCGTCACCTACCGCCGTTTGAACAAGATGTCCGACGAATGGGGCACGGCGGTCAACATCTGCACCATGGTCTTTGGCAACATGGGTGATGACTCGGGCACCGGCGTCGCCTTTACCCGCAACCCCAACACCGGCGAGCGCGAGCTGTACGGTGAGTATCTGGTCAACGCCCAGGGCGAGGACGTGGTGGCCGGCATCCGCACCCCGCTCAAGATCGCCGAGCTGGCCAAGGTGAACCCCGCCATCTACCAGCAATTCCTGGAGACGGCCCAGATGCTGGAGCGCCACTACCGCGATATGCAAGACCTGGAGTTCACCGTGGAGCGGGGCAAGCTCTGGATGCTCCAAACCCGCAGCGGCAAGCGCACGGCCCGCGCGGCGATCAAGATCGCCGTGGACCAGGTGAAAGAAGGGCTGATCACCAAAGAGGAAGCCATCAACCGCGTCACCACCGAGCAGGTGGATGCGCTGTTGCACCCCTATTTCGACCCGGTGGCCAAGGAACAAGCCGCCAAGCGGGGCGACCTGATCACCAAAGGCCTGAACGCCTCGCCGGGCGCGGCCACGGGCGCGGCCGTCTTTGACGCCGCCCGGGCCATGCGCCGCGCCGAGGCCGGCGAGGACGTGATTTTGGTGCGCCCCGAGACCTCCCCAGAGGACGTGGGCGGGATGCTCCTCTCCAAGGGCGTGCTCACCCAGCATGGCGGCGCCACCTCCCATGCCGCGGTGGTGGCCCGGGGCAACAACCTGCCTTGCGTGGTGGGCTGCGAAGATCTGACCATCCTGCCCGAAGAGCGCAAATTCCTCTACAACGGGCGCGAGGTCAAAGAGGGCGACATCATCTCCATTGACGGCACCACCGGCGAGGTCTTTTTGGGCGCCATCCCCACCGTGGAGGTGGATTTTGCCAAGGAGCGGGACCTGGCCACCCTCCTCAGCTGGGCCGATGCGATCCGACGGCTGGGCGTTTACACCAACGCCGATTACCCCCGCGACGCCAAGCGCGCCCGGGAGTTGGGGGCCGAAGGCATCGGCCTCTGCCGCACGGAGCATATGTTCTTTGAGGCGGAGCGCCGGCCGGCGGTGGTGGGCATGATCATGGCCCGCACCGACGAGGAGCGCCAAAAGTATCTGGACCAGCTCTTGCCCTTCCAGCGGGAGGATTTTGAGGGGATCTTTGAGGTGATGGATGGCCTGCCGGTCATCATCCGCCTGATTGATCCGCCCATGCACGAGTTCCTCCCCAGCCGCCTGGAGCTGGTGGAGGAGGTGACCCGCCTGCGCTGCAGCGGCGCGAATCCTCAGGAGCTGGCCGAGAAGGAGAAAATGCTCCAGCTGGTCGAATCCCTCTCGGAGGTGAACCCCATGATGGGCTTGCGCGGCTGCCGGATCGGGTTGCTCATCAAGGGCGTCACCGAGATGCAGACGCGGGCCATCTTCCAGGCCGGCTGCCGCCAGGCCAAGAAGGGGATCGACGTCCATGTGGAGGTGATGATCCCCCTGGTTTCCCACGTGAACGAGCTGCGCCTGGAGCGGGAAAAGTTGGAGCGGGTGGCCAAGGAGGTCATGGCCGAGGAAGGGATCACCATTGATTACAAATTCGGCACCATGATCGAGACCCCTCGCGCCGCCCTCACCGCCGATGAGCTGGCCGAGTATGCCGAGTTCTTTTCCTTCGGCACCAACGACCTGACCCAGATGACCTGCGGGTTCTCTCGCGACGATGCCGAGGGCAAGTACCTGCTACAATACGTGGAGCGCAAGATCTTGCCCTATAATTTCTTCCAGTCGCTGGACCAGAAAGGCGTGGGCAAGCTGGTGGAGATGGCCGTCAAGGCGGGCAAAGCGGTGCGCCCCGATATCGAGCTGGGCGTCTGCGGCGAGCATGGTGGCGATCCGGCCTCCATCGACTTTTTCCATCGCGTCGGCCTCAAGTATGTGAGCTGCTCGCCTTATCGCGTGCCTGTGGCGCGGTTGGCGGCGGCCCAGGCGGCGCTGCGTAACGGATAAAACCGTCGTTTTCCAGAATAGTTACGGGCCAGGCTCCGAAACGGAGCCTGGCCCGTCGCTTTTTGCCCCCTGGATCGGGCGAAGGTTCAGCCGCCCCCTTTGATGGCCCCGGACATGATGCCCGAGACCAGTTGCTTCTGGAAGGTGAAAAAGATGATCAACAGAGGCACAGTAGCCAGCGTGCTTCCGGCGAACATCAGGGAATAGCGCGGTGCGATGATGGTCGTCCCCTTAAAGTTGGCCAGGGCCAGGGCGGCGGTGATCTTTTTGGGATCGGAAAGGAGCAACAAGGGCCCCAGGAACTCGTTGTATGCGCCCACGAAGGTGAGGATGCCCAATACCGAAAGCCCCGGCGTGATGAGCGGCAACACCACCCGGATAAAGGTGCCGAACACCGAGGCGCCATCGATGGTGGCCGCCTCCAGCATCTCATCGGGGATGGATGAGGCGATGAACTGCCGCATTAAGAAGATGCCAAAGGCTGTGGCGAAGGAAGGAATCCAGAAGGGCCAATAGGTGTTGCTCCACTTCAGATACTTTACCATCAGCAAATACCAGGGGATGATGGTCGCCTGGGTGGGCAACATGAGGGTGATCAACATCAGAAAAAAGAGCTTGTCCCGCCCCGGGAACTGCCGCTTGGCAAAGGCAAAGCCCGCCAGTGAGCAAAAGAACATGGCGCCCACAGTGCGCACAGCAGCGATATAGAAGCTATTCCACAGGGGCCGCCAGAATTCGTATTTTGCGAACAGCTCGCGATAGCTATCGAGGCGGAAACCGCCCTTGGGCCAAAGCCGGGGGAGCTTGCTAAAGAGGTCGCTATCCTGCATGAACGAGCCGACGATCATATCGTAAAAGGGAAAGAGAAAGATAATCGCCAGCACGATCAGGAGGATATAAAGAAAGAAACGCCCGATGATCCGCGGGATGATCAAATTCCATTGTTTGCGGCGAAGGCTGCGCGTTGTCATGGTGCTCTCCTAGCCCACCCAGCGACGCTGCAAGCGGAACTGGATGACCGAGATCAAGATCACCAGCAAGCCGATCAAAAAGCCAAAGGCTGAGGCATCGCCATAGCGTTGGCCGCCGATGCCCAGCTCGTACAGGCGCAACATCAGGGTCGTCGTCTCGCCGCGCGGCCCGCCACGGGTGAGCATGTACGGCTGGTTGAACATGTTCATCAATCCGATGGTGGCCATGATCATCAGGAAAAAGATGATGGGGCGCAACAGGGGCAACGTAACGCGCCAGAAGGTCTGCCACTCGTTGGCGCCATCGATTTTCGCGGCCTCATAGATCTCGGGCTCGATGCCCTGTAGCCCCCCCAAGAAGAGCAGGACGTTGTAGCCGATGCCCCCCCAGTGGGTCAGGAGGATGACCACGGTCTTGGCGCCCCAGGCCGAGGTGCGCAGCCATTTGACCGTAGGCAGGCCTATGGCTTGGAGGCCAAAGTTGACCCACCCGAAGGTGTCATCGAAAAGCTGGGTAAAGACAATGGCCACGATCACCGAGTTGGTGATGTAGGGCAGAAAGTAGATGGTCCGAAAGATCCCTTTGCCCGTCAGATTCCGGATATTCAGGATGACCGCCAGGACGATGGCGATAAAGATGCCCGTGGGGAGCAGGATGCCGGCGAATTGCAGCGTGTTCACCAGCGCCTGGAGAATGTAAGGATCTTTGAGGATGACGCGATAGTTCTCCAATCCCACGAACTGCATCGGGCCAAAGCCCCGCCAGCGGCTAAAACTCAGTTGGATCGCCCAAAGCAAAGGATAGAGGCCAAAGATGGCAAAGGAGATGAAAAAGGGCGCGATGAAAAGGTAATCCATCCAATGTTGGGCGATTTGCTTCCAGAGCGGTTTGGGCGGTCGTACAATGGGAACGGCGCGTGCGCGCGCTACCAGAGTTTGGTTCATCTTCAGTTCACCCAGAAAGGAATAGGCCTCCGAGGTCCTGTTTGAGGACCTCGGAGGTCACCGATACGATGCTACGGGGCTGGCAAGGGACTACATCTTGCACATGGTGCGCTCGAAATCCGGCTTGGCCAGATCGGCGATCTTTTGCATCCCCTTCTCCACCGAGATCTCGCCCTTCATGATGGCGGGCATCTCTTTGCCGATGACGGTGGCCACCGCGCCCCATCCCGCCGGGCGGAAGAACTCGGGGGAGAGCTCCTTCTCCTGGGCGGCCCAGAACTCGTTAAAGGCCCAATCGCCAAAGATGGGCGAGCGCGCCTTCAGGAAGAGGGAGGAGGCGAGATACGGCCGGTAGCCGGGGATAATGCCCCAGCCGCCGGTGAGGGCGCAACCCTCCAAGCTGCCCAGGGCATATTGCATGTAGAGGATAGCGTTTTCCCGGTTGGCCGAGCACTTGGGGTTGACCAACTGCGCGCCACCCCAGATGCCTGTGCGATACTTGATCCCCGGCCCCGTGGGGAACTTGGCGATGCGCCAATAGCCCGCGCCTTGCTCGGGGGTCTTGATCTGGGCCTCCCAGAAGCCCTTGGCCCAGGCCGCCGCGAAATCGCCGATGAGGGTGCCCTCCTGGATGGCGGCCCAGTAAGGGGCGCTCCACCAAGCTACGTCCATGCCACCTTTGGAATCCCACAGCTTCTTGACGATGGTCATGGCCTGGATGCTTTTCTCATCGGTGACGAGCATTTTCTGGCCATCCTTGCTCACCGCCGTGCCGCCAAGCTGATGCAGGACAAAGAAGTACAGGGCGCTCCAGCCATCGGCCGGGAAGCAGAAGGTGTACTTGCCCTTTTTCTGGATCTCGGACGACATCAGGCAAAAGTCGTCATACGTCATCTTGTCCCAATCGATGTCCTTGTAGCCCATCTCGGCGAACTTGTCATAGCGGTAATAGTAGCCGCTGACGCTGATATCGCCGGGCCAGCCCACGTATTTGCCCGTCTTGGCGATAAAGGTTTCGTTGAGCTTGGCCGGATGGAAATCGTCCTTGATGGGCGTGATGATTTCCGTGAGATCCGTGAGCAGGTTATTGCAGCCCCAGTCCTGGGCCTCGGTGGCCTCGGCCCAATAAAGGTCAGGGCAGCCGCTGCCCGCGGCCATGGCCGCCGTGATCTTTTCCCCCCGGTCCGCCGGGTGCGGCGAGACCCACTTGATCTTGGGGTATTTCTGCACGAACCCTTCGGCCGCCAGGTCCATGGGGTGTTGATCGTGTCCCCAGAAGATCACCTCGCCTTGGGGCTCCGGGGCCTTGGCGATCACGGTCTCTTTGACGACTTTTTCCTTCTCCACGACCACGGTCTCTTTGACCACCTTGGGCGCGCAAGCGGCCAAGGCAGCCGCCGCCCCCGCAAGACCAAAGGCCCGGATGAACGCGCGACGAGAGAATTTGGTTTGCATGCTGAGACCCTCCTTAGGTAGTAGAATAAACACCGGGGAAATAACAGCCGACAACGAAACAGCTTACCTCGATAAGCACCTCCTTTCGCGCAGCTAGCCATCGCTTGTGCGCGCTTTATGGCGCCAAGACGGATCACGCTAGCCCCAGCAAGGCCTAACACAGGGTAAAATGAGGGAAATGGGGTGGGCCGAACCTGTATAGCATCGGTCCAGCCCTGCATATCATAGCACACGATATGGGTTTTGTCAATACCTTTTGCGAAAAAGAAGCCAACCGCAGGCTGTTTTTAGCGGAACACAAGGAAAGCAAGCTTGGGCGAGCCAGATGATTCCCTTCTGCCGGGATCTCCCTGGGGCGACGGATGCAGCATGGCCCGGTCGCCGCGTGGTACCTCGGTTCAAGGCGCGCGATGCAAGCAGATCGGGTCGGGCAGGGCAAAGGTAGTGAGGAATTCCGCCCAGACCTCGGGGGCGATGGGCGTCTGCAGAGCAGCCACGTCCTCCGCGATGCGCTCGGCGTGGGAGGCGCCCATGAGGATGGTGGCCACCCGAGGGTCGCGCAGGCTGTATTGCAGCGCCAGGGCCAACAGATTCACGTGCTGCGCGTTGGCCCACTGCCACATGGCCTGGGCCTTGGGGAGGTACATGGCGATGCGCGGGTGGGGCTTGGCGTCGGGGGCGTCGCTCCAGCCGAAACGCTCCCGGGCCACCTCCAAAGGGTCGCGCCCGCCCACCAGGCCGTAGAGGCTGACCATGGCGTTCATCACCCCCACATCATGGGCCGCCGGCTCCAGGATACCCTGGATGGCCGTCTGGTTCAGGAGGTTGTAATCGCCAAAGGTGAGGGCGACATCCATCTCCCCCGTCTCCATCAGCCGTTGGTGAAACGCATGGGGCCGAGCGCCCAGGCCCATGGCGCGGATCACCCCTTGGCGCTTGAGCTCCTTAAAAGTATCCCAGGCGGCCCCTGGCGCCAGTACCTCTTCGATGTTCTCCGGATCGTGCACCAGGAGGATATCCAAATAGTCGGTGCGCAGCAGGCGCAGGCTCTCCTCCACGCTCCTCAAGGTGCCCTCGCGGCTATAGTCTTTGGGGCGGGAACGGGTGCCCGTCTTGGTGCACAGGATGACATCCTCCCGCTTGCCGCCGCGCCGGTACCATTCGGCCAAGCCCGCGCCGATGTAGCCCTCGCTGGGGCCATAGCCGGCGGAGGTGTCGATCAGGTTAATGCCCAATTCTAGCGCCCGCACCACGGCGGCGATGGCCCGCTCCTCGCTCCAGCCATCGTCCACCCGGCCCAGCCAGGCGCCTCCCAAGCCAATGGTGGTGACCATGAACCCCGTGCGCCCCAAACGACGTTTCTCCAGCGACATCGTTACCCCCATCTCCGCAGTATCGTGATCGGGCTTGTGACTTGGCCCAACCCCGCGTGATTGTAGACGCATTGCTTCTGTTGGCAAGTTCTGCGAGACGGAGGATGTCGGGAAGAATGGGCACATGATCCATATCAAAACCCTTGGGGATGCCTCCTCTCCTGAACCCCACGTTTTTCGACGCCCGAGGGAGAGGGTTCTTTTCCAGCCCCCGGATTCGGGGTACAATCTGGTCAAGTTCTCCTTCCGCATTCCACCGAGGGAGGTCCCATGGCCAAGAAACGCTGGATTCTCCGCGAGCCCGAGCCCAGCGAGGGCGGGATGATCGCCTTTCGCCGCCAGCTCCTCTTTGTGCTGGCGGTGATCGTCCTGTATGGCTCCTGGCTGCTCATCCTCTGGATGGGCGAGGAAGGGTTGACAGTGCGACGGCTGGCCCTCGTCGCCTGGGGAAGTTTGTTGGGGGTGGCGCTCCTTTTCTTGCGCGAAGGATGGCCCCGCACCAGCACCTACCTTTACCTGGTGGGGAGCTTGGCCCTCACCGGCCTTTTTGCCCACGCTTTGGCCCAGCCGCTGCTTTTGGTGTTGTACATCTTGCCTATGCTGGCAGCGAGCCTGATCCTCCCCGCCTTGCCCTCCCTCGGCGTGACCATCGCGGCCACGGCATTGATGATCCGCCTGACCCCGCCCCCCCAGCAAAGCGTATGGGCGGGTCTGTGGATCGTCCTGGCAAGCGCCGTTTGGGTCATCGGGATCACGGCCCGGCGCACCTTGGCCCTGGCCGATTATTGGGAGCGCGAGCTGGCCCTGCGCCAGGAGGCTTTGGTCAGCCAACTCCGCGAGCGCCAGGGCGAACTGAACCGCACCCTCAAGGCGCTGGACGAGGCTTATGTCTCCCTCAAGCGCACCAACGAGGAGCTGGTCCTCGCCAGGCAGCAGGCCGAGGAGGCGCGGGCGCTGAAGGAACAGTTTGTGGCCAATGTGAGCCACGAGCTCCGCACGCCCCTCAACCTGATCGTGGGCTTTGCCGAGATGATGTATCTCTCACCCGAGATCTATGGCGACGTGCATTGGACGCCCACTTTGGAGGGAGATATCCAAGAGATCTATCGGGCCAGCCGCCATCTGCAGAGCCTGGTGAACGATATCCTGGACCTGGCGCGGATCGACGCCTCACGCCTGCCCATGTTCCGCGAGTTGCAGGATCTCCGCACCATCGTCGCCGAGGCGGTGGAGACCATCGCCCCCCTGTTCAAGCAACGCGGCCTCGATTATCACGTCTCTTGGCCCGACGAACTGCCCCAAGTCTTTGTGGACCGCACCCGCATCCGTCAGGTGTTGCTCAATCTGCTGAACAACGCCGTGCGCTTTACCGACAAAGGGGGCATCACCGTGCGCATCGAGGAAACCAAAGAGGCGGTGATGGTCAGCGTGCAGGACACGGGGACCGGCATCCCCGCCGACCAATTGGACAAAATCTTTGAAGAGTTCCGCCAGGTGGAGGCGGGGCCGCGCAGCCGGGGCGGGGCGGGTCTGGGCCTGGCCCTCAGCCGCCAGTTTGTGGAGCTGCACGGCGGCCGCATGTGGGTGGAAAGCACCGTGGGCGTGGGCAGCACGTTCTATTTCTCTCTGCCCAAGCCGGGCGCCCTGGAACAGACCATCCCCCTGCAACGGATCCCGCCCAAGCGCAAGCTCGAGGGCACCGGCGCGCCGGTGGTGCTGGTGGACCCGGACCCCTCCATCGCCGACATGCTGGCCCGCTATCTGGGCGATCGGCCGGTGTTGGCCCTGCCGCATCCCACCCACATCGAGGAGGTGGTCGAGGCCAAACATCCCCTGGCGGTGATCATCAACCAGGCCCCCGATACGCCAGCGGAGGCATGGACGGCGGTTCCCGGCGCCGCCTGCGCCCGCTACAACGTGCCGCTCCTGCGCTGTTCCATCCCCAGCCCCAGTTGGCTGCGCCAATCTTCCGGGCTGGACGATGTGCTCTCTAAACCCATCTCGGTGGAGGCGTTACGCCAGCTGCTCCAAAGGCAAGACCCGCCACCGCGAAGCGTCCTGGTGGTGGATGACGACCCCGGCTTTGTGCGCCTGATGCGGAGGATGCTGGACACGCTGGAGGAGCCGCTGCAGGTTTGGGCGGCATACAACGGGGCCCAAGCGTTGCGGCTGGCCCACGAGGCCAAGCCCGACCTCATCCTGTTGGACCTTTTGATGCCCGAAATGGACGGCTTTGCCGTGGCCACCGCCTTGCGCCAAGACCCGGCCACCCAGTCCCTGCGCATCGTCGCCGTGACGGCCACCAGCTACGCCGAGGAGGCCCTCCAGCGCCGGGGCAGCCACCTCACCCTCACCCAAGCGGAGGGGTTGAGCACGGGAACCGTGGTGGAGCTCCTGAGTGCCATCCTCAAGATCGTGCGGCCCAACTATGTGGCCGAGGAGACCAGACCCTCCAAGACCTGAAGGAGGCGGGCACGATCCACCGGTTTGTGCAAAAAGGCATCGGCACCCAGGGCAGCCGAAAGCTGGGGATCGTTGATGATGGAGCAGACCAAGACCTTGGCCCGGCGGCCGGCCTCGCCCTGGCGCAGGGCCTCCAAAATCTCCCAGCCATCGCGTTGGGGCATCATAATATCCAGGATGATGACATCGGGCCGCAGGCTCTCCACCAACTCCAGGGCCTGGTTGGGATCGGTGACGCCGACAAGTTGATACGGCTGATCCTGCAGATACCGCTCAAAAAGGCGGATGAGCCCCTGGTTATCGTCAATGATCAAGACCGAGGGACGCGAGACCAAGGGCACCCGAATCTGGATTTGGCCCTCTCCCTCGACACGATGAGCGCTCTGCCAATCCAAGCCCAGCGTCTCCAAGAGTTGGGCGGCCACGGCGTAGGGCTGGTCGGGCTTGCCCAAATCCGGCGGCGTGGCGGAGCGGTAGCGGATCTCGATGCAAGCCAGTTGACCGCGACGCGCCAAACACAGCCGCACCGGGGCGCCCTGGTGCACCCCCACAATGTGGCTCAAAAGGTTCAACAGGGCCTGGCGCAACATCACCCGGTTGGTGGCCACCCGCAAGGCGCCGGGCTCGACGGCCGCATCCAGCTGGATCCCCCTCTCGGCAGCCAAAGGGCCCACACTCTTGAGCACGCTCTGCACCAGCTCGGCCAGGTCCACATCCTGCTGGGTGACGGTGGTCAGGCGCTCCACCTCGGCCTGCACCCGGGCCGCGGAGGAATCCACCTTGGCTCCCGACGCCGCTTCTCTGGC
>DAOTZU010000009.1:0-2071 GCA_034433995.1 Anaerolineae bacterium
GAGGTCATCATCCCGCTGAACACCTACCGGGGGAGCACCATCACCATCCGCTTCAGCAACGCCATGACCAACGAGGATGGGTGGTACAATACCTGGACCTACGTGGACGACGTGCGTCTGGAGCTGCGCCCCTAACCGCTACAGGGCGAAACGGATGTGGATCACATCGCCATCTTGCACCACATAGTCGCGGCCCTCTAGCCGCAAGCGCCCCAGCTCCCGCGCCTTGACCAGGCTCCCCGCCGCCGCAAGGTCCGCATAGCTCACCACCTCGGCGCGGATAAAGCCCCGGGCCAGGTCGGTGTGGATGGTCGCGGCGGCATCGAGGGCCGTCTGTCCCTGGCGCAAAGTCCAGGCGCGCACCTCCTTGCCACCCGTGGTGGTGAAAAAAGTAAGGTAACGCAGCAAACGGTAGCCGGAGCGAATCAGGCGCTGCAAGCCCGTCTCTTGGACGCCCAGCGCGGCGAGATAGGCCTGCGCCTCGGCGGGGTCCCACTCGGCCAGCTCGGCCTCGAGCTGGGCGCAGAGGACGATGGCCTCCGCCCCCTCTTGGGCGGCCTTGGCGCAAACCTGAGCGGCCAAAGGCCCCCCATCGGGGAGCTGGCCCTCGCCCACGTTGGCGATGTACAGCAGGGGTTTGTTGGTGAGGAGCGCCGCCTGGCGCAGATGGGCCTGCTGGACCTCATCCAGGGGCAACGCGCGCACCGGGCGTCCGGCGCGCAGGGCCTCCAGCACGCCTTCGATGGTGGCGATCTCGGCCTCGAAATCCCGAGGACGGCCTTTGGCGCTGGTTTTGACCCGCTCCAGGTGACGTTCCAACACGGCCAGGTCCGCCAAGATCAACTCCAAGGTGATGGTCTCGATATCTTCCACCGGGTCGAGGTAGGGCGTCACATGGGGCACATCGGCGTCCTCGAAGCAGCGCACCACCATGGCGATGGCCTCCATATCGCGGATGTGGGCCAGGAATTGGTTACCCAAGCCCTCACCCTGGCTGGCGCCCTTCACCAGGCCGGCGATATCCACCACCCGCAGCGTGGCCGGCACCTTGCGCTCCGGCTTGATGATGGCAGCGATGTGCTCCCACCTGGGATCCGGCACGGGCACAACGCCCACGTTGGGCGCGATGGTGGTAAAAGGATACTTGGCCACGGCGGCGCCGGCGCGCGTCAAGGCATTGAATAAGGTTGATTTGCCCACATTGGGCAACCCCACCAAACCCAGTTGCAGGGCCACTTGTCTCCCCTTTCTTACCTCAGGAGCCCTCCGCCGAGGTGGCGCTTTTGGCGGGCCCCACCCGGAACCGGGCCGGCCACGGCTCGTAACGGCTAAAGATCTTGTCCCGGGCCACCACCACCCCATCCTTCTCGATGATGCGGTAGAGGGTCACATCCAGCCCATCGTGGGGCCATTCCACCTGCACCCGTTGGCCGGGGGCCAAGGAGGGATCCTCTTCCAGGATGGCCGGGCCGGCGGGGACCGGGTTGGCCGTCACGGGGCCCTCCAGGGTCACGCGGCGGCCCGTGGGCCGGCCATAGAAACGGAAATAGAGCTTGGCCTTTTTCTCATCTACCTCGGTGAGGATCAGGATGGGCGTATCGGTATCGTTGCGGAACTTGAAATCCACAATGGGCGAAAAGACCGCCGCGTCCAGGCCCAGAGGCGGCTCGTACCAACTGACGCGATACGAATGGGGCGAACGCTCCACCAAAGGATAGCCCCCCCAGAAGGCGGCGCGGAAGCAGGTGGTGCTCACCTGGCACACGCCGCCGCCGGGCCCCAACACCGTGCGGTCGCCGGAGATAACCCAGGACTCGCTGTAGCCATTGGCCACGGTGACCAAGCCCAGATGCTGCAGAAAGGAGAACGTCGTCTGCGGCGGCACGGCCAGGCCATGAAACTGGGCCGTGGCCAGGCGGATGTTGCGCAAGCGCTCCGGCGACGATCCTTGAAAGCTGCTCTCCCCCTCGCTGATGAGGCTGAGGGGCAAGAGCGCTTCCAGGTCAGCGCGGGTCACCCGTGGGGGGATCACGCGAACGGGAAGAGCGATCTCCCGTTGCGGGCCGAAACA
>DAOTZU010000010.1:0-9309 GCA_034433995.1 Anaerolineae bacterium
GACGAGGGTGAGGGATTCGTAGGTCACCAGGGTAAGGGGGTAGGCCGTCCAGGGGAGGCCGGAGGAAGCCGGCGCGAGGGAGCGCACCCAACGGCCCGCCAGCTCCACCGCTGCCCCCAGGCCGCCCGGGTTGAGCAGCAAGCCCGTGGCGCACAAGAGGAACACGCCCAGCCCCAAGAGCAGGTTAGCTCGCGTGACCACGGCGCGCCAGACCCGGTGCCCTTGGTCCGCCTCGCCCGCGCGATGGCGGAGAAGGACCCAGAGCGCGCCCGCCAGGATCGGCGTGTACATACCGGGGCCGGCGGCCAGCCCCAAGGCCAGGGCGATGACCGCCAGGCGCAGATGCTGGGGCCTCTGGCTGCCCCAATAGCGGTGGATGGCAAGCAAGACCAAGGCGCTTGCGGCCGTGGTGAGGATCGGCCCATCGGCTGTGCGCGAGAAATAGAACCAGGTGGGGGCGAAGGCGAACAAGAGCGCCGCCAAGAGGGCCCCCTTGCGTCCCAGGATGTCGCGGGCGAAATAGGGCAGAGCCACCAATCCTGCCCCTACCAGGGCCGGCAACAACCGGACCGCCGCATCGGAGGCGCGGGTGAGGGCCGCAAGAAGCAAGGTGAGATCAAAAATCAGAGGGGAATAATCAACCCACTGCCAAGAGAGTCCCCGCGCCGCGCGCCAGGCGGCCAGGGCGGTGTTGGCCTCGCTCTCCAAAAGAGGCCAGCGGCCCAAGCCGGCCAGCCGCGCCGCCAGGGCGGCCAGCACCAGCAGGCCATAAAGGGCCACCTCCACCGTCAGCCAGGGGAGAAGCACCCTGGGCGGCGGAGGAACCCGCTGCAACGTCTCTGGGTGAGCCTTTTTCCCATCGTTCATGGCAAGTGCTCCATCCTTTCTGCCCATCTCTCCAGCGCCCCAGGGATGCAGGTCCCTGCCCTTTTCTGGGGCGAGATCATGTCAAGGGGGTGTTAGCCTCCGCTAGCGCTCGTAGATGACCACCGTGCCCTGCTCAAAGGCGCGCCCCATGAGCTGATCGAATTTGCGGAGCATGGCTTGATTCAGCCGATACTTGTTGCGCTCCAATGGGCCAACATAGACATAAGTGATGCCATATTTATCCAGTAGGGCCCAAGTTTGGGCTGCGTCGGTGCTCTGGTAAAGGGTGGCGAGATCCGGTTCGCGGCGGGCCGGCTCGTCATAGTTGCCGCGCCACTGGAGTTCGTGGCCGCCCCAGCCCAACACGGTGGGGATGCCTGTGTGGGCCGAGACCCAATTATACTCGGAATAGGAGCCGCCCGGCGCCTCCGCCATCACCGCGTCGGGTTTGGCGTGGGCCCGCAGCCATTGGATGGCGGCGTATTCATCCGGACGATACTGGGCCACGTAACGCGTGCCATCCAGGGTGGGCTGGCCCTGAAAGCCGTTGGCCTTGCTGGCCGTGGCGGTGACGGTGTAGGTCAAGCCGGCGGCCACCAAGAGCAACATCACCGCTGCCCAAAGCCCCAACCCTGCCCGCGCCCACACGGTCCCCCGGCGCAGTTGCTCAACGAGGTAGAAACTGCCGTAGGCGGCGGCGATCCCCAAGAGCACCCAGGCTTGGTAGTAGAATTTGAACACGGTGTTCATGCGGGTGCCAAAAGTATCGCGCAAAAAGATAAATTCCACGCTGGCGGTGAGAAGCAGGCCGGCCACGAGACACAGGAGCGCCATCAGCGTGCTGGCCTCAAGGCGCGGACGGGGCTCTGCTTGGGCCGTCATCGGTTGGTTACCCCAAAGGAGCACCACGCCGGCCAGGCCGGCCAGGCCGAAGGTCAGCGCGGCCGTCCACCAACCCTGGGTCAAGGATAGGAAGGTAAGGGCCAGCGCCGCGCCGCCCGCGATCTGGGCCCCCAAGGGCCAGCGGCGCATCTCCGGGCTTGCCCGCCGCTGGCGCACAAGCAAAGCCACCACCAAGCTGGCCGCAGGGTAGATGAACGCGCCGAACATGAGCAGGTACTGGTGCAGCCGGGTCTTGATCCCCTGCACCAGACCGAGGCCCCCCGCCTGGGAACGGAACCCCAGGTAAAAGGGCAAATAAAGGAAAAGCCCCAAGGCGAGAAGGATCAGGCCCAGGGAGATGGTATCCCCAAGCCAGCCCCAGCCTGGGCGCCCGTGGGCCCGCTGGCGCTGAATGGCGTAGGCCAGCACAAAGAGGCCCAGGTAGATGGGATAATCCCAGGTGTTCAAAAAGCCTAGCGCGCCCAGGAGCAGGCCCCAAAGGAGGAGCTCGCCGGGACCGCCGGCCCAAAGGGCCTGGGCGCTCTGCCACAACTTGGCCCACCGGCCCCCGTTGGACGAAGGTTCCTGGGCCTGGGCGTCGGAGCGGCTCAAGAGCAGGTTCAAGGCCAGCGCCAGGGCCAAGAAGACAAAAGGCAAGGTGAGCACATGGGGGTGATTATCGCCCAAGAGGAAACTGAAGAAGGGGAATTCGTCAATCACCTCCATGGATTGGCCCAGGGCATCGCGATCGTGGATCACCCGGGAGGCGCGCCACCACCACCAACCGTCGGTGGGATACCACGTGGAGCTGGGCGCTGTGGCCTGGAGGTTCTTTACGTCCAGCCAGCGCCAGAGCGCCTCGGAGCCGCCGCCCCTGGCCCGCAGCACCTCAAAGACCCCCTCCAGGTTGCCCATCAGCGCCACCAAGAGCGCGCCCCACAGCCCGGCCAGGATCCCGGCCCGCGAGACAGCCCGTCCCAGGGCCTCACCGATCCCCTGGCGGTGGTCTAGATAGGCTTGGGCCAGGTTGTACACCAGGCTAAAGGCGCCGTTCACCGTCAAGGCAAAGAGGGTGATGCCGGTGAGGTTGAAGGTGACGTCGCTGGCCAGCCCTGAAAGCCGGGTGAGGAAGGCGGCGATGACATAGCCGAAATAGTAGTAGCTGATGGCATAACCGGAGAGCCATTGATCCCGCGGTGGGAAGGTGCGGCTGCGCAGGATGGCGTTGATAAAGCCGAACTCCATGGGCTTTTCGGTGTAGGCGATCTCGGGATTATAGGCCCGAAAGAGGGCAAAGGCGGCCAGGGCCACAAGGAACAGGATCTCGGTGGTCAGGATGAGCCCTTTGCCCGCGACCAGGGCGGCGCGCAGGCGCGGGCCTTCCCGCTGCCACAGCCAGGCGGAAAGGCATCCCACCAAGAGCAGCACAAAAACGGCGCTGGATGTGGTGTTGGGCACCAGGCCCAAGGTGACCAACAGCCAAAAGAGGTAACCGCTGAGCAGCAGGCCCACCTGTCGGGCGAACCCCACGCCGCGATCGGGCAGGAAACGCAACAGTTTCATCGTGATGGGCAGGGCCAGGAGGCCCACCAGTTCTAACACCAACCACCAGAGGAGCAAGGCGAACATCAGGGCGTCTCCCCTTTCACCGCATAGATATCCACGCGCTCGTTATGGAACACCTGCGCCAGGTAGCCGCTCTGGACCAAGGCCTCGAACTTGTCCAACCCCGGTCCGGCGTAGGCAATCCGCTCGAGCTGTCCCACATAAATATAACGCACACGGTGGCGCCGCACAATCGCCCCCCACGCAGCCCAATCGGTGGTGGTGTAGAGCTCGGCGGCGTCCTGCTCCCGTGGCGAGACCTGCGCCCAGGGGCGCTGCTCCGCCTCATGGGCGCCCAGCAGGGTGGGCAACCCCGTGTAGGAGGAGACGCGCAGCCCTCCTTCGCGGTAAAAGCCCAAAGGCGCCTCGGCCAGGACGGGGGTGCCGCGCACGTTTTCCCAGAGCCAACGGATGGCCTCGCGCTCGTAGCGCAGCTCGATGACATGGGCCTCGTCGGGCCAGTGGTAACGGGCCGTCTCCATATAGGCGGTGCCATCCAGGGTCCAACGGGGAGCCTCGCCATCCGGAAAGCGCTCGTTCACCCGCGCGGGGATGGCCAAGACCGGATAGACCAGCGCCGCCGCGGCCAAGAGCAGAAAAGTGGCTCTCCAGGGGAGCCGCAACCACGGCCTCCCAGGCGCAATCTTGGGCCACAGCGTCGGCAGGGCGCTGCCCAGGGCCAACCCCAAAAGCACCCAGGCCTGGATGCCGAACTTGAACACCGTGTTCATCCGGCGCCATTCAGAGCCGGCGAGAAAGTCTTTTAAATAGACGATTTCACAACCGGCGAGGATCCCCAGGGCGAGCAAGACCATGAGGCGCCGGAAAAAGGTCGCCTGGTCGGCGCGGCCCCCCAAAAGCAGCGCGCCGGCCATCAACGCGGGGCAGGCCGTGAGGGCCAGGGCCCAAGCCCCCTGGCCGATCAAGCCCACGGCCAGGGCCAAGGCCGCCACCCAAAGCAATGCCCCCAACCCCCAGGCGATGTAGCCCCAGCGATGGCAGGCCCAGGCCCACCGGCGCACCCGCTCCAGGCGCCAACGGGCGATCAGCCTGCCCCAGCGCCGCAGGGGCCAGGTCTCTTGGGACCAAAGGGCGATCTGGGAGAGGGCAAGAAAGAGCCACAAGCCCCAGATGGCAAGAAAGGGCGCCAGCGGCGAGCGCTCTCCGGGCGGCACCGCGGCCAGGCCCACGTATTGGGCCTGGTAGTGGGCGTAAAAGGGCGCGTAAAGCAGCAGGGCGGTCAGGACGAGCAAAGAAAAGCTCACCGCCGCCTCGCTCAAGCCTCTGCGTCCCCCTCGGCAGCCGCGGTAGGCCAAGGCGCCGCCCGCGAGGACCAGATAGGTGGGCAGATCCCAGGTGTTGATGGCCCCCAGCGCCCCCACGGCCAAAGCCAGCAGCAGCCAACGCAGCGCCTGGCGGGGCAAGCCCTCGCCCTCCGTGCCCAACATGGCCCAACCCAGGGCGGCCGCCAGAATGGTGAAGGGGATGCCGATCATGTGGGGATGCAGATCGGCAAAGAGAAAGCTGAAAAAAGGGAATTCGTTGATGGTGTAGGGGATCACCCGGGTGGCCCGGTACCAATAATCAAAGCCGGGCCAGGTGGCCTGCCCCGCCAGCAGGCGGCCCAGGCCGGTGAAAACGCGGGACAGGTCGGCCCAGGAGACGCGATAGTCGGGGAAGGTGGCCCCGCCGGCCCGGGCCAGCTGCTCCAGCACCTGCAGGGCGCCGGTGAGGTTGCCCAGGAGCGCCACCGCCGCTGCCGCACCCAGGCCCGCCAGAAGGCCTATCCTCTCCCTCTCCTCTGTGGGGGGAGGGCCGTGGTGCGCACAAAAGCCACGGGATAGCTTCCCTCCCCTCTCCCCTGTGAGGGTAAGGCGTAGCATTTCTTGCGCACCGGCTGCGGTCGTGCACCTTCCCCTCTCCCCTGTGGGGAGAGGACATAGAATCTCTCGCGCACCAGCTCTGGCCAGGCGCTTTCCCCTCTCCCCTGTGGGGAGAGGGATAGGGTGAGGGGAGATGGCCGCGTGAGCACACCCCTCACCCCGGCCCTCTCCCCAAAGGGGAGAGGGTGTGGAGGCACGAACCCCACGCCCTAAACCCGAAACCCCAAGATGCCGCCCCACGGCGAAGGCATGCACGACGGTGAGGGCAAAAAACGTGGGCACGGCGAGGTTAAAGCCCACCTCGGGATGCACGCCGCTAAGCTTGATCAAGATCGTGGCCAGAAATTGGCCGTAATAATAATAATTGAGATAGCCGCCGGCGAAATAGGGATCGTAGGGCGGCATATAGGCGGATTTGTTCAGGGCGTTGAGGATGGCGATCTCCATCATCTTTTCGCCGCCGAACCAAGGCTGCCAGAGATCGGGGTTCAACAGGCGCAGGCCGACAAACGCCAGGAAGGCCAAGGAGAACAGGCCCTCCTCGATGAGCACCAGACGGCGCCACCGCCGCCAGGTGCTCCACATCTCAGGGCGCCGTCGGCCGTAGAGAAAAAAAGAGCACGCTCCCACCAGGGCGAGGGCAGCCCAGGCCATGGGGGGACTGTTGGCCACCAGGCGCAGGCTGGCCCCGATCCACACCAGGTAGCCCACGAGCAACAACCCCAGCCCCTTGGCCAGGGCATAGCCTCCATCGGCCATGGGCAAGGCCTTGGCCACCAAGGGCCAGGCGGCCAGGCCCACCAGCTCCACCACCAGCCACCAACATAGGATCGCCCCCCAGGTGGATGCGCGGGCCAGGGGGTTCCAGCCGCGACCGTTCAGGACCGGCAATTGTTCCACCGGCACATCCAGGAGCAAGGTCTTGCCTTCGGGCTTGGGGGCCTCGCCCTCCGGCTTGTCCGGGCCCTCGGCCCGCACCGGCCCCGCCAACCAATGCCGGGCGATCCAAGCGAACAGGCCATGCTGCGAGCTCTGGGCGGTTTCGTGCTCTCCCTCGGTGGGGGCAGGGCGTCGCCAGGCCCCCACTTCCTGCCCCTCCGCACCGAGGACGCGGTAGATGGTCACCGGCCCCTGGCGGTAGACCACCTCCAGGGCGGAGCCGACCATAGCCTCGAACTTGGCCAGGCCTTTGGGATCGTAATAGGCCTGCTCCAATTCGCCCACATAGATGTAGCTGACATGGTAGCGGTCAATGATCTTGCGGGCCACGGCCCAATCTTGGGTGTTGTAGAGGTCACGCAGGTCTTGCAGGCGCCAATCCACCACGATGCCGCTCACCGCGGCGCGCTGTTGTTTCTGGTGCCAATCCCAGCCGATGATGGTGGGGAGCCCCGTGTACACCGAGATGCGGCTGCCCCAGCGATAGAGGGGCGTGTTGGCCTCAGCGATAACGGGCGAGCCTTGGATGTGGTCCTGGAGCCACAGAATGGCTTGGCGGTCGTGCTCCAACACCAGTTCGCGGTTGTTATCGTGGTAGCGGGCGGTGGTCATATAGTGGGCGCCGTCCAGCCCGCCGGGCAGGGAAGGATCCCAGCGGTCGCGCACCTTGCCATAGGTGGCGTAGATGGGGTAAAGGCTGACGCCGATGAGGAGCAGGGTCAAGGCCGTCTGCCAGAGTTGGCGCGGGGTCTTGGGCCAGGCCAATCGCCGCGGCCAAAGGTGGGCCAGGGCCACGGCCGAGACGATGCCCCACAGGATCCACACCTGGAGGTAGAACTTGAACACCGTGTTCATCCGCCCGATATCGCCCTTGAGCACGATGTATTCCACGGCCAGGGTGAGGGCCATACCCACGGCCACCCACAGCGTCTGGAGCCGGCGCTCGGGGCTGGCGTGGCGGTACAAGGTGAGGGCCCCGGCCAGCACCAGGATGGGCAAGCCCAGGAGCAACACCCAGGCCTTGACCATCACCAGGGCCAAGCAAACCGCCCCCAGAAAGATCAAGCCGGCCCAACCCAGCTCATAGCCGGCGCTCTGGCAGCGCACCAGCAAGGCGTAAAGGTGCCAGGCCCGGCGCCGCCGCCCGTTGTGGCCCAAAAACAACCGCGCCGCCCGCGCCAGACCGTTACGCATCTCTCGCGCCATGACCTGGCTGAGCAAGTAGCTGACCAGGATAAACAGGAACGTGCCGTGGATGATGAGGTAGGAGCCGATATCCGTCCTTTCCCCTTTCCACGGCTCGATGCTGGAGTAGGCCGAGCCGAAATGGGCATGATAGGGGCGAAAGAGCAACAAGGTCAAGATCAGAACATAGCCCGCGCGCAGGGCCAACTGGGTCAGGGAATGTTGGTCCACCCGTCGGTATTCCTCGTAGGCGGCGATGGCCAGGGCCACCAAGGCGATGCCGGTGTAGGTGGGAAAATCCCAAGTGTTGTTGCACCACAATTCGCCCAACACCAGGCCGAGGAGGGTCAATTGCCAGACCAAGGCCCAATCGAACGCCCGCCACCGGGCCAGGATCCGTTGGCCGAGGCCCCTCGGCGCTGCCACAGGAGCACGGGCGCCCTCGTCTCGGGCCAGGCGCGCCAGGGCCTCCACGGGCCGCGCCACCAAACTCGTCACCACCCCCAAGGCCAGCAAGGCGAAGGGCATGGCCGTGAGATGGGCGTGCAGGTCGGCATAGAGGAAGGTGAAAAAGGGGAACTCGTTGATCTCGCCGTGCTGCATGATACGGCTGGCGTTCCAATACCACCATTCGCTGCGGAAGGGCAGCCGCTGCCCCTTGAAGAGCAAGGCCCCCAGGCCGGCCAGGGTCTGGGCCAGCTTGGCCAGACCGGGGATGGCGCTCGGCAGGGCGACGTTCTTGCCCAGCTCCTGCAGGCCGCCCAGCAAAAGTTTCACCTCGCCCAGGTTGCCCACCACGGCCACCAAGAGCGCCCCCACCAGGCCGAAGCGCAGGGCCCGTGGCCACCAACCGTCCTCATCCTCGCCGGCGGGGATGAGGTTAAAGGTCACACAACAGGCACCCATGGCCGTCAGGGCGAACCAGGTGGGGATGGCCAGGTTGTAGGCCACCGTGGGCACGATGCCGCTGAGCTTGATGAAGGTGGCCACCACCACGAAACCCCAATAGTAGTAGTTGATATACCCCCCGGCGAACCACGGATCGTAGGGCGGGAAATAGGTGCTTTTGATGATGGCGTTGAGGTAGGCCAGGTCCCTGGGTTTCTCGCCGCCCGTCACGGGGTGCCAGAGGTCGGGGTTGCCCCAACGGATCAGCCAAAAGGCCAGGAAAAAGAGCAGGAAGAGCGCTTCGTTGGCCACCAGCAGCCGCCAACGGGCGCGCACATAGGCCGCCAGGGCCCGCCGTTGGCTCCAGGCCACCACAGCCGAGGCCGCCACCAGGCCCGCCAGCGCCACGACGATGGTTGCCCGCGTGTACGGCGCCAGCTTGAGGCTGGCCGCAAGCCAGGGAAGGTAGGCCAGCAGCAACAACCCCAGGGCCTTGGCCAGGGCATAGCCGCGATCGCGCAGGCGACGAAAGGCCACGAACCCCAGCGGGAAGGCCACCCACCCCACCACCTCCAACAGGAGCAACCAGCTCAAGGTGGGCAGGCGATTAGCCAGGCTCGAGCGATCAAATATCTCGGACCAGGTGCCACCCTGGCGTTGGCGGATGGCCTCGTCCTCGGTGAGCATCAAGTTGTTGGGCGCCTGGGTCACCTGCAGCGGCCGGATGCGCACAATGCGTTCCAGGTCGTAGCCCTCGAACAAGGCCCGCACCTGCTCCATGGAGAAATCATCCCGCTTCTTGAACAAGAGCACCTTGGGGTGGTCGTACACGGTGAAGGATTCGTCGGCGCCGTCGTCGTTGATCTCGATGCCGAACAAGCGCGGCCGCGAGGTGAAGGTCTTGACCAGGTCGTACCCCAGCTCGCCGGAAAAGAGGGCTTGGTAATAGCGCGTGGTCATGGGGTAGCGGCTGGGCAGCCTGGGGATGGATGCATAGAGGCGGTTGCTGCTCAGGCAGATATAGTCGATCTGCTCCAGACAGGAGTAGAACCTCTGCCGC
>DAOTZU010000011.1:0-19291 GCA_034433995.1 Anaerolineae bacterium
TGGGGGCTTGGTCGGGGTTTTGGGCCAGAGTCTCAAGGGCTGCGGATAGAGACGCAGCATTCTCTCCAGCATGGGGAGCTTCACCCTTGCCCTCCTCGCTGGGCGCGGGGCCCAGCGTGAGAAAATAGATCAAGACCATCCCCAAACCCACGAACAGAGGCAGCAGGCCGCCCAAGAGCCATGCCCCCATGCCCAGCGTCCCCAACCCCAAAAGCAGGGCCAGGCCGCTCATCGCCGTGATGACGCCCCCCCAGAGCACGCCTCGATTGCCATGCCGCCTCGTGGCCGTTTCGCGGTTCAGGTCCTCTATAGAGAACCCCAACTGCGCCAAAGCGACACGTTCCTTGTAGGTGATGTAGCGATTGAGGGTGACAAACCCCAGCACCACCACCACCAAGATGCACGGGATCAACAACATGGCAAAAAGGCTGAGAAACATGCCCCCCTCCTGCCCGCCCAACGGTTCAGGCGCCCTCTTGATAATTTTGACACACAAGCCCTGAACAAGGTTACGGAAGATGGCTCGCCGTGCCCGCCTTATGGGGTCTCCTCCAAGAGATCAAGGCGCGTGGGCGCGCCCCCCTCCAAGGGCAAGGCCCACGTCCAGATCTCGTGGGGGCCCACCTCGCTGGCCCAATGCTGCTCCCAAAAGTCCGAGGTCACCACCACCTGGGCCGGCCGGCCATCCGTCTCGTAACCCCGCACGATCAAGCGGCCATCGTCCTCGGCCAGCTTGACCACGGTCAGGACGACGTTATCCGGGCTCACCCGCAGCAGCGAGCCCTCGCGCCAAGGCCCGGCGTGGGCCACCACCGGGCGGACGAGGAGCGGCTCGTGCAACGCGGCGCTGCGCCGATCCGGCTGCACCCCTTGCCAGGGGCCTCGGTGGGGCCAGAGCTGGTAACGCAGGGTCTGGGTCCCTTGGTCCAGGTAATGATAGGTGACGCCGGGGAACATTTGGCGCGGTCGGTGGAAGGCGTAGATGGGGCTGCGCAAGATGCTCAGGCGCAGTTCATTCCCCAGGGCATCGTAGCCGTACTTGCTATCGTTGATGAGGCACACGCCCCCCGGCCCTTGGGGGGTCATGCCACTCAAATCCACCCAGGATTGGCAGGGCTCCTCCTGGCCGTGGGCCGGCCGGGTCACCCAGCCATAAGGGGCGGAGGCTGTCACCACGGGTTCGGCCAACGCCAAAGGGAAGGCGATCTTGAGCATCTTGTGCTGCTCATGCCAATCCACCGTGAAGGTCACCTCCACGGCCCGCGCGCCGGCCACAAGACTGATCTCTTGGACGATGGTGGAGCGCCCCCAACGGCTGCGCACACGCAACCCCTGGCGCACCGGCCCGCCAAAGAACTCGGCCGGCCCCTCGGCGGCGAAACGGCCCACCTCATCGCGGAAGGCGTCCACATCGTGGCTCCACGTGTCGCTGGGATCCTCGATGACCAAAGGCACATTGGCCGGCCCGGCGAGCCACTCGCAATGGTGCTCCAGGTCCCACAGACTGACCAGCCATCCCGTCTGCGGATCGAGGCGCAAACGGAGCAGGCCGTTCTCCAATTCCGTGGCGTAGCGCGGCGCGGGCGGCTGCGTCGGCGGCTCTGTCTCGGGGATCTCGGCATAAATCAATCGCGCCCCCAAAGCCGGCACCGAGACCAGCGCCTCGGCCTGGACGACATACGTATTGTAATCCATCTCCACCTCCTGCACTTGGCAGGGGATGGTCTGGCCCTGGCCATCGCGCAGGATGGGCTGGCCGGGATAGCGCTCCCCCTTGAAATCGTAACGCCAATCGCCCAAGGGCAGATGCAGGCGCACGCTCTCGGTGCGCTCCCAGGGCAACGGATTCCACACCAAGATGGGCCGCGGCCCCTCGGCCACATGGATCCGCGCGCTCAAGGCGCGGAGGGCCGCCTCCTGCAGCTCGCCCGCCGTTTGGCGCACCTGCTCATAGGCGCGCCAGACGCCCTCATAGGCCGAGCGGATGGAGGTGCCGGCGAGGATATCGTGGAACTGGTTAAAGAGCACCTTTTGCCAGGCCTCCCGCAGGGGCTGGCGGGGATCGGGCGTCTGGCAAAGGAGATGGGCCAGGCTCGCCCAGCGCTCAGCACCCATGAGGGCATACTCGGCCTGGCGGTTCTCCCGCTTGACCCGCGAGAGGGCGGTGTAGCACCCACGGGAGTGGTGCTGCAATTCATCGCGCACCACCGGCCACTCCAGGGAGGCCTTGCGCGCCTCGGCGAAAAAGCGCTCCGGCGAGGAAAAGAGGGGCATCACGTCGGCGCTCTGGCGTTGGAACTCCACAATGGCCTCCACGTTGCGCCGGGTGGGGCCGCCGCCGTGGTTGCCCACGCCGTAGAAACACATCACCACGGGAAACTCGGGCAGGGCCGCGGCGGCCGCGGCGGTGATGCGTTGGATGACATCTTGATCGGTGCCCGTGCCATAGTGCAGAGGCGGCCGGCAGGCCAAGACCCGGGCGCCGCCGGGGGCCTCCCACCAGAAGGGGCCGCGGGGCAGCTCCTTTTCATGGGGGCCGGGACGGAAAAAGATATAAGCATCCAGGCCGCCCAGCTTGAGGAGCTGCGGCAAGGTGCCGGCATGGCCAAAAGAATCCACATTATAGCCGACGGTGGCCCGCCGCCCGAAATGCTCCTGCAGAAAACGTTGCCCATAAAGGGCATGGCGGGCGAAGGATTCGCCGTGGGGCAGGTTGCAATCCGGCTGCAACCACCAGCCGTTGACCAGGGCCCAGCGTCCCTGGGCCACGGCCTCTTGGATGGCCCGAAAGAGCGCCGGATCGTCCTCGGCCACCCATTGGTAGGTGACGGCGCCGCCGCTGGTAAAGACATAGCCATCGAACTCGCGGATCAACATGATGGCTGTGCGGTAGGTGGATAGCACCTCCGCCCGCCCCTCACTGACGGGCCACAGCCACACCGGGTCAATATGGGCGTTGCCGATCATGTGCACGGTGATCTGTTCGGCGGGGGATGTCGCGTTCATAGGGCCTCTCCTTGCTCGATTTCGGAAAAAATTATAACACATTGCGCCGCGCTTGACGACCAACCGTGGCGCAGTACAATCCCCCTACGCAACTCGCAAGATCTCGAAGCGAGGCACACTATCCTGGGGGGACAAATTCATGGCAGAGAGCGAGAAGGATTATTCTGTGTTGGAGCTTCAGGCGCGCTGGGACAAGATCCGCGTGGCCAACATCTATGACACGCTGGACAAAATGGGCTACGGCAACCAGGTGTTGGACCTGGGCATCCGGCCCCTCTTTCCCCACCAGCATCTGGCGGGCAAGGCCGTCACGGTGCGCGGGGGCCGCGATCCGCGGGTGAACGAAGAGATCACCGAGGACAAGAGCACCGCCTCCTTTGTCAGCGTGTTCGACCTGCTCTTCCCCGGCGCGGTGATCGTCATTGATGGCGGCGGCGAACCCGTGACGGGCAAATTCGGCGAGATGACCAGTTGGAGCGCCAAACAGCGCGGGGCCAAGGGGATCGTCATCGATGGCTTTATCCGCGATCATTGGGGGCTGGAGGTGATCCCCGATTACACCGTCTGTGCCCGGGGCACCTCACCCATCGAATCGTACAAGCGTTGGCGCATCCACGAGACCAACACCGTCATCGCCATGCCCGGCACGCTGACCAGCCAGGTGCGCGTGGCGCCGGGCGATTGGATCGTGGCCGAGGCCGATGGCGTCATCGTCATCCCCCAAGAGATCGCCATGGAGGCCTTGATCAAAGCGGAAGAGATCGAGCGCCGCGAGGAGGGAATGCGCCAGGATCTGGCCAAAGGTATGCCCTTCAAAGAGGCCTATGAGAAATGGGGCCGCGCCTAAGAACGCGCTAGCCGGGGCAGCGCCAGCCGGTGCTGCCCCGGCTTGTGGCCTCGTCAGGGGTTAGGGGCGCCGCAAGGATCTCACGGTCTCGACAAGGGCGCGCCAGCGGTCGATGGCCGGCGCAAGCTCCGCCTTCCAGGTCTGCCAATGGGTGGGCACCTCCTCCGGCGCCACCAGTTTGAGGGTCAATTCACCGGGCGCCGGACGGCTGACCGGGAAGGGCACCCGGCCCGTGGCGCGGTAGACCCAATAGACCACGCCAGCCAGGAGGGCCAGCGCTCCCACCAACCCACTGAAAACCCCTTGGCGAAACGTGCTACGCATCCCTGCCCTCCTGCGCGCGGCTCAGCCAGTCGCGCCACGTGTCCAAGAGGCGCTCCGGCGCCATCCGTCGCGGCCCCTTTTTGCTGGGCACAAAGATCTGGCCGGTCAAGAGGTACAACAGGATCAGGGCCAAGGGATACGCCACCAGCCCAGCCCCCAGCCAGATCCCCCAAAAGAACCCGCCCCTTCGTCCTCTAGGTAGTATTGCGCCCATGCTCGTTCTGCAACTCCTCTATGGGTCTATCGAATTCGAGCTTGACCACCAAGACGCTGCCGGCGAATGCGTTGACGGGCAGATTGCGCAGGCGCAGGTAAGGCTTGCCCTCGTGGTGGCCGCTGGGGATGAGCTCCACCCGGGCCTCCACCTCGGCGCCGTTGTTGAGCAAGGTGGCCCGGCGGGGCAAGCGCGCCAATGGCTTGAGCACCACGCTGGTGGCCACAGGTTCCTTGTTCAGGTGCACATAGAGCACGTTCCCCTTGCCGGTGAGGAGCACGTTGCGGTTCTCCACCAGCTCCGAGCAAGGCGTGGTGTGGTCAAAGGCCTCGCCCACGCGGCGGTACCAATCGCCGATCACCCCCAGGATCTGCACCGCTTCGGGTGGGAAGGTGCCATCGGCCATGGGGCCGGCATTGAGCAAGTAGTTGCCCCCTTTGGCCAAGACCTTGTCAATACTGCGGACAAGATGGCTGTAGGAGTAGTAATCCTCGTCGGCCCGGTAGCCCCAACTTTCGGTGCCGATGGATTGACAGGCCTCCGTGGGGCGTTCAAAGGCCAGGGCGATGTTCACCGAGTCATCCCAATCGCGCTCCGGTGTGCTGAAATCCCCTGGGTCAAACCCGCGTCCGTTGATCACCGCGTTGGGCTGGAGGGAGCGGATCATGGCGTTGAAGGAAGGATCTTGTTCATGGAGCAGGATCGGCTCGTCCACGGCGAGGACGTTGGCATCCCACCAAAAACCGTGGATCTCGCCATAGTTGGTGCACAGCTCCCGCACCTGGGCGCGGACAAAAGCCAGATATTTTGCGAGGTCCGGCGCGTCGTCCGGCTCCGGCGCCCGCCTTTCGTAGCGCCGGCCGGCGGTGGGATAGTTGGGGTGATGCATATCGGCGATGGAGTAATAGAGGCAGAGAGGAACCCCCCGCCGATGGCAGGCATCGGCCAACATGCCCAACACGTCGCGGCCATAAGGCGTATGCATGACATTATAGGGGGTCTGGGCCGTGTTCCACAGACAAAAGCCATCAATGTGCTTGGTGGTGAAGCAGATGTACCGCATCCCCGTGGCCTCGGCCAGGTCCAGCCAGGCATCGGGATCGTAGCGCACGGGGTTGAAGCGGTGGATGAGCTGCTCATATTCCCGGCGCGGGATATTCAGCCGATACTGGTGCTGTTCATGCCAGGCCGGGATGGCATACAATCCCCAATGGACAAAAAGCCCAAAACGCCGCTCAAAGAACCAATCGCGGCCATCGCCGAAATGTGTGGGCATCCGGAGCGCCTCCCTCAGTTTTGGGTAGTGGGCCGATCATCCTCGGCCGCGCTGGCGTCTTCCGGGTTCAACGGCTTGGTATCGAATGTGCCCGCCGGCGGGGTCTCCAAAGGGTTGCTCGCGCCTTCGGCAGGCTGGGCGAAGGGGCTGCCCTCGCTTTGCCGGGTCAGGGCCCCCAGCAACATGCTGAGCCCGATGAGGATCAAAATCCCCGGCCAGATGAAGCCCGTGGCAAAGAGCACCGCCAAACCCGCCAACCAGAAGAAACCCTGCCAGCCCAGCCATCCCTTCTTGTTGGCCAGCGAGGCGGGTAGCCCGGCCAGGCCCACCACTACCAAAATCCAGGGCCAGAACCCCACACCCGGCACCAGGAAGAGCACCCCCAGCCCGATGAGGATGATGCCCGCGCTCAATGTCTCATAGTATTTCTTGTCCATCGTTGCCTCCCTGGATTCCCGGCCCTCGGCGGCCAGCCGCCGAAGGCCCGGTAAAGATGTAGCATCTGGGTATCTGTTCAGCTTCTACGCATCCCGCCGGCCGCGGTTGCGCGCAGTCGCTTTTGGGACATCATAACATGGGGCGTGGCCACGGTCAACTTTTGCGCGCCGCCGCGGGCAGGGTGGCCGGGGCGATGGTCCCCGCCGGGGTATACGTGGGGGTGATCGTCGGCGCAAACCCGGACCAAGCCTTGAGCACCAAGGGCAGCCACACCACCGGCGTGAGGGTGGGGGTGGCCGGGACGGGATAGGGGTTATAGGTGGGGATGCGCGTCACCGTGGGCGTCTCGGTGGCGGTGGGCGTGGGGGTCATGACGGGGGCCAAGGCAACATCCAACGTTTTGCCGGTGCCCGTCACCATGGCGAGGGAGGTGATGGTCAAAGGCCGGTACCCTTCGGCGGAGATGGTCACTGTGTAATATCCGCTGGGCAAGGCCAAGGCATAGCGGCCAGAGGTATCGGCAGCGCCGACGAACGTCTCCTCCCGGCCGCTGGCCTGCACCTGGGCTAGCAGGGGCGCGCCCGAATCGGCGGCGGTGATGGTGCCGCTAAGGGTGCGCATCGGCGTGGCCAAGTGGATCAGCGTGGCCAGACTCGCGCGGGCGTATTCGCGGAAGTAGCCCAGATTGAGGGTGCTTAGCCGGTCGTAGACCGAATGGTAATTGGGGTTCCAATCCCGGGGCTCGCCGGCCCGTTCCTGGTCATTGTAATAGTCCTCGATGCCCAGGATGGCGGCATAACCCCGCTCCCAAAAGCGGGCATGGTCGGAGAATTTGGTGCCGTTCTCCACGATCTGGGGTTGCAGGGCCAGATCGTACGTCTCCACGACGGCCGCCAAGAGCCGCGCCAGGGCGTCCGAATCGTTCTCATAGCCGGGCAGGTGGCTGTGCAGGTCCATATCGGGGCCCATCTTGGCATCCCAAGCGATCATGTCCAGATTGATCACGCCCAAAATGTCCTCGCCGGCGTTGGCAACATCCCGGGCATAGTAGTAGCTGCCCCACATCCCCTGCTCCTCGCCGGTAAAAAAGACCAGACGCACCGTGTAGGCGAGATCCACCCCTTGCAACGCATCGGCGGCGGCCAAGAGGGCGGCGCAGCCGCTGGCGTTGTCATCGGCGCCGGGGGCGGGGTCGTGGGGCTCGGCCACCGAGCGCGAATCCAGATGGGCGGTGAGGAGCACCACCCGCTCAGGGTGGGCCCGGCCGAGCTTTTCGCCGACGACGTTGCGCAAGATCGCGCCCCATAAGGGGAAGGCATGGTAAGAGGCCCGGTAGCCCCGGGCCTGCAGATATTCATAGACGTACTGGGTCGCCTTTTCCAAGGGGCGACCGCTGAGGGAGTAGCGGGTGCGCAGGAGGTAAGGCTCGCCGCCCACCAGGACCGGGCGCTCGCCGCTCAGATCGGCCACATGGCCGGCCAAGACGGTCTCCGTGATCCGGGCCATCGCCTCTGCCACCAGAGGGTCGTAAAGGGCGGCCGTGGGGATGGCGCCCCTGGGTTTGGGCAGCAGGACGATGGGATCGGGGCCGACGGGGATCATGGCCAGCCCCAAGGCATCTATGGCCCGCAAAGAGGCGCCCGGCCGCAGGCGCACGATCATCTGAAAGCCGTCATCATAGAACAGGGTGATGTGCGCCGAGGCGCGCTGGACCTGCTCGAGCTGCCCACTCTTGACCAGGTAATACTGGGCGCCGGTGGCGTCATCATCCAACACGCGCCAGGGGAGGCCCAAGGCTTGGAGGCGCTCCATCTCGCCGGCGGAGAGCACGCCCAAGAGGAAATCGTTGGTGGGCGCCGTGAGATGGGCCAAGATGGGCAGGCCCGAGGCCTCCACACGGCCCAGGTCTTCGCTACCGAAAACGTCGATGCGCACCAGTTGCGCAGGCGCCGGGGTCTGGCCCAGCGTCGGCCAAGCCCACAGGAGCGCGGCCAGGATCCCCAGGCCGAGGGCCAAGATAACGCGTTTCTTTTGCATCTCCATGTTCCGCCGGTTTTCCCTGGCGCTAGCCGCTGGGTGAAGGCTCCGGTGCTTGGGCCAGCCGGGCACCGGGCACGCCCACCAAGACGATCACCGTGGCGCCCATCAAGATCCAGGGCAAAAGCCCCAGGGTGGTGGCCAACCCCACGTGATCAGCCAAAAGGCCGAGGAGCCAGGCGCCCCCCGCGCCGCTGACGAAAGTAAAGCCCAAAAAGAGGCCAGAGATCATGGCCATGCGCTGGGGAAAGAGCCGCTGCCCCGCCACCACAAACAAGGTGTGGGAAGGCCCCACACAAATCCCCGCCAACACCAACCACAGGGCCCCCCAAAAGCCGTGGCCACGCATAAAGGCCAGGAAAGTGACGGCCGCCAGGGCCAGCGAGCCGATGAGGATCGGCCGCAAGCCGACGCGATCGGCCAAATAGGCCCCCACCACACCGCCGATGGCGGTGGCGAACAAAAAGAGGGACATGAGCACCCCGTAGGTGGCAGGGGAAACGCCCAGGTCCTGTTGATATTTGGGGATGTAGGTGTTCATGGTATGGTAGGCGAGGGAACGCAGGGCAGTGGCCAGGAGCAGACAGGCGAAAAGTGCCCAAAAGGCGCCATCGAGGGCGGCGCCGTTGTTGGAAGCCCGCCGAGAGGGCGCGGCCGGGGCCAGGCGTTGGGGCACCATCCGCCGCACAAACGTGAGGGCCAAGACGACGGTGATGGCCGAGACCAGCAAAAGGGAGTGCCGCCCAAAGGTGCCCAGCAAAAAGCCGCCCAGGGCCGAACCGAGAAAGGCCGAGCCCAACGTGCCGCCCAGGAAAAAGATGGAGGCCGCCGTGGCGCCCCACTTGGCGCCGCCCGCCACGGTGGAGTTGGCCGCCCCCTGAGGATGCCAGGCGCCGGAGCCGAACCCCGCCAAAGCCAGGCACAGCGCCAGCTGCCACTTGGCCTGCACAAAGAGGACGGCCGAGAACATCAACGTCGTCCAGAGGATCGAGCCCACGGCCAGGGGCCGCCCGCCGACGCGTTCCGCCAGGCGGCCGAAAAAGGGTTGGGTGAGGGAGGAAAGCACTTGGTACAGCAGCAGCACCAGGCCGATCTCGGCATTGGTCAGGTGCATGGAGGCGCTCAAGGCCGCCAAAAGCACCGGCGCCACGCCGAACCAGGTATCATGGGCGCCATGCCCGATGGCTTCTCCCCACAGTGTGCGCTCGTTCTCCCGCTTCATCCGCAACCTCATCTGCTGATGTTTTTGATGATACGCCACCTGGGGAGAAAAGTCTAATCCGCCGTTTGCCTAGGCTGGGTTTTGTGGATACAATAGCCTCCGTTCGGGTCCCCCTGAAGGGCCGGCCCGCCGATCTGATTCTTCAAGAGTAGGAGTGCCAAGATGCCGAAAAATATCAGCCCAGAGCTCACCCAATTGGCCGTCAACACCATCCGCATGTTGGCCGTGGACGCCGTGGAGAAGGCCAATTCCGGCCATCCGGGCCTGCCCATGGGGGCGGCGACGTATGCCTTTGTCCTGTGGAGCCGCTACCTGCGCTTCAACCCCCAGGACCCCGCCTGGCCCAACCGTGACCGCTTTATCCTTTCGGCGGGACACGGCTCCATGCTGCTCTATGCCCTCCTGCACCTTTCGGGGTATGACCTCTCCCTGGACGAGCTCAAGCGTTTCCGTCAGTTCGGCAGCAAGACGCCGGGCCATCCCGAATACGGCCTGACGCCGGGGGTAGAGACCACCACCGGCCCCCTGGGCCAGGGGTTCGCCAATGGCGTGGGCATGGCCATTGCTGCCAAGATGGCCGCCGCCCGTTACAACACCGCCGAGCACAAGATCGTGGATCATTACATCTATGGCATCGTCAGCGATGGGGACTTGATGGAGGGCGTCAGCGCCGAGGCGGCCTCCTTGGCAGGCCATTTGGGCCTGGGTAACATCATCTATTTCTATGACGACAACCGGATCAGCATCGAGGGCTCGACGGAGCTGGCCTTCACCGAGGATCGGGGCAAGCGCTTTGAGGCCTATAACTGGCAAGTGCTCTATATTGATGGCCATGATCCCGAGGCCGCGGCCCAGGCCATCGAGGAGGCCCAGGCAGAGACGGCCCGCCCCACGTTGATCGTCGCCCGCACCCACATCGGTTACGGCAGCCCCAACAAGATGGATACCGCCGCCGCCCACGGCGAGCCCTTGGGGGCGGAGGAGGTGATCGCCACCAAAAAGAACCTCGGTTGGCCCCTGGAGCCGACCTTCTGGGTGCCCGAGGAGGTGCGGCAGCTCTTTGCCCAGCGGGTGGCCGAGCTGAAGCAGGACTATGACGCCTGGCACAAGACTTTGGCCGCTTGGGCCAAGGCCAACCCCGAGCTGGCGGCCCAGCGCCAGGCGGCGTTGACCAAGGCGTTGCCCAAAGACCTGGAGCAACAGCTTTTGGCGGGGCTTTCGGGCAAGCCCAACGCCACGCGGCGCTTGAGCGGCGAGGTGATCCAAAAGATCGCCCAGTTGGTGCCCTACTTTGTGGGCGGCTCGGCGGACCTGGCCCCCTCCACCTCCACGCTGATGAAAGGCGCCGGCGATATCGCCCGCGGATCCTTCTCCGGGCGCAATTTTCATTTTGGCGTGCGCGAACACGCCATGGGCGCCATCGTCAACGGCCTGGCCCTCTATGGCGGTTTCATCCCCTTTGGCGCCACCTTCCTGGTCTTTGCGGATTACATGCGCCCGCCCATCCGGCTGGCCAACATCATGGGCATTCAATCCATCTTTGTCTTTACCCACGATAGCATCTTTGTGGGCGAGGATGGCCCCACCCATGAGCCGGTGGAGCAGATCGCCTCGCTGCGCCTCATCCCGGGGATGACGGTGATCCGCCCGGCCGATGGCCCGGAGGTGGCGGCGGCGTGGGCCTATGCTTTGCGCCATCAGCGCGGCCCCACCGCTTTGATCCTCACCCGCCAATCCGTGCCCGAGATCCCGCGCCAAAAACCTTTTTCCTTCGCCGAGTTCAATCGCGGCGCCTACACCGTGGCCGAGACGGAGGGCAAATCCCCGGAGGTGGTGTTGGTGGGCACCGGCTCCGAGCTACAGTTCGCCGTGGCGGCCCGCAACGCCCTGGAAAAGGCCGGCTATGCTGTGCGCGTGGTCTCCATGCCCTCGCGGGAGCTCTTTATGCGGCAAGATGCCGCCTTCCGCGAGGCCCTCTTGCCGCCCAAGGCCAAAAAGGTGGTGGTGGAGGCCGGCGTGCGTTTCGGCTGGGGCGATATCGTCGGCTGCGACGCTCTGATGATCACCCAAGATACCTACGGCCATTCCGCGCCGTACAAGGTGCTGATGGAGGAATGCGGTTTCACCAACGACAAAGTGACGGCCCGCATCTTGGATTGGCTGGGCGCCAAGTAAATTTTTAGCGTGCGGGAGCCAGGTTCCCGCACACCAAAATGAGGATGTTGAGAAAATGCTCCCGTCGGTTGGAAACCGACGTCTGTGGCTCACAAGCCCGCGTTGCGAGCTTGGCAAGCAGAGCTGTCGGATTCTATCCGACGGCGAGCACGGCCCACGATCTATCGGCGGCCTGACGCATCGTGGGAAGCCAAGTTCGACAGCTCCTTTTTCAACACTCTCACCGAAATTCGATTTGGCATTTCTTGGGGAATATGGTAGACTAGAGACGTAATCCCTGCGATGTGCGTGATGCTCCCAATTGTTTTGAGCCAACACCTTTGTCTAGGGAGCCGGAATCCAGGCGTAATCCTGTGGGACCTTGTATAAGGTTCCCTGGTGTTACCGGAAGGCGCCCACCTGCGCGAGCAGGTTCAAGACTAATCGAGCACACGGCATTGCGGGGGTTACTATTTAAGGGGCTAGAAAAGGCCACCGGCGAACTGCCGGTGGCCTTTTGCTGGCACGGTTCCGCGCCTCAGCGGCGCCGCCTGGCCAAGATGGCCTCCTTGGCCGCGGCCAGCCGATCCCGCCGCGCCTGCAGGCCCTCGGCATCCTCGGCGGCCAAGCTTTGTACCAAAGCATCCATGATGCTGGCGGCCAACCGCAACGGCGGCAGGTTGACCGGCGTGCTGGCGGGGTAACTCAACGTCACCTGGGCCGCCTGGGCGGCGGGCGAGACGGGAGACCAGGACAAGGCCAAGGTTTTGGCCCCTTTTTGGCCGGCGTAGCGCAAGGCGTTAGCGAGCTCTGGCCCCTCGGTGGCCGCCTCCACCGCCACCACAAGGCAATGCTCATCCACCGCCTCGGCCGCCAACGCCAGGCTCAACGGGTCGCCCACGGAGGATTCCGCCGCCAAGCCCATGGTGCGCAAAGCGAGGCAGAAAAGTTGCGCCAGGGGCGCCGAGATCCCTTGGCCGATGATGAAAATGCGCTGCGCCTCGCGCAATAGCGTCAGCGCCTGTTGGGCCGCCTCCGCGGGGAGATGCCCGATGATGCGCTGCAATTCGGCCACCTCATTGTTCAACACGGCCATAAAGCGGCTCCCCGCCTCTTGGGCTGCCTCCACTTGGCTGGGCGGTTTCAGTTCCTGTTGGAGGATAGCCCGCATCTCCTGGATCAGCTCAGGATAGCCCGGATAGCCCAGCTTTTGGGCGAAACGCACCACGGTGGATTCGTTGATCTCCAACCGTTGGGCCAGCTGCGAGGCCTTCATAAAGGCGACCTCGCGGTAGGCATTGGCGATGAATTCGGCCAAGCGCTTTTGGCTTTTGGTGAATTGGGGATACATCTCCTTGATCTTGTCCAGCAGCATCCCGCCCCCCTCTTTTACACCACCCGTGGCACCCGGGCCAGGATCTCGGAGACCACCTCATAATTGATGGTGCCCAAGCGCCGGGCCACCTCATCCACCGTGATCCGCTCCTCGCCCTGGGCGCCGATGAGGACCACCTCGTCCCCTGGGCGCACGCCGGGGATATCCGTCACATCGATCATGGTTTGATCCATGCACACCCGGCCCACGATGGGCGCCCGCCGGCCGCGCACCAGCACCTCTCCCCAATGGTGGGGCCCGCGACGGAACCCATCGGCATAGCCTACGGGGATCACCGCGATGCGCGAGGGGCGCTGGGTGCGAAAGGTGCGCCCATAGCTGATGGAACTGCCCGCGGGGAGCTCCTTCACCTGGGCCACCTGGCACTTGAACGTCAGGGCGGGGCGAAAATCCGGCGGGCAGGGCGCCTCCGCGGAGGGGTTCAGCCCGTACATGGCGATGCCCAGGCGCACCATGTTATAGCGGCTGGCGGGCACCCGCAGGAGGCTGGCGCTGTTGGCGGCGTGGATCTTGGGCGGCAACAATCCCTGGCTATCCAGGGCCGCCAGCACCTCATCGAAGCGACGCAATTGCTCCCAGGTATAGGCAAGATCGGCCTCATCGGCCGAGGCCATATGGGTAAAAATCCCCTCCAGCTGCACCCCCGGCAACCGGCGCACCTCTTGGAAGAAAGGCACTACCTCATGGGGCAAAAGGCCCAAGCGCCCCATCCCCGTATCCACCTTGACATGGACCCTGGCGGTGCGGTCCAGGTCCAGGGCCGCCCGCGAGAGGGCCGTGGCCACCTCCAGGGAAAAGAGGGTAACGGTGATCTCGTGCAACACCGCCTGGCGCGCTTGCCAGGGAGGGGTATAGCCCAAGATGAGGATGGGCGCCATCAGGCCGGCCTGGCGGAGGGTGAGGGCCTCGCTCAGGCAGGCCACTCCCAACCAGCGGGCGCCGTTGTTCAGCGCCGTCCGCGCCACCTTCACCGCACCGTGGCCGTAGCCATCCGCCTTGAGGACGGCGAGCACCTCCACGCCCGGCCCCACCAGCTCTACCACGCGGCGCACATTGTGGCCGATGGCCTCCAGGTCGATCTCCACCCACGTGGGGCGATCGGGGCGCTCCAAACGCACCTGGGCCCAACCGCGATGTTGGCGGGGCAAAACTTGGGGCGCTGTGGAGGGATCGCGCAACAAACCCTGGGCGATGAACTCTAGCCGCGCCTCGGCGCTCCCTTTGAGCAGCACCAGGTCGCCGGGGGCCAAGAGCTCGCGCAGGGCGCGCACGGCATCCTCCGCGGTGTAGGTGACGCGCACCTGCTGGGGCGTCAGTCCCTCCTTCAAGGCCTCCTCGGCGGCCAACCGGGCCCATTCGCCCTTGGTGAGGAGCACATCGGCCACCTGGGCGCAGCGGCGCCCCAAGGCGCGATGCGCCTCCTCCGTGGCGGCGCCCAGCTCGGCCATATCCCCCAGGACCACCAACCGGCGCCGCGCCGGCAGGGCCTGCAAGGTAGCCAGAGCGGCCTGGGCCGAGGCGGGGCTGGCATTGTAGCTATCATCCAACAAGAGGGAGCCGTTGATCCCCTGCAACAGCCGCGTGCGTCCGGGCAAAGGCTGCACCGCGTCCAGCCCCTGGGCGATCTCCTCCCAGGAGAGGCCATACACCAACCCCACGGCGGCGGCGGCCAGCGCCGTGTAAGCATGCTGCGGGCCTAGAAAAGGCAGGCGCAGGGGAACGCTGCGACCGCGCCAGTGAACTTGGAGGCTGGTGCCCTCCGGGGTCACCGTCACCTCGCTCCCGTAAAGATCGGCCTGGGGATGGAGCCCGTAGGTGAGCACCCGGGCCGCCGTCCGCCCGGCCATGGCGCGGACGCGCTCGTCGTCATAGTTCAAGATGGCCACCCCCTCGGCCGGCAAGGCTTCCACCAGGCGTCCCTTCTCCCGGGCGATGGTCTCCAAGGTGCCAAAGAATTGCAGGTGGCTGGGGCCCACATTGGTCACCACGCCCAAGCGCGGGCGGGTCATATCGGCGAGGTCGCGGATCTCGTCCAGGCTATCGCAGGCCATCTCCAAGACGGCAAGGCGCTGCCCATCCTCCAGCTTGCCCAGGGCGATGGGCAGGCCGTAGCGCCCGTTGTAATTCCCATAGTTTTTGAACACCGGGTAACGCATGCCGAGCACGGCGGCGATGGCCTCTTTGGTGCTGGTCTTGCCGGTGCTCCCGGTGATGCCCACCACCTCGATATGCCGTTCCCGCAGGATATAGCGGGCATAATCACGCAGGGCCTGTTGGG
The DNA here is from genome assembly GCA_034433995.1 of Anaerolineae bacterium. GTDB lineage: Bacteria > Chloroflexota > Anaerolineae > UBA1429 > UBA1429 > DAOTZU01. The sequence continues at coordinate 15,193 of DAOTZU010000011.1, forward strand.
TGTTCTCCACAAGGATGCAGGTGATGCCGTCCAGGGGTTCGCTCGGGGGCCGCTGGCAGACGACACCCTTGGCCCCGGCGGCGCAGGCCTCGCGGATGAAATCGTGGCCGTCGCCCGTCTCGGTGACCACGGCCAGGAAGAGCTCCCCCGCCGCGACGATGCGCGAATCAAAGGCAAAATCGGGGAACTCGCGGGCGTGGGCGGGGCCGCAGAGCCGCCCTTGGGTGGCGGCGAGGAAATCGTCGAGCCGGATCATGCGCCTCACTCTGATTCAAGGAGCTGCGCAGCCAGTGCTGCGCAGCTCCATTGTAGCATGAGGTTCAGCGTTTTCCAAGCGCCCGACGCTCAGCCAGGGACGGGAGAGAATTTGGGCGCGGGCGTATTGGTCGGCGTTGCCGGATAGCCGCCCGGCGTCTCGGTGGGCGCCGGCGGGATGGGCGTATTGGTGGCTGTGGGCGCCGGGTAACCGCCTGGCGTCTGGGTGGCCGTGGGCACGACGGGCGTCTCGGTGGCCGTGGGCACCGGGTAACCACCGGGCGTGTGGGTGGCCGTGGGCGGCACAGGCGTGGTGCTGGCCGTCGCCGTGGGTTGGGGCACGCTCGTGGGTGTGCGGGTGCGGGTTGGGGTGCGGGTGCGGGTCGGTTGCGGCGAGCCCGCCGGCCGCGGCGTATAGAGCGGCGTTTTGGTGCGGGTGGCCGTCGGCGTGGGGCTGGGCATGGGCGGCGGGGTGATGGAGATCATCCCCTTGGTGGAGGGCCGCACCAGAATAAAGCCCCATTCCTCGCTATAGGGGCTCAGCTCCTTGCCCCGCTTTTCGTCGCGCCCCTGGACGACCACCACCCGCCAACGATACGCCTGGGGCAGCAAATTGGCCGAGGTGATGCGCCAACTGATCTCCTGGGTCCAGCCAAAGACCGCCGGCTGCGCCCCCGGCGTATCGGGCCAGATCTGCACCTCGAACCATTCATCCTCACCCAGAGGCCGCTCCCACTGCCAATGGAGCTCCAAAACAGAGCCGCTGGCCCCATCCGGGGGCTCCAAAAGCCTGGGGGCGCTCGGCCCTGCGGGGGTGAAGGTGGCCGTGGGCGCCGGGGAGGGTGTGGCGCTGGGCTGGACGGTGGCTGTGGGCTTGACCTCCGTCGGCTTGGCCATCGAAGCGACCGTGGGTGAAGGGGTGCGCGGAGCGGGGGAGACGGTAGCGGTGGGTGAAGGCCGCGTAAATAACAAGGCAATTTTGTCGCACCCGCTGGCCCCCAACAAGATGAGGAACAGGATTCCAACGAAAATGACAGCTCGTTTGCCCATGATGCTCTCCGATCTGTTGATGCAGGTTGCGTACAGATCCGTGACGTGCATGTCAATTGTCTGGATTATAGCCCAAATAAAAACTTTTTGCAACGCCAAGCGCGCAAAAAGCACGGCAGCCCAGGATTGACAACGTTGTCCCAAAAGATTAGAATTCCTCTAGACCAAGAAGATCAAGTAGACGTATGAGCTCCCGGCGACCAACCATCAAGGATGTAGCTGCGCGGGCCGGTGTGTCCTTCAAAACGGTCTCTCGGGTGATCAATGGGCAACCGGGCGTCCGTGAGGAGGTGCGCCGGCGCGTCCTTGCCGCCATTGCCGAGCTGGGCTATGTGGTGAATCAATCCGCCCGCGCCTTGGCCTTGGGCCAGAGCCGCACCATCGGCGTCATCATCCCCCGCCTCACCGATCCCCATTCCTTCGACGTGGTGCACCACGTGGGCCTGGCGAGCGAACGGCGCAAGGCGGGTGTGATCATCCTCACCCGCCCCACCCTGCCCGATGCCTTGAGCATGAGCCAGTTCATCGGCCACGGCCTGGTGGGGGCATTGCTCTTGGTGGCGCCGCGACCGCTGGAAAGCTATTTGCCGCTGCTCCGGGCTCTGCGCATCCCTACCGTGATCTGCGAGACGCCCCTCCTCGCCGAGGACGGCTCGGGCCCACAGGTGGCCCCCTGCGTCGTGGCCGATAACCGCGGCGGCGCCTACGCGGGGACCTCTTACCTCCTCTCCCTGGGCCACCGGCAGATCGCTTTCATCCAAGGGGCCGAATCCAACCAGAACCATTTGCGGTTCCTAGGGTATCGCGATGCCCTGGCGGACCACGGCCTGCCGCTGGTGGAGGCCTGGGTGCGCCAAGGGCGCTGGACGTGGGAATCGGGCTATGCAGAGGCCCTGGCGCTTTTGGCCCTGCCCCAACCGCCCACGGCCATCTTTTGCGCCAACGACGCCATGGCCCTGGGGGCCATGCGCGCCATCATGGAACGCGGGTGGCGCGTGCCTGAGGATATCTCGGTGCTGGGGTTCGACGACATCCCCGCCGCCGCCCAAAGCACGCCGCCCCTGACCACCGTGCGCCAACCGACGCCCGAAATCGTGGAAAAGGCGCTGGATCTCTTGATCCGTGGCCTGGATGGCGCATCTTTGGCGCCCACCAACTATGTTTTCCCCACCAGTTTGGTGGTGCGCGGCTCCTGTGCCGCCGTCAACGACCGCAATTGGGGCCGCTCGTGATCGGCGTGGCTTCGTTGATCCCTTTTTGCGAGGGTGTTGAAAAAGGGCGTGTAGAGGCCCTGCCCGCCGTCGGATGGAATCCGACGGCTCTCCTTGCCAAGCCCGCGGCGTGGGCTTACCATCCCCAGACGTCGGTTTCTAACCGACGGGGACATTTCTCGACATCCCCTTTTTGCCCCACAAGAACAGGCGTGCTAGAATAGATGCGCGCATTCCTCCGCAGGGAAGGTCTTTCATGCCCGGTTTTCAGCTTGTCTCCGATTTTCGGCCCACAGGGGATCAGCCCCGCGCCATCGCCCAGCTCGTTGAGGGCCTGCAGCGGGGAGACCGCTTTCAGACCCTCATGGGGGTGACGGGCTCGGGCAAGACCTATGTCATGGCCAAGATCATCGAGGCGGTGCAGCGGCCCACTCTGGTCATCGCCCATAACAAGACCTTGGCCGCCCAGCTTTATAGCGAGTTCAAAGAGTTCTTTCCCCATAACGCCGTGGAATACTTTGTCAGCTATTATGACTATTACCAACCCGAGGCGTACATCCCGCGCACGGATACCTACATCGAGAAGGATGCCCAGATCAACGACGAGATCGAGCGCCTGCGCCTGGCGGCCACCTCGGCGCTCTTTAGCCGGCGCGACGTGATCATCGTCGCCTCGGTCTCGTGCATCTATGGCTTGGGCGATCCGGAGGAGTACGGCAAGGTGGTGATCACTTTGCGTCGGGGCGAGATGATCGGCCGCGAACGGGTGCTGCGCCATCTCGTAGATATCTTTTACGAACGCAACGATGCCGTCCTCGCGCCGGGCAAGTTCCGCGTGCGCGGCGACACTTTGGAGATCATGCCCGCCTATGGCCAGACGGCCTACCGCATCGAGTTCTGGGGCGATGAGGTGGAACGCATTTTGGAGGTGGACGCTCTGACGGGCGAGGTGCTCTTGCGGCACGAGGCCATCGAGATCTACCCGGCTAAACACTTTATCACGCCCCAGGAGAAACTGGCCGTGGCGCTGGAACAGATCAACCAGGAGCTGGAGGAGCAACTGGCCAAGTTCCGCCGGGAGGAGAAACTCCTGGAGGCCCAGCGCCTGGAACAGCGCACCCGCTACGATATGGAGATGCTCCGCGAGGTGGGCTATTGCTCCGGCATCGAGAACTATTCGCGGCACCTCTCCTTGCGCCAGCCCGGCGAGCCGCCCTGGACGCTCCTGGATTATTTCCCGGCGGATTACCTCATGTTCATTGACGAATCGCACATGAGCGTGCCGCAGATCCGGGGGATGTATAATGGCGACCGCTCTCGCAAAGAGGTGTTGGTGAACTATGGCTTCCGCCTGCCCTCGGCCCTGGATAACCGCCCCCTCACCTTTGCCGAGTTCGAGGCCCACATCAACCAATGCATCTTTGTCTCGGCGACCCCCGGCCCCTACGAGCGCGCCCAGAGCACCCAGATGGTGGAGCAGATCATCCGGCCCACGGGGTTGGTGGATCCGGAGGTGGTGGTCAACCCCACCCAGGGGCAACTTGATGACCTCATCGCCGAGATCCAGACCGGGGTGCGCCGCG
>DAOTZU010000012.1:0-2997 GCA_034433995.1 Anaerolineae bacterium
TCCTCAACCGGCGCAACAGCCCCAAGCGCCGTCTCCAAGACGCCGCCTGAGGCGGCTAGCCCATAGATGGCCCGCAAGTCAGTCCCTCGCGTGAGGAGTGTCCATGCTTGCCTGGCTGGTGGCTGACCCTCTCCTGCCGGCCCTCCTGGCCGGCTTGGGTTACACCGTGTTGGTGCTCCTCGGGCATTGGGCGGCCTGGGGCGCCGGCAGATGGCTGGCGCGTCGCTCGGCGCGCAATGCTCTGCAGGCGCGGCTTTGGCCGGGTTGGACCCTGCTGGGACAGGCGGCCCGCTTGCTCCTGGCGCTGGGGGCGCTTTTCCTCGCCCTGCTGAGGGGTTGGGTGACCACCGGCGATGTGGGCCTGCGCGGCGTGGATGGGCCGGCGGCGTTGCTCTGGGCCTTGGGGCTCGGCGGCGGTTTTGCTCTATGGTTGGCGTTCTTGTGGGGCCTTCAAGGATACCCCATGGCCGCGCCCACCGAGGGAGGCGGCGCCCTCTTGGTGGAGGTCCTGCGGAATGAAGCCGTCATGGCCCTCTATCGCGGCGCGTTGATGCCCTGGTTGGGGGATTATTGGGGCATCTGGTGCGCGGTGCTGGGCCTTGTTTTGGTGGAGATGGCCACGCCCCAGCTTCGCTTGCGCCTGAGGCGCCCCGCGCAGCGCCCGGATGCGCTCTTGGCCTGGGCCGCCAACGGCGTGGGAGGGGTGCTCTATCTCTATGCCGGCAGTTTGTGGCTGGCCCTGGGCGGACACATGCTCTGTCGCTTGGCCGTTTGGGGCTTGTGGCGTGGCCTGGCAGCCCGCCGGCCCCTCGCGTCTTGGCTAGCGCAGGACCAGGGCGAGCACGATGAGGGTGGCGAACATGCTGGCCGCGATGATGCCCAGGCGCTTTAGATCCCCTAGCACGTAGCGGTACTCGCTGGTGAAATCCGGGGCGGTCGCCGCCTTGGCCGGAGCGCCGGCATGGGCGCTGCTCCCCTGGGCAGGGGTTCTGGGAACCGCTGGACGGGCGGTGGCCGGTTGTTCCGCCTGCTTTGGGCCGGAGACGGGCCTGCTGACCTGTGGCCCGCTCGGCCTTTGGGCGGCCTGATGCCGCCTGCCGCTAGCAGCTCGCCGCGATCGTTTCCCCTTGGCCATGTTGTCGCTCCTTAAGCGGAAGCAAGTGCCCCGCGGAATGGTCTGAAACTCTCTTGTCAGGGTCGCGTCCCTGCATGCACGCGGAGAGATTATAGACCGTCGGGCCGAGTCTGTCAAAGCAGTGGGGACGGGAGGCGTTACCAACGCCGTCTTGGGCCGAACCAGAGCAGCCCGGCCAAGAGGATCAGCAACAGCCCGCCCAAAATCCCGGCCAGCAAGCGCACGGCGCCCCAGGCCCGCCAAAGCGCCGTCGGCTGGACGAACGCCGCCGGACCGGCGGGAGGCGTCTCTTGGGCCGCCGGCTCCGCCGCCAGAGGCGCCGCTGTGGGCGCCGAGGTGGGCAGCGCGGCCGCCGCGAGCCGCTCTTGTGGTGTGGGGGTAGGGAGCGCGGTGGGCGCCGCTTGGGTTTCGCGCTGGGGTTGCGCCGCCGGGGCCGCGGCTGCCGTGGGCTGCCGCGCCGGCAGCGCCCCAGAGACCCTGGGCATGGGCAAAGGCGTCGCAGCGGTGGCTGCATCGCGGCCGGACGCGCCGGCTTGGGCTTCCGCGCCCTCTGAGGCGGCCGTGGGCGCCGGGGCCGCGGCCCCCTGGGAGGGTTCGACAAGGGCGGGGCCCTCCGCTGCCGGGGTCACCACCAGGCGCATGGCCTCGCCTTGGCCCTGGTCCGCAACGGTGGCGCTGGTCAACCGTGGGGATGGCATGGGGTTGGCGGCCCGAAAAGTGCCCAGGCCAAAGAGGGCGTCGCTGGTGAGCAAGAGCACCAACACAAAGGAGACGGCCACCGCCGCTCCGCGCAACCAACCGTAGGCCAGAGCGCTACGCCGATAGCGGGCTTGCTCCTTTTGCGCCGTGGACGGCAAGACAAAGGAACGGGGCACAGGCCGCGGGGGCACGCGCCGCAGGATGCTCACCGTCTGGCGCAGGGAGGCCAGGTCCTCTTGGCAGGCCTGGCAAGAGGCCAGATGGCGCTCCACCTTGGCCCGTTCCCGGTCGGTCAGGCGCCCGTCGAGGTAAGCGGATAGATTATCGCGCACAAAGCGGTGGTCGCGACGGTAGGTCATGCTTTCAGCTCTCTGGCCAACATCAGTTTACGTTGCATCTTACAGACGAAAGCCCTCGGGCAAAAGTTCCCGATGGGACAAGAGATAATCCCGCATCTTGGCCCGGGCGCGGCTGAGGCGCGATTTCACCGTGCCCAAGGAAACGCTGGTGGCCGCGGCGATCTCCTCATAGCTCAATCCCTCGATATCGCTCAGCACCAGCACGACCCGTTGGTCCTCGGGCAAGGTGCCCAGGCCGCGTTGGATCAGCTCGCCCATCTCCCGGCGTTCCAGGCGCCCTTCGGGAGATTCGCCCGTATCCTCCAAAAGGTCGCTGTGTTCCTCGTTTTCCACCAAATCATCTATGGAGGTGGTGGGGCGGCGTTGCTTCAAGCGCAGTTGGTCATAGGCGCAATTGGTGACGATGCGCAACAGCCAGGCCTTGAAGGAGCTTCCCTGGAATTGCGAGAGGGCGCGATAGCTGTGCAGAAAAGCCTCTTGGGTGGCGTCGGTGGCTCGCTCCTCATCGCCCAGGATGCGATAGGCCACGTTATAGGCCAGCTCCTGATAAGCCAGCACCAAGCGGTTGAAGGCTTGCAGATCGCCTTTTTTTGCTGCGGCCACGAGGGCCGGCTCATTGAGCATGGTCTTTTACATCCGTTCTGAGCAGCGAAGGATGATCTCCCCTCACCTTACCTCTCCCCAAGGGGAGAGGGAGACGTACTGGCTAGGCCAGCACTCCGTTGGGTCGTCGCCTCTCCCCAAGGGGAGAGGAACACGTACTGGCTAGGCCAGCACTCCGTCAGGTCATCAATTCTCCGCAAG
>DAOTZU010000013.1:0-12054 GCA_034433995.1 Anaerolineae bacterium
CTGCACACCGGGCAGGTGGATGAACTCCTCCGGCGCAACGCCCTTTTCCTCATAGGCCTGAACGAAATAGGGGATGCGCAAGAGCTTGTCCAACACCGCGTCGGGCACGGGCTCTTCAATTTGCGGCTCCAGGGGACGCTGGGCGTAGAGCTGGAAAAAGGCGGCCAAGATGTTGGGGAAGATGGTGAGCACCATCTCTCCGCCGGTCAGTTTTTCCAGATGCCAGATGTGCTGCTCGCCCGCCACCACCGGCCCCAAGCGCATGGAGGCGCAGAGCAGCCGCGCCTCGTAGCCGCGCTCCCGGTAGAGGCGATAGATCTTGCGGGCCACGGCTACCCCCGCCCAGCGCAGGTCGGCCTCGGTCAGTTCCAAGCCACGCTCCGCCGCCTGCTGCTTGAACAGGGGCACATCCTCCATGCGGCCCATCATCAACGCGGCGCAGCAGCGGCAGCCGTTCAGATCGATCCCTTTGCGGCGCGCCTCGGCGTAGCCGGCCCGGGCCGCCTCGGCCACGGCCACGGCCTGGGCCACGCTGAAGCAGAGGGTGGCGGTGGTGGAGATCCCCTCGCTGGAGAGGATGCGCAAGCCCTCGATCCCCTCCTTGGTGGCGGGCATCTTGATCATGATGTTGGGGCGCAGGGCGTGCAGGCGCCGGGCCTGGGCCAGCATCGCCTCTAGATCGGTGAGCTGCCGCGGATCCACCTGGGCGCAGATGTGGCCAAAACGCCCGCGTGAGGCCGTGTACACCGGTTCCACCAGCGCCGCGCCCCGGTCGCAGACCTCGCCATACACCGTCCAGAGCAGTTCAGCAAGGCTTTGGGCTGAGGCTGCCCGCTCCCGCGCCCACCGATCCCAGCTTTCTCGGTCGGCCTCGATGGCCTGCCAGGCCAGGGGTGGGTTGGTGGTGCAGCCGCGCAACAAGCCGTCGGCCGACCCCGGCCGCCAGAAGCGCTCCAACGCTCCATGCAAGGCCGGGTTGGAGGCCACTAAATCGCGCCGCCAGGCCTCATAGATCAAGGGGGACGAATCCCACCAGACCTCTGTGCCGGGATGGAGGGCCAGCAGTTTCTCGATCGCGGAAGGTTGGTTCATGAGGGTTAGCTCCAATGAGTAGGGTTATCGCATCAGGGGCGCACGTGCCAATCGCCCTGGATGATCCATTTGTAGGTGGTTAGCTCCTTCAGACCCATGGGGCCGCGGGCGTGGAGCTTTTGCGTGCTGATGGCCACCTCCGCCCCCAGCCCGAATTGGCCGCCATCGGTGAAACGGGTGCTGGCGTTCACATAGACGGCGGCGGAATCCACCTCGTCCAGAAAGCGCTGGGCGTGGGCGTAGGTGTTGGTCAGGATGCCGTCGGAGTGATGGGTGCCGTAGCGGGCGATGTGGGCCAGGGCTTCATCCAGGGAATCCACCACCTTCACCGAGAGCACCAGGGAGAGGAACTCTTTGCCGTAATCCTCCTCTTGGGCCGGGGCCACCAACTCGGCCGCCGCGCCGGGGGCCTTTTGGGCCACCGGCAACGAGGCAGCATCGCAGAGGACCTTGACCCCGGCGGCGTTGAGGTCGGCCACCATCAAGGGGATGAAGGAACTCACCAAGGAGCGGTGCACCAATACCGTGTCCAGAGCGTTGCACACCGAGGGAGCCTGGGTCTTGGCGTTGTGGATGACCTTGACCGATTGGTGCAGATCGGCCGTCTCGTCCACATACAGGTGGCACACGCCGATGCCCCCATAGACCACCGGCATCTTGGCATATTGGCGCACCAAGTTCTGCAACCCTGGCCCGCCACGGGGGATGAGCAGGTCTATCACATCGTCCATGGCCAAGAGCTGCGGCACCAGCTCGCGCTCGGTGGAGGTGATGAGCTGGACGGCGTCGGCGGGGACGCCACAGGCTGCGCAGGCCCCACGGACCAGCTCAACCAGGGCGATGTTGGTGCGCAGGCTCTCTTTGCCGCCGCGCATGATCACGGCGTTGCCGGTCTTGATGGCCAGGGCGCTGATATCGATGGTCACGTTGGGGCGCGATTCAAAGATCACCCCCAACACCCCCAGTGGCACCCGCTTTTTGGCCACCCGCAGGCCGTTGGGCAGGGTGCGGCCGTCGAAAATCTCGCCCAAAGGATCGGGGAGGGCGGCCACGTCGCGGCACCCTTGGATCATCCCCTGGATGCGCTTGGGGGTAAGGGTCAGGCGATCCAATAGCGCGGGCGCCAACTGGGCGGCGCGGGCCTCGGCCAGGTCGGCCTCGTTGGCCTGGGCCAGGGCTGCGCCGGCCTGCTCCAGGCGGCGGGCGATCTCCTCCAACACGCCATTGCGCACGCCGGTGGGCAAGAGGCCCAACTGGTGGCCTGCCCTCTGGGCGGCGGCGCCCATGGCTCTGAGATCTACCGTGCTCATGATGCTTCCTCCTTTGGTCCGAACTCAGACCAGGACCATCTTGTCGCGATGGATGAACTCGGGCCCATAGTCATAACCCAAGATATCGGCGATCTCGCCGGAGCGCTGGCCGAGGATGCGCCGCAGATCATGGGCGCTATAGTTGCCCAGGCCCTTGGCGATCTCGACGCCGGCGCGGTTGCGCACGCTGATGATGGCCCCCCGCTCAAAATCTCCGTGGGCCTCGATGATGCCCACCGGCAACAGGCTCTTGCCGCTGTGGACGATGGCGCGCTCAGCGCCCTCATCCACCTTCACCTGCCCCGCCACCACCGCCTGGGCCAAGAGCCAGCGCTTGCGCCCCTCGGCGGGGGTGATCCGCGCCGGGAACCACGTGGCCGGGATATCCCCCTCCCACACGCCGGCCAAGACGTTCTCGCGCCCGCCGTTGGCGATGACCACCGAGGTGCCCGAACGGGTGGCGATCTCGGCGGCGAGGATCTTGGTGTACATCCCGCCCGTGCCCAAGCCGGATTTGCTGCCGCTGGCCAGCTCGTAAATCTGGGCGTCGATCCGCTCCACCCGCCGGATCAGTTGGGCTTGGGGATCCACGTTCGGGTCGGCGGTGTACAGGCCGTCTATATCCGTCAGGAGGATGAGGAGATCCGCCTCGATGAGGTTGGCCACCATCGCCGCCAAGCTGTCGTTCTCGCCCACCTTGATCTCATCGGTGGCCACGGCGTCGTTCTCGTTGACGATGGGGACGATGCCATGCTGCAGCAGGCTTTCAAAGGTATCGCGCACATTAAGATAGCGGTGGCGATCCTCGATATCCTCGCGGGTGAGGAGGATTTGGGCGACGATCAGATCGTACAGCTCGAAATACTGCTCCCAGAGGTGCATCAACCGACCCTGGCCCACGGCGGCCAGCATCTGGCGGAACGGGATGCTCTTGGGCCCTTGGGGATAGTTGAGGCGCTCGCGGCCGGCCTGTTGCGCGCCGGAGGAGACCAGGACCACATCGGCCCCGGCCTGGCGCAGGAGCAACAGTTGGCGCACCAGATCCACCATGCGCGGAGGGTTCAACCGCCCCGACCCCGCCGTGAGGGTGCTGGTGCCCACTTTGACCACTATGCGCCGCCAACGACCTTTGGTGATGGGTAAGGATGTCATGGTTCGTTTTCCTCTTGGCGATGGGGTAATTATAGCACGGAGGGCCCGGCACAAGCAAAGAGCACCTCAGGGTAACTTGTGCGCGAGGGGGGCATGGGTTAGAATAGCAATGCTCATGACGAGGCGAAACGTACCTTTTGCGGCGCGCTCACGTCTTATTCATGGGGATCTATAGGGCCCCGGAAGAGTTGACCCAGGGGAGGATAAGGTGAAGAACAAGCTGCCCGCCGTTGCCCTCGGTATTATCCTTTGCGCTTTGCTGGTGGCCCCTTGGGGGGCTTGGGCGAGCAGCCCCAAGGGAGTGGAAAGCTCTCCCACCCTTCTCGAGACCACGGTGGAGCTGGTGGGCCTGCCCCCCATCACCGCGCGGCGGGCGGCTTTGCCCCTCCACTGGATTATCGCCGGCGGCACCACGGTGGAGAGCACCGGCGTCTTTTGGGATACCTCCTCCCGCAGCCACGACAACAGCTATCGTTACCGCACCCCTGCGCAACGGGGCGCGCCGGGGCACTTTTTCGATTATCTTGATGTGCCCGATCTCCCCGGCCTCAGCGGCATCTACCTGAAACCCTATGCCGTGGTGGATGGGAATATGGTCTATGGCGACCGGGAGTATGTGGTCTATACCCGCTGGGCCATCAACGCCGGCAGCGATGACGCTTTCATAGATTCCGCCGGCGAGGGCTGGGCGGCGGATGTCGACTATAGCCACCATTGGATCGGTTTTGAGAATGGCCTCAAGCGCACGGTGGGCATCCCCATCGCCGGCACGCCCGATCCCTTGCTCTACCAGAGCCAACGCTACAACATGTCCAGCTTTCGCTGCTGGCTGAACACGGGCGTGGCCGCGATGACGGTGGAGGTGGAGTTCCACTTTGCCGAGTTCGAGGCCACCGCTCAGGGCCAGCGGGTGTTCGATATCTACATGGAGGGGCAGAAGGTCATCGAGAACCTGGATGTGTACGCCTTGGTGGGGCGCTACCGGGCCTTGGTGCTCACCCGCTCGGTGACGGTGGAGGATTACGAGCTCAACATCAGCTTTGTCTCCCGGAGCGGTGCCCCCATCATTAACGCCATCCTGGTGCGCGGCATCACGGCCATCCCCAATCGCCATGTGGAGACGACCATCGCCTTTGGCTACGACGATACGTACGTGGATGACGCCGGCGGCCATCTGGACGCTCCTCAACTGCTTTTGGGCGGCAACCGCCAATATCATGTGGGGCTGCGCTTCATGGCGCTGCAGGTGCCGCAGGGGGCGGTGATCAACCACGCCGTCTTGGAGGTCACGGCGGCCGAGGATGCTTATGTGAACACCAAAATCGTCATCTATGGCCACGCGGTGGATGATTCGCCCGATTTCCGCTCCCAAGGGATCATCACCCAGCGGACCCGCACCACCAACTCGGTGGTGTGGAATTTGCCCCGCACCACTTGGCGGGCGGGCACTCCCTATAGTTCGCCCGAGCTGCGCAGCGTGATCCAAGAGATCGTTAATCGCCAGGGGTGGAACTTTAAAAACAGCTTGACCCTGCTCCTCATCGCCGAAGAGGGCAGCCCCAGCGCGCCGCGCAAGATTTGGGCCCACGAGGGCTCGTATCCCCAGCGGGCCAGGCTGATCTTGGATTACACGCCCCTGGAGAGCTTCCCGCCGACGCCGGCGCCAACCTTTACCTTCACCCCCACCGCCACGGCGACGGCCACACCCACGTCCACGCCGACTTTTACCCCTTCCCCCACGGCCACGCCGACGCCCTGGGCCTGGTATTTGCCTTTGGTGCTCAAGCCTTTTCTCAAGGAAGAATGAGCGGCTTGGGAGGATCTTCCCAAGCCGCTGCGCGAGGTGCCATACGGCAGCGTTGCCGTGCTAGGTTGTTTGGTGAAGCAAGTTACTCCTCTTCGGCCTGCTTCTGCTTATTCTTGAGGACACTGGGTAGGATCACCCACATCATCACCAGGGCCACAAAGGTTCCTAGGGCTATCATCGCTTCCGTCGGCATCGCGACCTCCTCATATAGCTTGATGATATACCTACTATAGTCTGATTCACCGGTAGAAACATCAGTTCAAGCATACAGAAGGTGACTGTGCTGTTTTGGGCATTTTGCACAGGGCCTTGAGCTAAAGGGCCGTCTCCGCGGGATAGCATTCGACGCCATGCTCGGTGATATCCAAGCCTCTGGTTTCCTCTTTCACCGAGGCGCGCAAGCCCATGGTGCGCTTGAGCAGGGAAAAGAGCAGCAACCCTGTGCCGAAAGCCCAGACGATGACGACGAGCATGGTGATCAACTGGGCCACGATCTGGCCGGCATTGCCGGCGATGAGGCCCGCCACACCCCCGTAGCTGCCATCGGCAAAGATACCCACCGCCAAGAGCCCCCACAGGCCGCCTGCGCCGTGCACCGAGACGGCGCCGACGGGATCATCCACCCGCAAGACCTTTTCCACAAAGGTGAGGCTGAGCATCATCAACACCGCCGCCACTGCGCCGATGATCACAGCCGCCCAAGGGGCTACGTAAGCGCAGGATGCCGTGACGCCCACCAAGCCCACAAGAGACCCGTTGCAGGCCATGCCCAGGTCTGCCTTGCCGGTGCGCACCAAGGTCACGTACATGGCCGTCACAGCGCCGGCCACCCCCGCCAAAAAGGTGTTGACGGCGATGACCGAGATGCGCAGGTCGGTGGCTGCCAGCGTCGAGCCGGGGTTGAAGCCGAACCAGCCAAAGAACAGGATCAACGTGCCCAAGATCACAAAGGCCATGTTGTGGCCGGGGATCGCGTTGGCTGTGCCGTCCTGATTGAACTTGCCGCGACGCGGGCCCACCATCCTGGCGCCGGCCAGGGCTACCAAGCCGCCCACCGCATGGACGACGCCAGAGCCGGCGAAATCGCGGGCGCCCGCGCCAAAGGGCAAGGTGGCAAGCCAGCCTCCGCCCCAAACCCATTTGCCAAAGATGGGATAGATGATCGCCGAGATCAAAAAGCTATAGGCCATGTAGGCGGTGATCTTGGTGCGCTCGGCCATGGCGCCGGAGACGATGGTCGCCGAGGCCGCCGCAAACATCATCTGAAACATCCAGAACATGTTGGTCGTCACATCATAGGCGTTGCCTGTAAGGAAAAAGCCCGAGAAACCGAACCATGAATTGCCAGCCTCCAGGCCCGGCGCCAGCTTGGAGCCGCCGAACATCACCGCAAACCCAAAGGCCCAATAGGCCAAGCCGCCGATGCAGAAATCCATAAAGTTTTTGGTCAGGATATTCACTGTATTCTTGGCGCGGCAAAAGCCTGCTTCAACAAAAGCGAACCCGGCTTGCATAAAAAAGACGAGAAAACCACAGAGCAAGGTCCAGGCAAAGTTGACGGCTGCTGCAGGATTGGCCTTGAGCGTCGCTGCGCCGTTCATATCAGGTCCCTCTGCACACGCCACTGTTGCTCCTACCATCAGAAGGAGCAATACCAACACCATCACCCACCCGATGCGTCGTCCGCTATACATCTTGCCTCCTTACGCGAGCTGAGTTGTGGCTCTTGCCACCATCATGCCCAGGATACCTGGAGGAGGGCGCAAATACATCGGGCATGTTTGCCAAAGCGTCGGGTTATCTTCTTGGGCAATCTCTCCAAGATATACTGCCCAGGCGGCGAAAGTATATCGTCAAAGCAGTGTAAACAAAAAGTCAGAAGGCGTTAGTCACCAATCAGTATCTTTTCCTCAATAACCCCTATAATAGCTGTAGAAGATGGGATGGTCAGAGTGGAAGGGGCAAGAGTTCGGGGAGGGCTGTAACATGGGCGACCTTCTCTTCCTGCTGGTGGTGCTGCTCTTGTTGGCCGGGCTGGTGCGTTTGCTGCGCCGCCCCCAAGCCGCGGCGCCCGCCCCCACCATCGTCGTAAGCGGGGGATCCGCCGCCGGCGTGGCGCAACAGGCCGGCGCGCTCTTGATCGCTCTGGTCGTGATCGCTGTGCTGCTCGCCTTTGTTTTGGGCATCGGGGTTGATGTGCAGGTCACGTTGCCTTCGGTGGGCACCACCCCCACGCCGCGGGCCAAAGCCCCGCTGGCACCAGGGGCGACGCCCTTCCCCGCGGTGCCGGGGCAGGTTTACCAACCCGTTGGCCTCTGAGGGGGCGCTTGGACCTCACGAGAGGAGGGTAAGATGCGACGGTGCTTGATGGCTGTTCTCTTGGTTGTCCTCGTATTGGGCTTGGGGTTGCGGCCCCAAACCGCCCTGGCCTGGAGCGGCGAGGGGTGCTGGCAGGAGGACGGTGTGGTGCAGCCAGGGGCGGGCCGCAGGACGACCCTCAACAGCGCGGCGGCGACCCGATTGTTGGTTTCCCTGCGCTATCCCATCACGGGGCAGGGCGGGATGCAGACGGTTTCGGTGAGCCTGGTGGGGAGCGATGGTCGAGGCGTGGCGGGCGTCTTGGTGCGCATCAGCGTGAAGGATAACCGGGGCATCCGTTATTACACGGCCGGCCCCACCAACGCCGGCGGGCGCGCCGTGTGCACCTTCCCTGTGGGCCAGGCGGCGCCGGGTTCCCGGGTGGTGGTGGAGGCGCTGGCCATCTATCGCGGCGTCGCGGTGAGAGGCAGCGCTTCCTATCTCGTCGGCAAGTGATCCTGTCCCCTCGTCCCCCAGGGCATGCGCCCCGCCCTCCTCTGGGAGGGCGGGGCGCAATCTTGTTAGGGGAACGCCGGTGCCGCTAGAAGGGGATGTCCTCTTCCTGCACGGTATCCGGCGGCGTCACCTCTTCCTCGGCCTTGGCGGCGCCCTCGGCCCGGGCGCTGAGGAAGCGCACCACCTGGGCCGTCACCTCCAAGGAGGCGCGCCATTGGCCGTCTCGCCCTTGGAAGGGGCGCGGTTCTGCCAATTCTCCTTCCACCATGACCAACTGGCCTTTGGTCAGGAATTGGTTACAGGTTTCGGCCTGCCGCCGCCAGGCGCTGACGCGGAACCACACCGTGCGCTGTTGCTGCTGGCCGTTGGCGTCGGTCCAACGGCGATCGGTGGCCACGCTGAACGTGGTCACCGGTGTGCCATCGGGGGTATAGCGCATCTGCGGATCGCTCCCCAGCCGGCCGATGATAAAGATCCTCTGAAACATGGGCGCCTCCTCTTGGCCACAACATGGCGGAACTGTGGCAATTATAACACGCCCCGCGCACTCGCACAATGCCGCCAGCCCGCTCGATGGCATCCCTCACAGATCGAGCTTGATGTGCAATTCGCGCAATTGTTTCTCGCTGATGGGCGAGGGGGCCTGGGTCATCAAATCCACGGCGCTCTGGGTCTTGGGGAAGGCCATCACCTCGCGGATGTTCGGCTCGCCGGCCAGGAGCATCACCAGGCGGTCAATGCCGGGGGCGATGCCGCCGTGGGGCGGGGCGCCGAACTCGAACGCCTCCAGGAGATGGCCGAATTGGGCCTGGGCCTCCGCCTCGCTGAGGCCGATGGCGCGGAACATGCGGCTCTGGATATCCCGCCGATGGATGCGGATGCTGCCCCCGCCCACCTCGTAGCCGTTGGCCACGATGTCGTAGGCCTTGGCCCGCACCCGGGCCGGATCCGTCTCCAAGAAAGGAAGATCCTCATCCAGGGGGGCGGTGAAGGGGTGATGCACCGCCTGGAAACGGCCCTCCTCCTCGTTCCATTCCAGGAGCGGGAAATCCAAGATCCAAGCAAAGCCGAGGACGCGGTCATCGAGGAGCCCCAGACGGCGCCCCATCTCCAGCCGCAATTGCCCCAGCGCCTCGGCCACCACGGCGGGCTTATCGGCCACGAGCAACACCAGATCCCCCGCCTTGGCCTCCATGCGTTGCACGATCCCCTGTAGCTCCTCCGGCGAGAGGACTTTGCTGAGGGGCGAACGCACCTCGTCCGCGCGCACACTGATCCACGAGAGGCCCTTGGCCCCCCACCCTTTGACCAGCTCGGCCAGCTCGTCGAGCTGGCGCCGGGTGTAATCGGCGCACCCTTGGGCGCGGATCCCCTTCACCTGGCCGCCGGCCTGCACTGTCTCGCTAAAGGCGCGGAAGGCGCTCTGGGCCACCAGGTCCGAAAGGTCCGTCAGCAGCATGCCAAAACGGATATCCGGCTTGTCGCTGCCGTAGAGGGCCAGCGCTTGGGCGTAGGTGAAACGGGGAAACGGCTCCAGCAAGCAGCGTTTGTCGCTCACGGCGGGCACCAAGGCCCGGAACAGCCCCTCGATCAGCTCCAGGATGTCCTCGCGGTCCACGAAGGACATCTCCAGGTCGAGCTGGGTGAACTCGGGTTGGCGATCGGCGCGCTGGTCTTCATCGCGGAAGCAACGGGCGATCTGAAAATAGCGTTCGAACCCGGCCACCATCAACAATTGCTTCAACTGTTGGGGCGATTGGGGCAGGGCGTAGAACTTGCCCGGATGGAGGCGGCTGGGCACCACGTAATCCCGCGCTCCTTCGGGGGTGCTCTTGATCAGGATGGGCGTCTCGATCTCGATGAAATCTCGGTCAGAGAGGTATTCGCGGATGAACCGCACCACCCGATGGCGCAAAATAATGTTGCGCTGCATGCGCTCGCGGCGCAGGTCGAGGTAGCGATAGCGCAGGCGCAACGTTTCATCCACTTCTGTGTCTTCGTTGATGTAAAAAACGGGCGTCTTGGCCTCGTTCAGGATCTCCACCTCTTGGGCCAGCACTTCGATCTCGCCGGTGGCCATCTTGGGGTTCTCCAGGCCCTCCGGGCGCAGGGCCACCGTGCCTGTGACGCGCAACACATATTCGTTGCGCACGCCGGCCACGGCGCTGTGGGCGGCAAAGGAGACGCTGGGATTGAACACCACCTGGGTGATGCCAAAGCGGTCGCGCAGATCCACAAAAACCAGGTTGCCGTGATCGCGCCGGCGGTGCACCCAGCCGGCCAAAGTGACCTTTTGGCCTACATCCGTTCGCCGCAATTGCCCACAGGTGTGCGTCTTGAGCATATTTCCTCTCCCCCAGGGATCATGGAAGCATAGTTCTTTGGATTATACACGCTCGGACGGCCTCGACAAATTGCGCGGCGGCGTAAAAAGAGGCCTGTCCAAAGATGTGGGCCTTGCCCGCCGTCGGATGGAATCCGACGGCTCTGCTTGCCAAGCCCGCGATGCGGGCTTATCATCCGCAGACGTCGGTTTCCAACCGGCGGGAGCGCTGGACAGCGAAAGGATGTGGGCCTTGCCCGCCGTCGGATGGAATCCGACGGCTCTGCTTGCCAAGCCCGCGGCGCGGGCTTATTATCCGCAGACGTCGGTTTCCAACCGACGGGAGCCCTTCCCCGACGCCCTCGCGGCGGCTGTGATGGCGGCGCTTTTTGGGCTATAATGTGCCCCAGGAAAGGAAAGAGCCCAACGTGAAACGCCGTCCTTACATCCGTTTGGTTGGTGTCCTGTATCAGTTGGCCTTGTCCCTTGGCGTGGCCCTCTTGGCCGTTTTGCTCCTCCTGGGTGGTTTCCTTTGGGCTTATCAGGCGCGTTATCAGGAGACCATCCTGCCGGGGGTTGCCATCCTCGATGTGCCGGTGGGCGGGCTAACCCGCGCGCAAGCTCTGGCGCGGCTGGAACAGGAGCTGGCCGGGCGGGGTTGGCTCTATCTTGAGCTCCACACGGCCGAGAACCGGTGGGTGATCTCGGCGCAAGACATGGGCGGCAGCCTTGATCTGCCCGGCGCCGTGGCCCAGGCATGGCGCTTGGGGCGCAGTGGCATCTATCGCCATGATCTCATCACCCGGGCCAAGCTGCTCTGGTGGGGCTATTCCCTCGTGCCCACCTTCCACCTGGAACCGGGGCCGGCGCTGATGGTGTTGCAACAAATCGCTCGCCAGGTCAACCATCCGGCGCGGCGGGCGCAGTTGCAGGTGGCGGGGTTACAGGCGTTCGGCGGCGCCGCGGAGCTGGGGCGCGAGCTGGATCTCGCCGCCACCCGCGAGTTGATCGTCCAAAAGGTGAGCAAGACGCTGGGCACCTCCGGTTGGGGCAAGGCGCCCCGCTTGCTGCGCCTCTGGCACCAGGGCGCGGAGTTTCATGCGCCCCTGGCGCCGTTATCCATCCCCCTGCAATTCCGCGAGCTTGCGCCGCCCCTGAGCGAGGTGGCCGGCGCCCAGGAGCGAGCACAGACCCTCTTGAGGGCGCCCCTGACCCTCACCTTCACCTTCCAGGATACCGAGTCCGATGGCCGCCTGCGCGCCTACACGCGACGTTGGACCGTGGACCAGGCGGTTCTCTCCTCCTGGCTGACGTTGCAACCCGCCCGCCTGGGCGAGGCCGCCACGGTGCAGGCGGGCCTGGACGAGGCCAAGATCGCGGCTTATGTGCAGGCCCTCGCCGAGGAGATCGCCCGGCCTCCGCGGGAGGCGCGCTTTGCTTATGACCCCGCCACGGCCAAGCTCACCGTGGTAGCGCCGGGTCAGATAGGCTACAACTTGGACGTGGCCGCCGCGCAACAGATGGTGATGCAGGCATGTTTCGGCCCGCAACGGGAG
>DAOTZU010000014.1:0-2068 GCA_034433995.1 Anaerolineae bacterium
CATCTTTGTCTTGGGCGTCCTTTCCCTCTGGCGGGAACCGCCGCGCCTGGGAGGGGATGGACGTGCCGCCCTTTGGCAGGCGCGGGGGGCCGGGTTTACATTGATTGTGGGCCTCATCCTCCTCCCCATCGTCTTTATCTGGATTTTTTCCTTCTTTACCCCATTGTACATGGGCAGCCGCTATGTGATCATGTGCAGCCCCTCCTTTTACCTAGGGTTGGCTCTGGGGGTGAGGAGCCTGGCCCGCAAGAAACCTTGGCCGGCCTGGGTCGCCGCCCTGCTCATCATCGGGGCCATGGGCTATTCCACCCAGCGCTACTTTACCCATCCCGCCTACCGGGCCAAGGCGGATTATCGCTCGGCGGCGCGCCACATCGCCCTGAACGAACGGCCGGGCGACGTGGTCATCGTGGACGCCCCGGAGAATCTCCCCGCCTTCTTGCATTATTATGCCGGCGACCTGCCGGTGGTGGGCGTGCCCACCATCGCCCTGGCCGGCCGCGCCGACCCCGCCCAAGTGGCCGCGACCTTGACCGATCTCACCGCGCAGTATGACCGTCTGTGGCTGGTGCACTGTCGCACCATGTTCTCGGATCCGGAGAACGTCGTCAGCCAATGGCTGGAGGAACACACGCTGCTCCAGGAACGGATCCCCTTCCCCAGCTATGCGGACGATGTGCGCCTCAGCGCCCACCTGGCCCGCTCGCCGATCCTGGCCGAGGCGAAGGAGACGGCGGAGCCGCGGGGCATTTTGGCGGAACGGTTGCTGCTCCTCTCGTGCGCTCTGCGCTACCTTGATGCTACAGGCCAGCCCCAGGAGATCCCCCTCGCCGGCGACGCGCCCCGGCCCAGCGGGCCTGTTCCGGCGGGCAAGACCATCACCGCCCTCTGCCATTGGCGGCCGTTGCAGCCTTTGGGGGTGTACAAGACCTCACTGCGCCTGGTGGATGACCAGGGCGTGCTATGGGCCCAGCGCGATGAGGCGCCCTTTATGTACGTGCCCACCTCGCAATGGCCGGTGGGCGCGGTGATCCGCCACGAGGCGACCTTGCCCATCCCGCCGGTGACGCCTCCGGGCACGTACCGGCTGCAGCTCTGGGTTTACGAGGCGGAAAACGGCCGGCCGCTGGATTTCGTGGCCCGCGGCGGAGCTCCCGCCCAGCCCTATCTCGATCTGGGCACGATCCAGGTGGGCCGCAACCTCAAACGTTTGACGGCCCAGGATACCATCCCGCAAGCGGCCTACCGACCCTGGGGAGGGGCCGTCTTTGGGGGCGATATCGCCCTCCTGGCCTCGGATTGGGGCCCCAAATCCCTCAAACGCGGCAAGCCCTTGACGTTGCATCTGTATTGGCGGGCGCAGCGCTCCGTCCAGCAGGATTATGCCCTGGTGCTCCATTGGGTGGACGCCTCGGGCCAGGTGCGCCATACCTCACGCCACAGCCTCACAGGCACCGATTATGCCACCTCCTTATGGACCGAGGGCGAGCTTTTGCGCGGTATCTTGATCTTGACGGCGCCCGGCGAGATCCCGCCGGGGGAGTACAAGCTCTCTATCCTGTTGCAGCCCCAAGGCAGAGAGGATTTTCTCCGGCTGCGTCGCGGGCCTTGGCCTTGGGCCGGGCACAAGCTGGTGGTGGCGCGGGTGAGCGTCTCCTAGCGTGCCGGGTTGACAAGGGCGCTCGCTTGTGGCAGGATAAAAGTCAGATCCCGCTATGCGCAGAGCAACGCAAGGGGCTCTCCGTGGCGGACCCTGTGGGGCGTACATGCGAGCGCCAAGGGTGCAGGTAGGGTCAAGACAATTCTTGCCGTGTGATGAAGGAGGTGCGCTATGGCCAAGAGGATCGAGATCCGCTATTGTACCGCGTGAGGGTATCTCCCCAGAGCCGTCAGTTTGGCGGACAAGCTGTTGGACAGGTTCAAGAACAAAATCGCCGAGGTCGCCCTGGTCCCGTCATCGGGAGGCGCATTCGAGGTCAGCGTGGGCGAAGAGAGGATCTTTTCCAAACTGCAAACCGGCCGCTTTCCCGATGAGCGCCAACTGATCGGCGAGATCGAGGGCAAGCTG
>DAOTZU010000015.1:0-4957 GCA_034433995.1 Anaerolineae bacterium
GCCAGATGCTGGGTGATAACCTCATCGTTCAGCGCCTCGATCCCCAGCCCCGGCCCCTCAGGTAGCGGGATATAACCGTTCTGCACGATGGGCTTGGACGGCCCGATGACTAGCTCATCCCACCAAGGCACATCCACCGAGTGGTTCTCCAAGACGAGGAAATTCTCGGTAGCGGCGGCGCCATGCACCGCGGCCAGGCAGGCGATGGGCGATTCGGCCATGTGCACCGCCATGGCCACGCCGTATTCCTGGGCCAGGTCGCCGATCTTTTTCAGCTCATAGATGCCGCCGCAGGTGAGCACATCCGGATGGATGACGCTCACACCGCCCGCCTCCAAGAGGGGCTTGAAGCCCTCCTTGAGGTAGATATCCTCGCCGGTGCAGATGGGCGTGCGGCAAGAACGGGCCAGGCGGACGTACTGCTCGGTGTACTGCCAAGGGATGGGATCCTCCAGCCAGGCCAGGTTGTATTTCTCCACCCGCTGGGCCAGTTTGATGACATCCTCCACAGCGATGTGTCCCAGGTGATCCACCGCCAAGGGCACCTCGTAGCCGATGACGGAGCGCACCTCGGCCACGTATTGCTCTAAACGATCCAGGCCCTTTTCGGTGAGGTGGATGCCGGTAAAGGGGTGGGCGACGTTGTTCAGGTCATACCAGCGGCTGCGGGCGCGGCGCAAGGCCTCACGCTGCGTCGCCTCCTCATCGGCGCTGTGGACGGCGTGGTCCTCCGGATAGCGCAGGGCGCGGCCGTGGGCGAGGTCCTCGCTGGCCTGGCGCAGCGCCTCGAACCAGCCCAACGGCGCGCTGAGGGTGCCCTCCTCGCCGCCCAACTGGCCGATGCCCAGGTCCATCTTCAGGAAGGTGAACCCGCGCTCCATGCGCGCTTTGAGGGCTTGGCCCATGACCAGGCCGGTATCCTTGCCGTGGACATCGGTATCGCAATAGACGCGCACGCGGTCGCGGAACTTGCCGCCCAACATCTGGTAGACGGGCACGCCGTAGGCCTTGCCGGCCAGGTCCCACAAGGCCACTTCGATGCCGCAGACGCCGCCCGCCTGCCGCCCGTGATAGCCGAACTGTTTGATGCGCCGAAAGAGCCGATCCACCTCACAGGGGTTCTCGCCCAGGAGGCGGCTCTTGAGCATGAGGGCGTAGGTCTTGCTGGCCGCATCGCGCACCTCGCCATAGCCCACCAGGCCCTGGTTGGTCTCGATCTTGAGCAACGGGCAGCGCATCGGCGCGCCGACGATGGTGGCCACCCGCAGGTCCGTGATGCGGAGTTGCGAGGGCCGGGAATAGGTGTTGACATGATGGAGCGTCTCTTCATAATCCGGTGGACGTTGCATGGAACCTCCGCAAAGGATGATGGATGAAATTCTACCCCTACAGGCCGCGCCGGAGCAAGGGACACCGGGGAAACAGGATCAGCGCCGCTGATAGCGCCCCATCAATTGGCCTTGGGCCAAGATGTGTCCTTCCAGGGCTTGCAACAGCTCCTTTTTCGTGGCGCCGGGGGCAAGGCCGGTGGGCCGGTCCAGAGCATACAGGATGAACAGGTAGCGGTGGCTGCCGCTGGGCGGGCAGGGGCCGGTGTACCCCAGCTGGCGCGCATCGTTCTTGCCTTGGGCGCCGCCCACAGCGGGGCGCTCCTCCAGAGGCACGCCCTCGGGCAGGGCCGTGAGGCTGGGAGGTAAGTCGTACCACACCCAATGGGTGTAGGTGCCCAGCGGCGCGTCGGGATCCTCCACGATGAGGGCCAGCGCCCGCGCGCCTTGGGGCACGCCGCTCCAGGCCAGCGGCGGCGAGATGTTTTTCCCATCGCAGGTATAGGCGGCAGGGATGTTGGCGCCCTCAGCAAAGGCGGGGCTGGTCAGTTGGAGCGTGGCCGGGGGCGCCGAGGGCGATACCGTCGGCATTTTGGCCCGGCAAGAGACCAGGCCGAGCCCCAAACACAGAGCCAGCAGAAAATAGCGTTTCATGGTGCTCCTTTCTCTACTTGCCACACAGAGCACAGCATGTTATACCTTGGGCCAAACTTTTTGCCAAGGAGCCCCAGATGAACGACCGACCCGCGTACATCTGCCATCGCGCCGCCACGCCGCCGGTGATTGACGGCCGGCTGGACGATCCCTCTTGGCGCGGGGCGCCGCCCATCTCCCTGGTGTTGGCCGATACGGGCGCCGCTCCACGCCAGCCCACCACCGCCCGCCTTCTTTGGGATGACGATTATCTCTATGTAGCTTTTCATTGCACAGATAGCGATATTTGGGCCGTCACCACCGAGCGCGACCGGGATATCTACAATCAGGAGGTGGTAGAGATCTTTGTGGATGAGGATTGCGACGATTACGGCTACATCGAGATCGAGGTCAACCCCCTGAACGCCGTCCTGGACCTGTTCATGCTTTGGCGCGACGACCGCCGGCGGGGGCTATGGGATTGGAACAGCGAGGGCCTGCGCACCGCAGTGTGGGTGGATGGCGACCCCACCCGCCGGGGCACGCCCGACCGCGCCTGGTCCGTGGAGATGGCCATCCCCATGGCCGATTTCATGATGGCGCCCCACTTGCCGCCCCGGCCCGGCGATATCTGGCACGCCAACCTCTACCGCATCGACAGGGCCACATGGGGCGACGAGTACAGCGCTTGGTCGCCACCGGGAAGGATCAACTATCACACGCCGCAGCGTTTTGGGCGGCTGATCTTCTCGGACGAGGCGGTATAACGCCCAACCGCCTTGGGCGTGACAAGAGGCCAAAACCGTTCCGGCGAGAGCGCCATCCTCGCGCCATAGCTAGCGAGCTATCTCCGCTTCACGCAGAGCACGGCCTAGCAGATCGGCCACCCCCAACCTCTCGGCCCAAAGTTTGAGGTAATCATAATCCAGGTTTTCTCCCTGGGTTCTGAGCACGCCCAAAACATCGTGCCACTGACGTTCGGAAACATGCCCACCCAAACGATACCACTCTAACTTGGTTAGGATCGTATCTTCCGGCGACGCCAGATAGATCTGGTGTTCCAAGGTGGCATCAATGCTCTCCGCCTGACGCCGCGCCAACTCTACCATCTCATAGGGACGATCTTTGGGCACGAAAATGTCCACTTTGAACATCGTCGCCAAATGGATCACGTTAAAAGAACGTCGTCGAAGAATCGCTTCGCGAATCATTGCCACATCTACGTAAAAGGTATCTTGCAACATGCGGGCTAATGGTTCCGCGTGTTCCAGGCGCAGATCGGCCAGGATATCGACATCCATCGTGGCGCGAGGCACGCCATAAAAGGCGCTGGCCAGAGAGCCACCGATCAGATAAGGCACTCCCAAAGATTCGAGCACGCGAATCACTTCCAATGCTGCGGTCAAGGGTTCAGTCAACATGCTGATCTGGCTCCAGGGGCCCATAAGCCTTGCTGGCCAGCTCTTCGCCATAGAGAAGGCCGGCCAGACGGCGGCGCAATTGCTCCTCGGAAGCATGAGGAAAACGGCGACGCAGCCCCGCCAAGGCCAGAGCGCGCACCGTCGCGGTCATCTGGGCCACCAGCTCCCATTTGCGCCAAGAGGGTGCGCGCCGGAGCAGCTCCAGCCAGACGCGTCTAGCCTCCGGCGAAGTATCCTCCCAGGATGGAGCACCCATCTATTCTCCCCCTTTTACCCCCTGGCCTGGCAGGCGCTTGGCCAGATATCACGATGCCTTGGAAGAGGGATGATCCGGGTGGCACGGGGCGACCTATGGCTGGGGCGGGGCGGCGCTGGCCTCCACGGCGCCCAAGGTCAGCACGGTGGGGGCTTGACCCGCTTGCCCACAGGAGAGGCGCAGGGCATGGACCAGGTGCCAGCCCTCATCCTCCGGCGGCGCAAAGGCGGCCAAAGGGAACGCAACCTCTCGCCAACCCGCCCAATCGGCCACGAAGGTCACCTGCCCCACCGGTGCCTCCTCGCAGCCCAAAATCTCCAGGCACAGGACCGCGCCCGTGGGCTGCTCACAGCCGATCTCCAGGCGCAAAGTGCGATAAGGGCGCCAATCGGCCGGGCCCACATCCAAATTCAGCGGGCCACGCTCGGCCAACCAACGGGTGCGGCCGCTGGTACCATCGCGTTGGCCGCCACGCCAAGCGGGGAGATCGCTACGCCAGGAACGCGGTGCTTCCACCAGCATCTCCCTCCAGAGAAGATGTTCTAGCGCCGCCGGCGGGTGGCGCCGGTGATCACCAGGAGGAGGATGGCTCCCACCACCGCGATGCCAAAGCTGCGCAGATCGAAGGACAGGTCAAGCCCCCGACCGGTGAGGAGCTGCATCAGGAAGCCACCCAGAAAGGCGCCCAACACGCCCACGATGATATCCATCAGGCAGCCCTGACGCCGGCTCGTGCCGGCGATGAGGCTGGCCACCCAGCCGGCCAAAGCCCCAAAGATAATCCAAGTGACGATGCCCATGCAGGAAGCTCCTTTCGCCGACGCACATCGGCCGGATGGATTGGGCGCTCAGGGCGCTTGCGGATCGTCCGCTGCTCCCGTGGCGGTTGGCGCTGCCGCCCCGGCCTTTGGCCCTTGGGCGTCTTCCTCGCGCCAGACGGGAACGAACATCAACCATTGCGCCGGCGCCTCGCGGATCATCCCTTCGATGATGGCCAACACCCGGCGGGCGTTGTGGCACACATCCTGGGCGCGATCGCCGGTGCGCTCCATCTCCAAAGGCTCGGAAAGGCGCAAGGCATAGACGCCGTCCGGCTCTTGCACACAACAGGCCACCACCACCCGAGAGTTGGTCTGCAAGGCCAGGCGGATGTGCCCCACGGGCAAGCGGGCCGGGGCATCGAAAAACGGGATCGGCTCGTCTTGCTCGGAGACGGGGCGATCCACCCCGGTGACCACGATCCCGCCCTGCTTCAGCCGCAGCATCGCCTGCCGCAGCGAGTTGACGTTGATGGGGGTGGTGAGGATCAGCCGGTGCCG
>DAOTZU010000016.1:0-3768 GCA_034433995.1 Anaerolineae bacterium
TTCCCGTCGGAGGAATACCACACATGTGTTCCCGCCTGCCGACACAGGGAAAACAACTCCTTATAATAGGGTTTTAACCACTTGCGAAAGGTGGCTGGGCTCATCAGCAGCCCCCGCTGGGTGCCCAGGTCGCCGTGAAAACACATCTGGTCCACGCCGATCTCCAGCCACAGGCGGGTATGCTCCATATTGTATTCGAAAACCATCTCGATGAGCGAGGTCAATTGAGGCGGCTCGGTCACAAAATCAATAAGCAAATTCTCCAAACCACGCAGAAACTGCAAGCGATCAAAGAAACCTCCCTCATACATGGAATATCCGCCTCGAGTCAAAAGGCCCCGTCGGCGATCCTCCTCCGTCTGAGCTTTGCGCGCGGTCCAATCTATCTGCACGCGCGGGTCCGGCGGGCGATAGGTATCAAAGGCACGCCAATCGGACAGGGGATGTTCCACCACCTGCCCCAGGATGCCGGCCTGGGCGTTACGCCACACGCAGCCCCAATCATCGCGTACATACTCGTTCGCCGGCGTAAGAGGTTCACCAGCCAGAGCAGGATAGCTCCCCGGCACATAATCGCCAAAGATCAAAGGATGCCTCAGCGCCACCTCCTCTAGCTGGCGGCCATAACGCCGCCAGACGGAGGGCATCAGGTCAAAGGTGATAGGGATCCACTCGGGATAGCGGAACTCCAGAGCCCGCAGATAGTTCTCACGCTCCCCGATAGTCTTGCCCCGCATCATAGATAACGCTTCACCACCCGCCGGAACTCTTCCGCCCTGGCATCCACCATGTCGAACCCATCGCGCATGGTCACGCCAAAGGCGGAACCCAGGCCCGGATCGGAGACACCGACGCTGATATTGATGGCCCGCGCCAGGAGGGCGTCGGTCTGGGGCAGCATCCCCTTCCAATACTTGGCCTCGCCGCCCTTGTTCAGATAATAGGGGCAGGTGAAGGGGCAGCCCTCCGGCGTGACGGTGCGCTTTTCCAGGATCTGCTCCATGTTGCTATAGACGTGCCAGCCGGAATCTGCCACCACCTTGGTGCCCAGGTCCTTGGCCACCTTGCGGGCCACCTCCTCCGTGGGCAGGAACACCGTGAGCAGCGTGGCGCACTCGCCCTCCGGATCGGTGATCTCGCGGAACTCGAGCCCGGACAGGTCGGCGATGGCCTGCTTGAAGCGGCGCTTGTTGGCCCGCAGATGGCTGAGGATGGTGTCCAACTTGCGCAACTGGGCCAAGATCACGGCGGCGGTCAGCTCCGTCATGCGGAAATCCAGGCCCACAAAGGGCCGGCGGCCCACCTCCACGCCCATGCGCAAGGGGGCGTGGCCCTGGTCGTGCACGCCAAAGAAGCGGCGATAGGCGGCTTCATCGGCGGTGACCACCATGCCGCCATCGCCGGCGGTGATGGTCTTGAAAATGTTGAAACTGTAGGTGCCGGCGTGGCCGATGGACCCCACCGACCGCCCTTTGTAAGAGGCGCCAAAGGCCTGGGCGCAGTCCTCGATGAGCAACAAGCCCTTCTCGTCGGCAATGGCCTTCAATTCCTCCAGCCGCGCCGGGTTGCCCAGCATGTGCACGGCCATGATGGCCTTGGTGCGCGGGGTGATCTTGCGGCGGACGTCCGCCGGGTCCAGGTTGAGGGTGCGGTCCACCTCGGCCAAGACGGGCACGGCCCGGGCGTAAATGATGGAGGACATGCTGGCGATGAACGTATAGCCGGGGCAGATCACCTCGTCGCCGGGGCCGACGCCCAGCCCGCTCAGCGCCACCAACAGCGCCGAGGTGCCCGAGTTGACGGCCACCGCGTAGGGCACGCCGGCCCATTTGGCCACCTCCTGTTCCAGCTTGTACACCTTGGCTTTGAAGGCCGGATTATCGGGGCTGCCGTAACGGAAAAGATAGCCCGATTCCAACACTTCCAAGAGTTCCTTCTTTTCCTCTTCGCCGATCAATTCCATTCCAGGTCCAGGCATGGTGCAAACCTCCTCCTGATGAGAATAGCCAACAGCTCTCAGCAATCAGCCGTCAGCATCAACCCAACGGCGTCGCCGCGTCCCTACAATGGATAGAAGCGCGGGTTGCGCACTGCGCCCACCGCCTCCACCATAGCGCGAAAATTCTCCGGCGGGATGGGCGGGTTGATCTCGCTGGAGGAGGCCACAAACATCCCGCCCGTCTCCAGGGCGTTGGTGGCGATGATCTGCCGCTGCACCTCCGCCCGCACCTCCTCCGGCGTGCCCCGCTCCATCAGGTCCACGCCATCCACCCCGCCCGACCAGACCATTTGCGGCCAGGTGTTCTTGAGCTCCACGATATCCATGCCGTTGCTGGGCTCCAGGCAGTAAAAGCCATCCACCCCGGTGGCGATGAGGTCAGGGATGACCTTTTTCCAGTTGCCATCGCTGTGGTAGAGCACCTTGATGCCGTGCTCGTGCCAGGCCTCGGCCAGGGCCTTGAGGTTAGGATAATGAAATTCGTAGAGGAATTCGGGCGGGAAGATGGGGCCATGCTTGGTGGCAAAATCCTCGGCGATGAGGATCACCGGCGAGAGCTCCCGGTCGGCCACGGCGTGCACCCACCGCAGCTCGCGCTCCATGCTGACCCGCATGTACGCGGCCAAGACCTCAGGGTAGTCGGCATAAAAGTAGCTAAAGATCTCCAGTCCCATGGCGTCAAAGGTGCTGCACATGCCGGTGCCATGGTAATAGAGGATCACCGTCTCGCCGATCTTGCGCTGGATGCCGGTGATGTACTCGTGGTAGCGTTGGCGCTCCTTTTGGGGATCGAAGGGCGTCTGGCGCATCCGCTCCGTCTTGGCCAGCAACCAATCGCGAGCGCCCTCGGCGTCCTTGAACGGGCGGCTGACATGCCAGGTAGTCCAGTTGTCGTGTTGAAGGACAAAGCCATCCTCGGTCACCTCACGCCCCGTGCCCTTGGGCGCCACCGGCGGCATGATCAGGTCGGTGGTCTTGCGGATGACCTCGCAGATGTCATCCACGGTATAGTTAAAACCCCGGATCGGCTTGCCGGTGTACAGCGCAATGACGCCCGGGTTGTAACTGAGCTGCTCCAGGATCGCCACCCGGTCCACCGGTTGCAGGGTCAACGTGCGCTCCACCCGCTCCCGCTTGGAGAGCACATCCTCATTAAAGATCTTTTCAAAGGTTGTAGCCATCTCCCTGCCCCTATCGTCGCAAGATCAAAACACGCACATCCAAGGGTTCTACACTGAGGGTAACGCGGCCCTCTTGCACGGTGAGCTCCTCGCCCAGCAGATCCTCCACCGCCGCCCAGCCTTCCAAAGGAAATTCTTCGGTGAGGCGCTCGCCTGTGGGGTTGGTGAGGATCCAAGCCTCTTGATGCTGGCCCACACGCCTGCGCCGCAGGAGCTTGCCCAGGGCGTCGGAGGCTACGCCGCATTGGGCCAACAAGGTCCGGATGAAAGCGTGGGTCTCGGCGTTACGGTAGGCGGTGCCACAGTGGCCGATGAAGGTGCCCAAGAGCCAGGCCCGTCCTTGGCCCACCTGGCGCACCGTCCCGGCCACGGCCTCGCCGTAGCGTAAACAGGGAGTGCTTCCTCGGCAGGAGAAGGTTTCGAGGTAAACGTTGGCCCGCGCCCGTTGCCCCGCCAAAGGGCCATCGCCGGTGAGCATGGTGGCATCCAGATATTCGCCCCAGGTGCGCTCTGTGGGCGACCAGCGGGCGCCGCCCTCCGGCTCACGCACCAGGGTCAAGCTCTCGTGGTTCACGCCGCATAGCTCCC
>DAOTZU010000017.1:0-10215 GCA_034433995.1 Anaerolineae bacterium
CATCCTGCAAGATATGGTCCATGGTGGGGGGCTGCAAGACGGCATAGCCGTGGCTGGCGAAATGGTGGCAGAAATCGTCCACATGGCCGGGGCGAAAGGCCTCCACCACGGCCTGGCCCCAGGTGGTCTCGTGGCCGTGCAGGGCCAAGAGAAGGGGCGCGGGTTTGGTGCTCCCCTTGGGCAGCGCCAAGAGGGCGACGGCGAAACGGTCGGCGCGGGAGCGGTAGGTGAGGCGCTCCAGCCGGAAGGTCTCCTGCTCCTCGACCAGCTCCCGGCGGACCTGTGGGGGCACCTTCTCCGGATGGCCGTTCATCAGCCAGGTCCACAGGCGTTCGCGGTAATCCTTTTGCCAAGCCAGGAAGGCCGCCGGTGCATCGGGCGGACGAGAGGGGCGGGCATCGAATTCGCGGCGAAAGGCGGCATATTCCTCCGGCGTGTTGGGCGTGGGCGCGGGGGGCGGCGGGACGACGCGCAGCTCCACCACCCCGCCCGGCGCCTCGCCGCGGAGGCGCAGCTCCCACACCAGGTAGCCGTAGCGGTCGTTGCGATAGGCCAACTCGGCCTGCACTCCCTCGACGCGGGCCAAAAGGAGCGGCGTGTCGTGTTTGAAAAGCACCTGGCCGTTAAAGGCCCCTTGCGCCGTTAGGCGCGCCACCAGGCCGGTCGCGCTCTCCTCCCAAGCTGAGATCTGGGCCGCAGGCCCCAAACGCTGTTCTAAAAGTTCCATGAGTCCTCCTCAGTAGGTCGGCGATGGGGCTTGCCGCGCTCCTTGCGGCGGAAGACTTTGTCGGCGCTCAGCACATGGTATTGCGGCGTCTGCGCCAAGGTTTCCACCGCGCCAAAGACGGCGCCCATGAGACGATCGTAGGGCAAGAACCGATTGGCCACCACCACCAAGCGTCCCCGCGGCTCCAAGGCGGCATAGGCCTCGCGCACCAAGGCCTCCACAATCTCGCCGGAGGTTTCGTGGCCGCTGTGAAAGGGAGGATTGCTGACGATGAGGCTGAAGCGCCGCCCGGGCACCGCGGCAAGGCCATCGCCCAGGAGCACCTCGGCCCGCTGCGCGCCGTTATGGGCCAGCGTGCGCCGGGCGCAGTCGGTGGCGAGGATATCCACATCCACCAGGGTCGTCCAGCCTTTGGTGGCCTGCCGCGCGGCGTGGAGCCCGATGATGCCGTAGCCACAGCCCACGTCCAACACCTCATCGGTGACCCGTACGGGGAGCACCTCCAGGAGCAACCGCGTCCCAGGGTCCAGGCCCCGCCAGGCAAAGACGCCGGGCCGGGAAAAGAGGGTGTAGCGCTCCTCGCCGAGGGCCACCTCAAAGGTGGCGTAGGTTCCCTCGGCCAGGCCGGGCGCGCGATAGGGGGCGGGCAACTCGTCGGGCGGGACGAGGGCTTTGGTCAGCACCACCACCCGATTGCCGCCCCGATAGCCCAAAAGCTGAGAGGGGCCAAAAAGTTCCTCGGCATCGCCGATGGCGCTTTTGATTCCCTGGTCGTTGGCGCCGGCCAAGTACAGCCTTCCGCCCGGCCGCAACGATCGAAAGGCGGCCAGAAACATCAGCCGTGCCAGGTCGCGTCCCTTGGGCAAGGTGAGCAACACCACGTCGAAGGGCCCGTCGGCGGGGGCGGGCAACGCCGCCTCGACGTTGGTCGCTGCGCAGTCGTTG
The DNA here is from genome assembly GCA_034433995.1 of Anaerolineae bacterium. Lineage (GTDB taxonomy): Bacteria > Chloroflexota > Anaerolineae > UBA1429 > UBA1429 > DAOTZU01. The sequence continues at coordinate 1,673 of DAOTZU010000017.1, forward strand.
GCCGCCAAGGTGCGCCGGGCCATCTCCACGGCGATGATGTTGGTATCTCGCAGGGCCACCCTTTCAGGGGCGCTGCGTCGCGCGGCCCAAACCCCCAGGGCCCCGTGCCCGCAGGGCCAGACGAGCACCCGCTCCTCCCGGCCCACCTGGGCGTGTTCCGCCAAAAGTCGCGCCGCTTGCCCCACCTCTTCCCATTGGGGAAAGCCGGGCCGGGTCACCACTTGGAAGGTTTCGCCGCCCAGCTCCGCCTCTAGGGCGCGCTCTTGGCGCAGCGCCTCTTGCCAACGTTCTTGCAAATGACCTTTCACGCGCACGCTCGATTACTCATCCCACCGGTACACGCGCAGCGCCGTGCCCCCCAGAATTTGTTCCCGCTGGGCCGGGGTGAGGAAATCGCATTCCACGGTGATGAACTCGAGCTGCTGCTTGTAACTGTTATCCGCCACCAGGGGCGGACGGGGATAATCGCTGCCCCAGGCGATTTTGTGCGCGCCCACCTTTTCCACCGCCTCGTGCAAGAGCTCTTTGGCCTCGGAGAAGGGGTAACGTTGGCGGTAGGTGAGGGCGCCTGAATCCAGGGTCACGTTGGGCGAGGAGGCGATGATCTCCAGCCGCGCCAGGTAATCCTCTCGGGGGCCAAAACGCCCGGCAAAGTGGGAGAGGACGATCTTTAGATCGGGCACGGCCTTCACCAGCTTGCGAATATCCGCCGGCGCGCCATCTTTGCACACGACGGGCAGCCCGCGCTCGGCGCAGGCCTGCCAGAGGGGCATGAGCTTGGGCAGGGCGATCTCGGGGAAGCGGCCAGGGGTGATGACCAGGAACCCCTGGAGTTTTTTCTCCTCGATGGCCACACGGAAGCAGCCCATGGGATCGTCCAGGTACTCCTTGGTAAAGAGCGCCATACAGGAGAAACGCTGGGGGCATTCCCGACGCACCAGGGCCAGGTAATCGTCCTGTTTCCCATCCATGAACTCTTGGAGGACCACCATCCGGTCTACGCCCACGTAATCCATGTAGGCGATGGCCCGCTGGTAGGTGCTTTGGGAATCCTCAAAGGCCGGGGGCGCGCAATAGTAGATCTTGCCGTCTTGGCTGGCGCGCCCCCAGCTCAGGGCCCGGCGATCCACACCCGCCTCCCGGCCATGAAGGGGATTCCACAGGTGCACGTGGGCATCAATGATCATCGTCATTCCTTCCTGCTAGGATCTCATCAGGGGCGAGGTTTAGCACGGAAGGAAAAAAGTGTCAAGAATGGCTTGTCTGGCTCATTCGTAGCGCAAGGCTTCGATGGGGTTCAAATTGGCCGCGCGGTTGGCCGGGTAGATGCCAAAGAACAGCCCCACCATCACGGAGAACCCCACCGCCAACGCCACAGCCTGGGGCGTGACCACCGTGCGAAAGGTGCTCAGGCTGTTGACGAACCGCGAGACGGCCCAGCCAAAACCGATCCCCAACATCCCGCCCAAGACGCTGAGCACGATGGATTCGATGAGGAATTGCCAGAGCACGTCGGCCCGTTTGGCGCCCACGGCTTTGCGCAGGCCGATCTCGCGGGTGCGCTCCGTGACCGAGACGAGCATGATGTTCATGATGCCGATGCCGCCCACCAAAAGGGAGATGCCGGCGATGGCCCCCAGGAAGATGGTCAAGATGTTGGTGATCTGGTTGAACACCCCCAGGATATCCTGCTGCGAGGCGACGGTGAAATCGTCCTCATCGAACTGGATCTTGTGCCGATCCCGCAGGATCCAGGTGATCTCGTCCATGGCGGCAGAGATGCTGGCCTCGTCCACCGCCGAGACGCTGATAAAATCCACCCGTTGGCCCTGCCCGGAGGCCGTGCGCCCGCTGAACAGCCGATTAAAGGCGGTGGTGAGGGGCACGATGGCGATACTATCGCGGGAGGTGCCGCGCAGTCCTTGGCCGCCCTTCTCCTCCAAGACGCCCACCACCCGGAAGGGGACGCGATTGATGCGCACCGTCTGGCCCAAGGCCAATTCTGGCTCGCCAAAGAGGTTCTTGGCCGTCTGCATGCCCAGCACGGCCACCCGCGCGCCGGCGGCCTCATCGCCGGCGGTAAAGAATTCGCCGTATTGGGCGCGAAAGTTGCGCACAAACTCGTAGGCCGGCGTGGTGGCCACCAGGGTGACATCGGTGCTCTCGCTCTGGTAGGTGACGGTGCCTATGCGGTTCAACTCTGGCGCCACGGCGGCCACATGGGGCGCCCGGGAGGGATCGAGCAACGCCTCGGCATCTTGCCGGGTGAGGGGCTGCACGCTGCGCACCCGGCCGGTGCTCAAGCCCTGACTCAGGTTGCCCGGCAAGACAAAGATCAGGTTGGAGCCGATGCTTTGGATCTGCCGGGTGATCTCGGCCTGGGCGCCCTGGCCCACGGAGAGCAGGGCGATCACCGCCCCCGTGCCGATGATGATCCCCAGCATGGTCAGGCCGGAGCGTAACTTGTTGGCCCTCAAGCTGGTGAAGGCCATACGGATGCTTTCAATGATGTTCATCTCACCTATCCAGACCTTGCGGAACGACAACGCCGGGCGCCAAGAGAGGCTCTTTTACCGTTTCGTTTTCCTCGATGCGCCCATCCCGCAGATGGATGATGCGCCGCGTGTACTGGGCGATCTCGGGCGCGTGGGTCACCAGGATGATGGTAATCCCCCGCTCCAGGTTGAGCTGTTGAAAGAGGCCGATGATCTCCAGCCCGGTCTTGGTATCCAGGTTGCCGGTGGGCTCGTCGGCCAGGATGATGCTGGGGTCGTTGATCAGCGCCCGGGCGATGGCCACCCGTTGCTGCTCGCCGCCGGAGAGCTCATTGGGGCGATGATGCAACCGATCGCCCAGGCCCACCACCCGCAGCATCTCCTCGGCCTTTTGCCGGCGGTTGCGCGCCCCGGCATAGATCAGTGGCATCTCCACGTTGGCCAGGGCCGTGGTGCGCCGCAGAAGGTTATAGTTTTGAAAGACGAAACCGATCTTTTTGTTGCGGATGGCAGCCAACTGGTTGTCGCTCAACTTGGAGACGTTGATCCCGTCCAGGATGTATTCCCCGGATGTGGGCTGATCCAAGCAGCCCAAGATGTTCATCAGGGTGCTCTTGCCCGATCCTGAGGGCCCCATGATGGCCACCAATTCGCCTTTTTCGATGCTCAGGCTGACGTTACACAGAGCTCGCACCTCCACCAGGCCCATCTGGTACGTTTTGCAGATATCCTTGAGCTCGATCAACATGCGTCACCTCCCAAAACTGAACAGGCCTTGTCCGCCGAAAACGCTCTGTTGTGGGCGGCTGGTGACCACTTCTTGGTTCTCTTCCAGACCGCTCACTACCTCGGTCACCGTGTCATTGCTCACTCCGGTAGTGACGTACACCCGGGTGGGTACACCGTTCCGCAGCACTTCGACATATTTGCCATCCTTATCCCGCGCCAGAGCGCGGTTGGGCACCAGCAGCACACCCTTTTTCTCTTGAACGATGATCTCGATGGAGGCCGTCATCCCCGGCCGCAAAGGCAGGCCCGTAGGATCGAGTTCGATGCGCACTCCATAGCTCACCAGGCCTTGGGCGGCATTGGCTACCAGATCGATCCGCGCCACGCGCCCGGTAAGGGCCTCTTCGGGGAAGGCATCCAGGTTGATGCGTACGGGCTGGCCCAGGGCCACCTGGCGGATCTCGGTTTCGTCAATGGTGACATCCACATAAAAGCGGCTCAGATCCACCAAGGTGGCCACCGGCGTAGCCGGCGAGACGGCGTCACCGGGGTTTATCTTGAGGCTAGCCACCTTGCCGCTGAAGGGGGCGGTGAGCACGGCATCATCCAGGCGGCGCTGGGCGATCTCCACCGCCACCCGCGCCTGCTCCACCTGGGCCTGGGCCACGGCCAGGTCCTCCGGCGCAGGGGTGTTCAGCAGCCGGGCCAGGTTGGCCTCGGCCTGGGCGATCTGGGCCTCGGCGGCCTTGATGGCCGAATCTTTGGGTTTCTCCAAAAGTTTGGCATAGTTCAGCTCGGCGATTTTGACGGCCAGCTCGGCATTGGCCACCTGGGCCTCGGCGGTGGCCTTGCTGCCGCCGGAGCTCATGGGGTTGCCCACGATGGCGTCGCGGTTGCCCTGGGCGCCCCAGAGCGAGTTCTTGGCCTGGTCAATGTTCAACCGGGCCAGCTCCCGCTCTGTGGCACTGGGGCCCTGGTAAAGGGCCTGCAACTGGGCCTTGGCCGATTCCACCGCCGCCTTGGCCGCGGCGAGATCGGTCTCACTGGCCGTCTTCTGGGCTCGGGCCAAGGAAGCCTCGCTGACCCGCAAGGCTGCCTGGGCTTGTTTCAAGCTCAGAGCCAGGTCCGTGGTGTCCAGCCGGGCCAATTCTTGCCCCGCCTTCACTTCCTGTCCTTCTTGCACCAATACCTGGGCCACTCGGCCACTGGAGGAGAAGGTCAGAGTGGCTACCCGCTCCGCGACCAGACTGCCGGTGGCGTTGATGGTGGCCTGAATATCGCCCCGGCTAACCCGGGAGGTCTTGATCTCTGTTGTGGGGGTCGTTTTGGGGCGCGTGGTATAGCGGTAAATGGCGCCGGCAGCGACGATCACGAGCACGATGACGAGAAGAACCCTCCACCACTTGTTCATGCTTTTACCTACTCCTCTGCCCAGCAGATCTGGGTGCCTAGGGCACCCGTCATGGCGACCCCACTGCGAGCGCGTCGGTGGCCGCCATGTGTGTTGCGCGTTCGCTTATAAAACGTGGGCAGAGCACATTTTATTCGGGGGTTCTGGGCGAGTCTTATCCTGTCCAGACGCGCCCTTGCACCTGGAGGCGATAGTTGGCCACGATGCCCCCTACGGCGTAAAATTTGATCTCAAAGGGCAGCAAATCGCCGGGCGCAAAGATGCCTTGAGGCACCAGGTAGGGACTAAAAACGCCGATCACCTTCCCCTCGGCGTTGTAAAGGGTGCCGGCGGCCTTGATCTGGGTGGCTGGGCCGGGGCCGCTATTATGCAGGAGGCCCAGGATGGTGCAACGCAAGTCGGCGCGGTCTATTTCGCGGTAGTGCACCCGATCCACGTATAGGCCGGGATGGGGCTGGGGCACCGTCTGGTCGGCAAAGTCGTGTTCCTGGGCGCTGAGCTCCAGATTAAAGCTCTGCCAGCCGGCCGGCGGTTCGAGGAAACGCAGGTAAAAGGGGTTGCGTGCCTGGGGCAGGGTCCACTCCAGAGCGGTCATATCGGCCAGCTCGGCCAGGTTTTGGCCCCCCTGGCCCAGCAGGCGCACCCGCACCATCACCCAGCGCAAGGTGCGCTGGCCGGTGTTGAACACCTCGCCCCAAAAGTGCAGGCGCCCTCGGTCATCGGTGCTGAGGGTCAGCCCACCCACGAAAAGCTCGGCCATTTTCCCCCTCTCCACGGAAGGGCCGGAGCGGTGATGACAATCTCACACATGTTCTTGCCAGCCGCTTCAGCCCAGCGCTGCTACCGTCTCCACCCAAGCGACAATATTCTCCGGTGGCACATCCTCTTGCATGTTGTGGGCTGGCGCCAAGACATAGCCGCCATCTTGGCCCAAGATCCTCACCAGCTCGCGGATGTGTTCCCGCACCTCTTGCGGGGTGGCCCGGGGCAGGAACTGTTGCACATCCACGCCGCCCCAAAAAACCAGCCGTGAGCCGAAACGCTCCTTCAGGGCACGGGGATCCATGCCCACGGCGGAGGTTTGGATGGGGTTGAGGATATCCACGCCGCAGGCGATGAGCTGGTCCAAGAGCAAAAAGATGGAGCCGCACGAGTGATGCCAATAGTAGCAATGCGCCAATTCCTTGGTGCGGGCGATGCGCGCGCTGAAATAGGGGGCCACCAGTTCACCGAACATCTTGGGCGAAAGGAATGGCCCCAACTGGGTGCCGAAATCATCCCCGCTGGTGGTGAGGGTGATATAGGGGCCGAGGGCCGTGTAATACGGTTCGATGACCGCCAGTTGGATCTCCAGCACCCGGTCAAAAAAAGCGCGGACAAAATCGGGATCGGCGGCCAGGCGGTAGAGGAAATCATCGTAGCCGCACATCCAACAGCCCAGCTCCAGAATCCCGTACACCGGGTGCTCGGCCACCACCACGTAGCGGCCTTCCTGATGGAGCGCCTGTGCCTCTGCCACCCAGCGGGCCAGCAGATTCTCGTCCAAACGCGGTTGAGGCCAGGGGAAGGCCTGCAGGTCCTCCAAGGTGGCGCCCCGCAGTGGGCTATGGGTGATCTCGTCATATTGACCCACCCGCTCGCGGCGCACGCCCCAGCAATCCACGTACGCCTTGGCTGAGAGGCGACGGGTGTGGGGCGAGGGCAGATCCACGATGCGCCCCACAGAGCGAAAATCGCACCCGGCCCAGCGCAGGATGCGCTCATCCACGCCCGAGTTGGTCGGCTCCGCCGGCCCGGAGAAGCCCAAGAAGCGCCGCAGCGCCTCTTGACACCGGGGACTCATGGCCGTGAGCGTTGTGCCGCCGATATCCAAAGGTGGCCGATCGGGCGTCTGGTGGGCCATGGTCCGGGCGAAACGTTCGTGGCTGTTCATGATCTGCCTTGTCCAACCTCCTTATCGCAGCCGGTCCGCGCCGCCGCTGAGCCATGCCAGGTCGAAACGGGCCAAGGTGAGCCCCTCGTAGGGATGCTCCTCGCCCCGCTCATAGAGGCAACAGATGGTTCCATCCGGCGCGACGGCCAGGTCCGAATAGGCCGACGGTCCTTCGAAGAGACAGCGGGCCACCGGCCAGGTGCGGCATTCATCGTAGCTCAAACGCACGGTCAGCATGCGGCGTTCGGTGCTGGCCGGGTTGGCAAAGAGCACCCGATTCTTGTCGCCGGCGGGCCGGGCGCTCAGGCGGACCAGGCTGGCCTGGCAGATCGGCTCCACCAGGGTCTCATCCCAGGCGATGGGGGAGAAGGTGAGGCCGCCATCGTAGCTCCAAGCGTAGGCGCGGCGCTTGGCGCCGACGTAATTGCGGCAATTGAGATAGATGGCCCCGTCCACCGTCTCCACGGCGGCGCATTCGTTGGTGCCATCGCCCGCCACGCCACCGATGTGCCAGCTCGCGCCGTGGTCGTCGCTGTAGATGACATGGGAGCGGTAAGGATCTTGGCGGTTAAAGCGCACCCCCACCATATGGTTGCAGGGGATGAGCAGCCGCCCGCTGCGGAGCTGGATGCCGTGGCCCGGGCCGGTGGCGTACCAGGTCCACGAGGGATCCTTCACCGCGCGGGTGATCTCCACCGGCGTGGACCAGGTTTGGCCGTCGTCGGCGCTGCAGGTGAGCCAGACGGTGCGGGGCGCCTTGCCCTCGATGATCAACCCTTCGCCGCCCTGGCCCAGGTTTTTGCAAAAGGGCAGCCAAATGATCCCTGTGGCAGAATCCACCACCGGGCAAGGGTTGCCGCAGGTCATGTCGCCATCGGCCACCACGAGGCGCGGCGGCTCCCAGGTGATCCCGCCATCGGTGCTGCGGCGCAGGAGCAGGTCAATCTTCCCCGCGTCGCCGCGGCCGTCGCGCCGGCCCTCGCAAAAAGCCAACAAGGTTCCCGCCGTGGTCACGGCTAGGGCGGGGATGCGGTAGGTGTGGTAGCCGCCTTGGCCGCTGATCCAGAGCTCGCGCTGGGCGCACCAACCCTCTGGCTGGATCATGCCTCACCTCCAATGGATGTGTGATGTTTCCTAGTATACCGGCGAAAACCCGTTGGCGCAAGCGCCGTGCCCGAGAGCCCGCTAGACCTGACAGGTCTTCTAAGACCTGTCAGGTCTGGGGGCGCGACGATATCCCCGTTGACATGCCGGCCCATCTGCGCTAGGATAGTTTTGTCATCATCGGTAGGGGGACAAGATGCCAAGACGGGTTTGGGGAGCGTTCGTGCTGCTGCTCGTGGGCTCGATGCTGTTGGGAGCGTGTCGCCTGGTGACCACGCCGACGCCGACTCTGGCGGTCACCGCCGCGCCCTCGGCCACCCCGGTGCCCGGCAAGACGCCCCTTCCCACTGCCTCGCCCATTTTGCCCACCCCCACGCCCGATGGGCCCTTGCCCAGTGTGGTGGCCGAGCTCGATTTGGGGCTGCCCTTGGGCGAGGCCTATGGGCCGGCGGCGTTGGCCGTAGATGACCAGGGTTTGGCTTACGTGGTGAGCCAGCGCCACGGCGAGACGGGCTTGGCCTGCCTTGCGGTGGTGGATTTGGCCGGCGGCCAGGTGCGCGCCCTGTGGCCCCTGCCGGGGCGTGCCACCGGCCCGGTGGCCGCGGGCGGCGGACGGGTGTATGTGGCCTATGAGGGCCCGGATAACAAAGGTCACCTCCTGGCCCTGCAGGGCGCCACCGGAGAGGCGCTGCAGGATCTCCCTTTGGAGGCGGGGCCCAGGCCGGAGCAACTCTGGACCGCCCCGGCCCTTGGGCGGCTTTACGCCGTCACGGCCGAGGGCGTGCAGGTGCGCGATGCGGTGACGTTACAGATCTTGGCGCTGCTCCCTTATCCCTTCCAGACGACCTATCGTTGGGTGCTGGGCGATCCC
>DAOTZU010000018.1:0-4868 GCA_034433995.1 Anaerolineae bacterium
GCTTTTTCGTTCCGCCCCTTGAGCCGGTGGCCTCGAGCCTGGGAAGCAAGTTGGGGATCCATGTGACCAAGAACAATTCGCCCAACATTATGGAATTTGTCCGACGGGCGCAACCTGCCGTGGTGGTGGCCGTGGGCGATCTGGGTTGGCTGAGCGAGGTCAAGGCCGTCTCGCCCAAGACGGTGACCGTCGGGCGTCTAGTAGAGGGGGATCAATCCTTCACGGGCGACCCGGTGGAGCGCGCCCGCGAGTTCGTGGCCGCCAACCTGGGCGTTTACCGGGCGAACCCCGGCGTGGATTACTGGCTGGGCTGGAACGAGCCGGCCATCAGCAATGTAGAGGAGATGCGCTGGTACGCTGCCTTTGAGGCTGCCCGGGCAGCGACGATGGCCGAGGAGGGCCTGAAGGTGGCGGTGGGCAATTTCGCCACGGGCACGCCCGAGGCGGATCAGTTCGAGGCGTTTCTGCCCGCTCTGGCCGCGGCCAAGGCGTACGGCGGCATCTTTGCCCTCCACGAATACTCTGCTCCCACGCTGCGCGACGGCGTGGGCGCCGGCATTCCCGGCATGGAGGGCAAAGGCGATTACGGTGCGTTAACCTTGCGCTACCGCTACTGGTATGAACACTATCTCCTTCCCCAAAAGCTGGCGGTGCCCCTGGTGGTGACGGAGATGGGGATTGACGGAGGGGTGCTGCCCTCCTCGATGGGGTTGGGCGGCTGGCGTGATTTTGCCCGCGTCTCTGGGCTGGCAGCGCCGGAGGAGGACTATATCGCCCAGCTCTCCTGGTACGACGACGAGCTGCGCCGCGATCCTTACGTTTTGGGCTGCGCCGTGTTCAACGCCGGCGATGACGGCCGCTGGAAGAGTTTCGATATCACCGAGCTTTTGCCCCAACTGGCCGATGTAGCCAATAGCAAGAGATAATCCCCTTTCATCTCCCCACCGACCGGATGAGGGCGATGGGCGAGGGTTTTGAGAAATGCCGCCGTCGGATACCATCCAGCGGCAGGCAAGGCCTCTAAGCGCCTTTTTTCAACACCCTCAGATTTGCCAACCTGTTTCACTCGTATTATACTTGGTGTTGCTGTGCCCCCTTAGCTCAGTGGATAGAGCACCGGCCTCCGGAGCCGGGTGCAGGCGTTCAAATCGCCTAGGGGGTACTTTTTATTGCTTGTAACATCTCCCCGGCCGCGCCTCTTGGGAGCATGGGGGCCCCTCGTGCATCTCCGGTGTAGCGCGCCATGATGTTTTGCCCGCATGTTCAAGCGCCCAGCGCCCGCGTCTCATAGATCCGCAGGCGTTGGGCGCTCATCGCGGCCCACAACCCCATGTGCTAGGTTTAGGGCTTGATCGTCTTGGCCAGGGCCTCGATCTCGGCGTTGCTGGCCAAGACGCCGATCTCCAGAAGGTATTCGCGTTGCTCGCCCGGCTCCAAGAATTGGAGGATGCCCCGCTGGCGATCCTTATCCCGCCCCTCCACCAGGCAATTGGCCGGCTCTAACCCCGTCACATAAGTGCCTGCGCAGACGTTTTTCCATTGGATAAAGCGCGGCAGCTCCGCCTGACGATATTTCAGATAGACCCCCAACCCTTGACCGCCGTTAAACGCCCGATTGGCCAAGACAACGGTGACGAAACCGTCCTCCCCGGCGGCCATATCGTGGTAAAAGACCTGCTCCTTGTAGCCCTGAATGGGACCTTCGTAGCGGGCGTGGATATCCAGGCCTGGAGCGGCAACCTCATCCCGTGGGGTCACCTTCTTGGAGGGAGCGATCAGCTCGGTGCCCTCGGCGAGCAAGGGGAAGCCAAAGTTGCAGTGATAGAGCATCATGTGGGGCGTGGTGGTGAACCCTTCGTTGACCACCACATCGCGGATGAACAGGCGCGATTCCCCCAGCCGGGCCGAGATGCGCCGGGTGAGGGAGAGGTTCTCGCCAAAGACCACCGTCTCGCGCATCCGCCCGCGCACCCAGATCTCATACTCCTCGCCGCGCCAGCCGCCATCGGCCCAGACGGCATCGGCGGGGAGGTGATCGATCCGTCCGTGCAGGCCAAGGCTTTGGCCTTGGTCGACACAGGGCATGCCGACATAGGTCATGCCACAGGTGGCCAGGAGCCCGCCGTGGAAGGTGCGCAGCCAACCCAACCCCTCCGGCTCAAAGAAACCGGGTTGGGCCGGCCCCACGGTGGATTCCCAGGCCAGCGACGCTCCCCGGAACTTGGCCGCGCCGATATCCATGCCCCGATCCAACAAGACGGTGAAGCTGAGGCCGGAGCCGGTCTCGAACTCGGCCAGGCGGGTGCCGCGCCCCACACCCTCTTGGAGCACGCTGATCCTCACGCCGCCCACTTGGGAGAGGCTCCCCACATGCTTTTGCAGCTCTCGCTGCGTCCACGTTTGCCCGAACAACTGGACCATTGTAACCTCCTTTCGCGTGCAGATTCGCCCCCAGGAGCCCACACGGCCCACGAGGGACATTGCCCATCGGTGCTTGCTCCCAAGTATATACGGCTCAACGCCAACTTGCCAGCGCAAACGAGGCGCGGGAATTAAATTTGCCCGGCGGGCCCTCATGGGCAAGGCCGGCGCGGGACCTGCGCGCTCTCCGCCTCCTCGGTGAGCGTGCGATCCCGGCAATGATTGAACAAGAGCGCAGAGCGGATTAAATTTGACATTTTGGCCCAAAGGATGTATGATTACAAATTGTGGCAAAGAACCTCGTGTGCCGGCGCGCTACCTCGGCGCGACCGAGCACCTCTGGTGGTAATATTCGAGCATCGGTGAAGTCTCGGCTTCGCTATCTGTCCACCCCTGGGCAGAGTTGGTTGACCGGGATTTTTTGTGTTGTCAGGTCAAGTCAGCTTACCCCTTGAGCACCCTTGCCTCACGAATAGGAGGGCACCTTGGAACTTAATGATATCAAGAGCCTGCGGATCAGCCTCGCCTCTCCTGAGCAGATTCGCTCCTGGTCTTACGGTGAGGTCACCAAGCCCGAAACCATCAACTATCGTCGGCTGCGTCCGGAGAAGGACGGCCTCTTTTGCGAAGCGATCTTTGGCCCCACAAAAGATTGGCAATGCTACTGTGGCAAGTACAAGAAGGTGCGGTTTCGCGGCATCAAGTGCGACAAGTGTGGCGTGGAGGTGACCCATTCGCGGGTGCGCCGCGAGCGCATGGGGCATATCGAGCTGGCTACCCCCATCGCCCACATCTGGTACACCCGCCGTTCACCCAGCTATTTGGGGCTCTTGCTGAACATCTCCCAGCGCAACCTGGACCGCGTCCTGTATTATGCGCAGTACATCGTCACCTCCGTGGATGAGGCGGCGCGGGAACGGGCCCTCCACCACATGGAGGAGGACATGAACCGCGAGATCGCCCGCGTCACCAAGGAGCTGCAGGACGAGCTGCAGGCCATCACGGCAGAGTTGGAGGGCAAGGCCCAGGCCGCGGCCGCCAGGGAAGAGGAGGTTTTGGCCGAAATTCAGCGGCGCCGCGATGAGGCCGTCGAGCGGGTGATGAGCGAGGCCACCCGGCTGCGGGAGCTTTTGGAGCAGTATCGCGATCAGCCGGCGCCGGAGAATTTGGTCTTTGCGCCCAGCGACACCGTGGTGGTGCCCGCGGGAGAGGTCGTGCGCCGGGAACATCTGGCGGCGTTCAACAAGATCGTGCAAGACGAGCTGAGCCTGGTTGAAGAGCGCTTGGCCCTGGAGCGCGATCGGCTGCTCAAACCGGTGGATGTGGCAGAAGATCAGGCCACGCGCCAAGCGGAGAAACGCCGGGCAGAGCTCGAAGAAGCGTTGGCGAACAAAATTCAGGAGATCCGCGAGCGTTTCGAGAGCGAACGCGAGGACCTCTTGTCGCTGAAGGCTCGGCAATTGCTGAACGAGACCCGCTATCGTGAGCTGCGGGAAAAGTGGCCTCGGGTGTTCTCGGCCGGCATGGGCGCGGAGGCCATCTACGATATCGTCTCCCAGATCAACCTGGAACAGATGGCCGAGGAGCTGCGGCAGGAGATCAAGATCAGCCGGTCCAAGCAGCGCCGCAAAAAGGCCATCAAGCGTCTGCAGATCGTAGAGGCCTTGCGCAAGTCCAACAACCGGCCCGAGTGGATGATCCTCAAAGCCCTGCCGGTGATTCCCCCGGCCCTGCGCCCCATGGTGCAATTGGATGGCGGGCGCTTTGCCACCAGCGACCTCAACGATCTGTACCGCCGGGTGGTCAACCGCAACAACCGCCTCAAGCACCTGATCAAGCTGCAGGCGCCAGAGGTCATCATTCGCAACGAGAAGCGCATGTTGCAGGAGGCGGTGGATTCGCTCATCGACAACAGCCGCCGCGGCAAGGCCATCTCTTTGCGCGGGCGTCGTCAGCTCAAGTCCCTCTCGGACATGCTCAAGGGCAAGCAAGGGCGCTTCCGCCGCAACTTGCTGGGCAAGCGCGTGGATTACTCTGGGCGCTCGGTGATCGTGGTGGGGCCGCATCTGAAGCTCTATCAATGCGGGCTGCCCAAGCGCATGGCGCTGGAGCTCTTCCGCCCCTTTGTGATGCAAAAATTGGTGGAGTACAACCACGCCATCAACGTCAAGGGCGCTCGCCGGCTCATCGAGCGCGAGGTGCCCGAGGTGTGGGAGGTGTTGGAGGAGGTCATCAAGACCCGGCCGGTGCTCCTCAACCGCGCGCCCACGCTGCACCGCTTGGGCATCCAGGCCTTTGAGCCCATCTTGGTGGAGGGCAGCGCCATCCAGATCCATCCCTTGGTCTGCTCGGCCTTTAACGCCGATTTTGACGGGGACCAGATGGCCGTGCATGTGCCTCTCTCTGAGGCTGCGGTCAAGGAGGCCAGGGAATTGATGCTCTCCAGC
>DAOTZU010000019.1:0-6989 GCA_034433995.1 Anaerolineae bacterium
TACGAGCTGATGCAAGTGGGCGCCCGGCGTCTGAACCTGATGCGCGCTTTTAACGCCCGCGAAGGCTTTACCCGGGCTCAAGATATCTTGCCCAAAAAAGGCTTTTTGGCCCTCAAAGGGGGCGCCACCGACGGCGTCGCTGTGACGGAGGAAGAGTTCCTGGCCGCGCGGGAACAGTATTACCGGCTGGCCGGCTGGGATGCCGATGGCATCCCCACCCCCGCCAAGTTGGGCGAGCTGGGTTTGGATTGGGTGATTCCTTTGCTGCCCCAGAGGGCGTAGCCATGCCCCCCGCGGCAACCCGCGGGGGGTTTTCGTTTAATAGGAGGCGACCAGAGGGCGCAAAGTTTTCAGCGCCAGGGCCAGCCCCTCGTTCCAGCGTTCCTGCAGGTAGGCGTTATCTTCGTGCTCTACGGCCATATCGCCGGCATAGCCCACCTCTTTGAGGGTGGCAAAGAGGGCCGGCCAGTCGATCTGTCCCAACCCCGGCAGGACAAAGCGCCACCAACCCCGGCCATGCACGCCCACGCGCTTGAGCTTCTCTTGGTCAATGACAATGTCCTTGGCATGGATATGGTAAATGCGGCTGCCGAAATCGCGGATGGCCTGCAGGTGATCTATCCCCTGCCAGACCAGATGAGAGGGATCGTACTCCAGGCCCAGGGCCGGATGGGGCACCACCTCCAGGAGTTTGGCCCACAGTTCCGGCGTGGTGGCCAGGTTGGTCCAACGATAGGGGCCGTGCCCCAACACGTGGCCCGGCCAGGGTTCCAAAGCGATGCGCACGCCCTCATCGGCGGCCGCCTGGGTGATGGGGCCGAAACGCTCTTGAAAAAGGGGCAGGTTCTCGTCCACCGTGAGGCTGTTGTCGCGGCCCGTAAACCCAGAGACCACGCTGCAGCCCAAGGCGCGGGCCAGTTTGCAGGCGCGGGCATAGTAGGCGATGGCCTCAGCCGCGGGCGCCTCGATGGTGCCCCCGTAGATGGCCACCGAGGTGATGCCGATCTGATATTGGGCCAGAGCTTCGCGCAGCAGGGATACGTTGCCCTCCAATTCGCCCAAGGTGGGGCGGTTGAGCCACCCCACGCCCGCCTCCAGGGCATCGTAGCCCAGCTTGCGGGCGTTGGCGATGTTCTTAAGGGAAAGCGGCGCCAAGTAGGCCAGTTTCATCGGGCACGCTCCTTTCTCAGTAGTCAGATGGGCTGATTATAACGCCGCATCAGACCCCGTCAACCTTTGGCGCATGAAAAGGGCAAAAAAACCATTGACTACGGGATAAATCCGTGCTACAATAGCGGGCGTAGTGTGAGCTATGCGCTTAGGCGCGCGTTGGGGTGCCGGTGCTGGTAGGGGTCCTGCGGGATCGTCTTCCTCCTTCTCTGCCTCTGGTCGAGTGGTTCGGGACGAAGCAAGGACCGGTCCTTCCAGAGCAACGCTGAATTTGGGGCATGCTGGCTTTGCTTCGTTCTTGCCCTAACGAGGCCACATCGAGCCAGTTACCAATTTATGTAAGACGTGTTTGGGAGGAGCAGCGATGGGGGTGAGACTGTACGTGGGGAACCTGCCGTATCGGATGACCGAGGAGGAGCTGAGCAACGTCTTCTCGCAGGCCGGCGAGGTCGCCGATGTGGCGATCATCGTGGACAAAGAGACGGGGCGCTCCAAAGGGTTCGGTTTTGTGGAGATGGCCGATGAAAGCGGGGCGGCGGCGGCCTTGTCGCAGCTCAACGGCGCCCAGGTGGGTGGGCGCACGCTGAAGGTGGCCGAGGCCAAGCCACGCCCGGAGCGGCAACCCATGCGGCCGCGTCGCGAGGACTATCGCGCCTAGCGCCGGTGAGGGACACAAAAAACCCCAGGCCTACCATGGTGGACCTGGGGTCGTTCACACGCTATCCTTGAAGCAGGATCAGCTCGCCTGACGGCCGGCCGGCTTTTCGCCGGTAGGAGCACCTTGCTCTTTACCTTCTTCCTTGGTGGCTTCGGCCGCAGCCTCGGTCACCTCGGCTTCAGCCTCTTTGATCACGTGCGGGGCGCTGATGCTGACCACCTCGGCTTCGGGGTCGCTGAGCACGCGCACGTTGGCCGGGATCTTGAGGTCGGCCACCGTAAGATGGTCGTGGAAATCCTGCAAGGAGCTGATGTCCACCTCGATGGCGGCGGGCATGTCTTTGGGCAGGCATTCGATCTCCAGCTCGTCCAAAAGCTGCACCACCGTGCCGCCCTTGTCCACAGCCGGTGCCCGGCCTTGCAGGATGATGGGCACCAGGTTGCGCAACACCTCGGTGGCTACCACCGCATAGAAATCCACATGCAGGATGCGCCCGGTGATGGGATCCCGCTGCACCTCACGCACGAGGACATCCTGGGTATCTTGGCCAGGTATGGACAGCGCGATGAGATGGCTCGTGCCTGCTGCTTTGAGCACCCGCTCGATGGCCCGATATTCGCATTGCACGCTCGTCGGCGCGATGGCGTGGCCATAGACCACGGCAGGGATGATCTGGGCGCGCCGGAGCGCTTTGGGGGTCATGTGCGTATCCCGTGGTTGCGCCACAAGGGAAATCTGAGGGACCATAGCCTTTATCCATCCTCCACAAGCTATTCGCTGGTCTGCGCGATAAAGATGCTGGTAAGATCGGCCATGGTCACCGCCCTCTGCACATCCACCGCTCGCCGGGGCGCATATCTCATCCACGGCGCCGGCCGATTTACCAGCGCGATTATAGGCGCAAGGCGCGTCGGCGTCAAATTATGCCGCGACGCCGCTCTTGGATACACCCATGGCGGAGAGGGCGGGATTTGAACCCGCGAGGCTCATCGCCTACACGATTTCCAATCGTGCGCACTCGACCGGACTATGCGACCTCTCCGCGCGACAACGCCATTATACCATAGCGCCCCTAGGAGGCCAAATCCTCGTCAGTTGAGACTTGCGTTCCTGTTGCATCTGGCGTATCCTTGAGGCGTTCTGCAGTTCTTACCAAATGCTTCGATCTCGGTTCGAGGGGGAGCGATGCGCATTTTGATGGCCAGCCACGGTTATCCCCCCACCATCAGTGGGGTCACGCTGGTGGTGCAAAAGCTGGCCCGGGCCATGGTGGCCAAGGGCCACGCCGTGACCGTTGTCACCGCCAGCGAACGCGGCGATCCTTACCGCGATAACGATCAAGGGGTGCAGTTGGTGCGCGTGCGTTCGCGGGATAATCCCTTTTGGAAGGAGGGCCCCATCCCCTTCATCAGCCGGGAAGATCTTGATGCAGTGGTGGATGAGTGTCAGCCCGAAGTGTTGCACATCCACGAGGTGGCTCTTTTGGCCTGGCAGTTTTTGCGCCTGAGCCGCCGGGAGGGTCTGCCTCTACTGGCCAGTTGCCATTATGTGCCGCGCTTTGTGGCCCAGTATCTGGGCGGCGAGATCACCGAAGATTGGGTGGAGCCGATCGCCTGGGGCTATTCCATTTGGTTGCTCAATCAGTGTGACCATGTGGTCTTTCCTAACCAAAGCCACCGGCAACAGTTCCTGGAGCGCGGCCTCACGGTGCCCACGTCGATCATCTCCAACGGTATGGATGTTGTGCGCTATTGCCCTGCCGATGGACGGGATGAGATGGTGGAAGCGCGCTATCGGCTCCCCCTGCGGCCACGGATCCTCTTTGTGGGCCGCCTGGCGCGGGATAAGGAAATTGACGTGCTGATCCACGCCTTGGCCCACTTGCTGCGCCAGATGGAGGCCCATCTCCTTTTGGTGGGGCGCGGCGATGACCGCAAGCGGTTGGAGGAGCTGGTGAAGGATCTGGGCTTGGGGCCTTGGGTCCACTTTCTCGGTTTCGTCCCCGAAGAAGACATGCCGGCGCTGTATCGCAGCGTGGATCTTTTCGCCATCGCCTCCACTTGCGAGGTCCAGAGCCTGCCCACATTGCAGGCCCTGGCCACGGGCAAGCCGGTGGTGGCCGTCAACGCCCTGGCCCTGCCCGAGCTGGTGCGGGATGGCCTCAACGGCTTCTTGGTGCCGCCGGGCGAGGCCGAGGCGATGGCCGAAGCCATGGCGCGCATCTTGCGCGACCCGGAACTTGCGGAACGGATGGGACGGGCCGGGCTGGCCATCGCCCAACACCATGCCCAAGAGCACACCTTCGATCGCTACGAGGCGCTTTACCAGCAATTGGTGCGCGCTCGGGAGCGCCGAGAAGAGCGGCGATGATCCGGCAGGCCTTGGCGGCGCTTCAGCGTTGGGCTCGCCGCTTGCGAGAGGAACTTCAGGCGCTTTCCTGGGCCTACCGGGATCCGCGCACGCCCTGGTATGCCAAGCTGTGGCTGGCGCTGGTGCTGGGTTACGCCCTGAGCCCCGTGGATCTCATCCCGGATTTCATCCCCATCGTGGGCTATCTGGATGACCTGCTGCTCGTGCCGCTGGGCGTCTGGTTGGCGCTGCGCTTGATCCCACGCCAGGTGTTGGCCGAGGCATGGGCCAGGCAAGGGATGGGGGAGCCGCCACAGAATACCACCGGCGACGAAATTGCAGGCCAAGATGGCCACATGTGATTTGACAAGGCCGCTCGCCTGTTTATAATGTGCTTAGCCGATGCGGGTGTAGCTCAGTTGGCAGAGCGTCTGCTTCCCAAGCAGAATGTCGTGGGTTCGAGTCCCATCACCCGCTTCTTGTTTTATCCAGAGGCCTCCCAACGGTCGAGGGCGAGGGACCGGCGGGGGCTTTTTAGTTCTTTGGGGCAACCGCCTGTACCCTAAATGGGAAGGAGACCGGCAATGGCCATCAAATCGCACCATATCGCCCTCAAGACGCCCAATTTCCAGCGCGCCCGGGCCTTTTATACCGAGGTCTTGGGCTTCCCTATCAAGGGGAGCATCCCTGGCAAAGAGATCGTGTTCATCGATATCGGCGGGACGACCATCGAATTGATGCAGGGCGCCGCAGCCGAGGGGGATAAGCGCCCCGGCTGCGGATTCATGCATCTGGCCTTCCAGGTGGACGATGTGGATGCCACCTACGCCGAGCTGGCCGCCAAGGGAGTGGCCTTCCATGTGACGCCCACCAACGTGGGCGATATCCGTCTGGCCTTCTTCCGCGATCCGGACGGCAACGAGCTGGAGCTGTTCTCCAGCCCCACGCTGCGCTGGTGAGCCTTGGCCTATAGCCCGGCCAAGGCCCAGATCTTGTCCAGCGACTTGGCCGTGGCGGCCACCGCCTCCTCCGGCGCAAGCTCCTTGAGCCAGGCGCAGAACGGCTCCACCACGATGGGGCCGCTGTAGGCCATGCGGTCCAGGGCGCGCATGAAGGTGGCGATGTCAATCACGCCGGTCTCGCCGGGCATAGCTCGTGCCGAGTCTATTTGTTGTTCGCGGGGGATGCCGGCTGGCGCGTCGTTGACGTGCACCGCCACGACGAGGTCATCGGAAAGCTGGGCCAAATCCTCCGCCGTGCCGCCGGAGGTGTACCAATGCCAGCAATCCAGGAGGACGCCCAGGTTCTTTGCGCCCACGGCCCGGATGAGCTCCAAGAGGCCGGCCAAGTCGTGGATAAAGGGGTAGGGCTTGCCGGCGCGAGAGGTCTCGGGCCCCACGAACTCTAGCCCATAACGCAGGCCATAGCGGGCCAAAACCTCACAGATGCGCGCCGTGCGCTCTCGCAATTGGGCAAAATGGGCCTGGTAGGGCAAGGTCTCATGCCAAGGCATGAGCCATGTGGTCAGGCGCGTGCAACCCAGGTCGGCCATCATCTGGCAGAAGGCGGGGAGTTCGGCCAGGTCACGCTCAAAGGTGGCCTCATCTTGGCGAAAGTTGACCGGGATCCAGCTCAAGGCCGGCACGAGATGATGGTCCCGGAGCAGGCGCCGCACCTCATCCAGCCCCAGCTCCTTGAGCTCGCCCATGCCGAGGCCGATGCCTTGAAAACCGTACTTTTCGGCGAGTCTTGCGGCCTCAGCGAAGGGTACCTTGAGGCCGATGGCGCCGGGAACCAGTGCACGATACATGTGGACCTCCTCGAGAGAGCGATGGGCTTACAGCCTTCGGCTATCAGCCGGGAAGAGAGTGAAAACTTCTGGGTTTACTCAGAAAATGGTGCGCAGTGCCAGCACCGCGAGCACCAGCAACACCACCAGGGCCAGGCCCAAGAGCCAGCACCCCCAGCGCATCCCCCAGAAAATCGGCGGCCGTGGCCCCCAACGCGGCGGGCGCCAACCCCAGAACGGGCGCATGCCCGGCCGCCAATGGGGGCGGAAAAACGGACGGAAGCGGAACATGGTGTCCTCCTTTCCGGGCTAGAGGTGAGGGTGTCGAGAAATGCCCCCGTCGGTTAGAAACCGACGTCTGGGGATGGTAAGCCCGCGGCGCGGGCTTGCAGAGCCGTCGGATTCCATCCGACGGCGGGCAAGGCCTCTATGCGCCTTTTTTCAACACCCTCCTAGAGGTAGGCCTTGAAATCCTCGCAGGCGATGCCCGTCACTTTTTGCGCCCAGTAGGCGTTGGCGCGGAAGAGGCTCTCAAAGGTGCCGGCATCGGACCAAAAACCCTCCAGTTTGGCCCAACGCAAGGTTCCCGCGGCGATGTACATATTGTTCACGTCGGTGATCTCGAGTTCGCCCCGCCCGGAAGGTTTGGTGCGCCGGATATAGTCGAACACGTGGTGATCATACAGATACAACCCCGTCACCGCGTATTGGCTCTTGGGTTTGGCGGGCTTTTCCTCGATGGCGATGATGCGGCTGGGATCATCCGGGGCGAACACCGGCACGCCAAAGCGCTCCGGATCGGGCACCTGGCGCAAAAAGACCAGCGCTCCCCCGGTGAACTCTTGCACTGCCTTGGAGATATCGGCGTCGGTGGTGTTATCGCCCAAGATGACGGCGATGGGACCGCCATCGGCGAAATCCTCACACAGGCTCAGGGCCTGGGCAATGCCCCCCTCGTTCTCCTGATAGGCGTATTCCAGGTGTTTGAGCCCCAATTCCTTGCCGTTTTTGAGGACACGGATA
>DAOTZU010000020.1:0-15463 GCA_034433995.1 Anaerolineae bacterium
TCACTTACGCAAGCAGGGGGTAACATGTCAAGATACATTATCGTCGGTGGGGTGGCCGGCGGCGCCTCGGCGGCGGCGCGGCTGCGGCGGCTGGATGAAACCGCCGAGATCATCGTCATCGAGCGCGGACCGTACGTCTCTTTTGCCAATTGCGGCCTGCCCTATCACATCGGGGGCGTCATTAAAGAGCGCGAAGCGCTGCTCGTCTCCACCCCGGAGAAGCTCAAGGGGGAATTTGCCATCGATGTGCGCACCGAGCAGGAGGTGGTGCGCATTGACCGAGCGGCCAAAGAGGTTGAGGTGCGCCCCGTCAAGGGTGGCACGCCTTACCGTTTGGCCTATGATAAACTGATCCTCTCCCCCGGCGCCAAGCCCATCGTGCCGCCCATCCCCGGCATCGATGCGCCGGGCATTTACACCCTCCGCGATATCCCCAGCATGGACGCCATCAAGGAGCGGGTGGACCAGGGGAACGTGCGCGACGCCGTGGTGGTGGGGGGCGGCTTCATCGGGCTGGAGATGGCGGAAAACCTGATGGCCCGCGGCCTCACCGTGACCGTGGTGGAGATGCTCAACCAGGTCATGTCTTCTTTTGATTTCGAGCTGGCCGCCATCTTGCACCGCCATCTGCGGGAAAAGGGCGTGCGCCTGGCCTTGGGCGATGGGCTGCGGGCGGTGAAGCATCTGGAGAACGGCCAACTCGAGCTGACCCTGGCCAGCGGCCGCAGCACCGTCACCGATATGATCGTCCTGGCCATCGGCGTGCGGCCGGAGAGCGACCTGGCCCGGGGGGCCGGATTGGAGCTGGGTCCCCGGGGCCATATCCTGGTCAACGAACACATGCAGACCTCCGACCCGGATATCTATGCCGTGGGCGACGCGGTCCAAGTGTTCAACCCCGTGACGGGTGCTTGGGGCGCCGTGCCTCTGGCCGGCCCCGCCAGCCGCCAGGCTCGGATCGCCGCCGACCACATCGTCGGTCGCCGGCATCCCTACCCCGGCGCCTTGGCCACCTCCATCGTCAAGATCTTTGATCTCGCGGCCGCTTGCACGGGCGCAAACAGCCAAACGTTGCAACAGCAGGGCATCCCCTTCCTCAGCAGCATCACCCATAGCGATGACCATGCAGGTTATTATCCGGGCGCCAAGCCCCAGACGATCAAGCTTCTTTACACCCCCGGCGAAGGGAAACTCTTGGGGGCGCAGGTGGTGGGCTATAACGCGGTGGACCGCACCATCGGTGTGCTGGCCACGGCCCTCAAAGCGGGGATGACGGTCTTTGACCTAGAGAACCTCGACCTGCCCTATGCCCCGCCCTACGGCGCGGCCAAGGACCCGGTGAATATCGCCGGCTATGTGGCCGCCAACCGGCTGCGCGGGGATACGGAGCTGGTGGAATGGCGCGACGTGCTCCAGCGTGATCCCGACACCACCGGCATCCTCGACGTGCGCACCGACGCCGAATGGCAAGCGGGACACATCCCCGGCGCGGTGCACATCCCCAACGTGGAATTGCGCCGTCGCCTCGGCGAGCTGGACAAGAGCAAGGAATGGTTCCTCTACTGTGCCATAGGCCGTCGCGCGTACGTGATGGAGCGGATGCTCAAGCAGCAGGGGTTCAAGGTCAAGAATATCTCCGGCGGCTGGCGCACCTACCAAGTGGCGACGGAACAACAGGATAATTTCGACACCTGTCAGCCGCCCCAGCGGGGTGATTCCCTGGCCAAAAGCGCCGAGAGCGAGAGCGTCGCTCCGGACGCGGCCCGGACCGCAGCGCCGACCACGGCCATCACCTACGCCCCCACAGCACGGCTCGATGCGCTGGGGCTGCAATGCCCGGGGCCCATCATGGCGGTGTACAAGCGCATCCAGGAGCTGCGTCCCGGCGAAGTGCTGGAGGTGTTGGCCTCCGACCCGGGGTTCCGCCGCGATGTCGCCGCGTGGTGCGAAAACACCGGCAACGATCTGCTGGAACTCGGCGGAGAGGATGGGACGATCAAAGCCCTCATCCGCAAAGGCGCCGCCAAACCCCAGGTTATCGCGGGGCCACAGGGAGCGACGACCAATGCCAAGACCATGGTGGTCTTTTCCGGCGATCTGGATCACGCCTTGGCATCCTTTGTCATCGCCAACGGCGCCGCGGCCATGGGGCAAAAGGTGACCATGTTCTTTACCTTCTGGGGGTTGAACATCTTGCGCCGGCGCGATCCCAAGCCGGTGAAAAAGAACCTGGTGGAAAAGATGTTTGGCTGGATGCTGCCCAAGGGGGCCGACGCCCTCAAACTCTCTCGCCTGAATATGGGCGGCATGGGCACCTGGATGATGAAAAAGGTGATGCAAGCCAAGGGGATCGATCCTCTGCCGCAGCTCATCCGCTCCGCCCTGGCCAACGGCGTGCGCTTGGTGGCATGCCAGATGACCATGGACATGATGGGCATCAAGCCGGAGGAGCTGATGGATGGGGTGGAGATCGGCGGCGTGGCCTCTTTTATCAACGCCATGGACAAGGCCAACGCCAGCCTGTTCATCTGAGCCGCCGCCCCACGCGCTTTTCAAGGCCGCCCGGCGCCGGGCGGCCTTGTTTATTGCGCCGGCGGACGGTAGATTGCCTCGTAGCGGCGATACTGCTCATAGATGGTGCGCAGGTAACTTTGGGTCTGGGCCACAGGGAGGGTCTCGTAAAAGAGGTCGTAATCCCGGATGGGTTGGCCGCCGGTCCAACGTTCGAGGTTGCCGGGGCCGGCGTTATAGCCCACCAGGGCGGCAACCCAATCGCGCCCTTGTTGATCCAGGAGCATGGCCAGATACCAGACGCCATAACGCACACTGACCACAGGCCGCAGCAGCCACTCGTGGCGATAATCCCCCTCGCCCAGCCGCGCCGCGATCCAGGCGCCGGTGGCGGGCATCACCTGAGTCAAGCCCAACGCGCCTGCATAAGACACCGCCTGGGGATCGAAGCGGCTCTCTTGGCGGATTAGAGCCAGGAAAAGGAGGGGATCCACCCCCAGGCGTTCCGCCTCCGCGCTCACCAGGTGGCCGTAACGGGTGGGATAGGCCAGCCGGGCCAGACCCGGCGGCGGAGAGGGCGCGGCCGCCTGGCGAGCCAAGGCGAAAAGACGCTCGGCGCACGAGATGCTCACCGAAAGGACACCCGCTTCCTCGCAGACCCGCGCCAAGGCCAGCAAGCCGGCGGGATCGTTGGCCGCCTGTTCGCGCAGCAAGCGATAAAGGGTGAGCGCCTCGGCGCGCCAGCCCAGCCGCTGGAGGGCGGCAGCACGGCGCAATAACACAGCGTCTAGAGCGGCGCTCCCCTTGCTCCAACCCTGCACCCAGGCCGTTAGGGCTTGCCAATCCGCCTCGCTCAGCGCGCCATCGGGGAGCTGGCCCCACGGCGTGGGCGGTAGCCGCAGCACGACCCCGCGCAATAGGTCTTGGGCCCGCAGGCCATAGTATCCTTCCGAGGCGGCGCCGGCCTCCTGCCAATGTTTGGCCGCCGTCGCCGCATCGCCGGAGGCTTGGGCGGCCAAGCCCAGCCAAGTGAGCAGACGGGCGCGCGCTTCAGAGAGCGTGGCCTTGGCTAGGGCGGCGGACCACACTTGGCTCGCCTCCTGCATCTTGCCTTGAGCATAGAGGGCCAACCCCGCCCGAAAGGCCGCCTCCTCAGCGCGGGAATCGGCGGGATATTGCTCCACCAGCCGCTGGTAGGCGCCGGCTGCGCCGCGCCAATCTTTGGCCCGCTCCGCAGAGACAGCGGCCAACCACAGCGCCTCCGGCGCCCGCGGGTGCTGGGGATAGCGCCGACAGAACTCGTGATAGATCCCCGTGGGATCTCCCCCGTAGGCGGCCGCCGCCCGCGCCTTGGCCAGCCAAACCTCAGCGATGAGGGGATCCTCCGGGGCGCGTTCGATGACCCAATCATACTCCTCAAAGGCGCGGGCATAATCCCGCAAACCGGCATAGGCCAGGCCGGTATAGTAATGGGCCTTGGCCGCCTGGGCGGCCGCCGGGGCGCGCAGGTAACGCTGCAAAGCGGTGAGCGCGGCGGCGTATTGGCCGGCGTGGTACAAGATCACGCCGCGTTGTAGCGCATCCACCTGGTCGGCGCCCAAGGCGTCCAGCATCAAAAGGGCCGAGTAAGCGGCGCTGTGGGTGGGGAAATCCCGCAGGATCTGGAGGCACTGGGCGACGGCCTCCGTCTCGCGCCCCGCCTGGCGCAAGGCTTCCGCGCGCTTGGCCAGGACCAAGGGGCGATAATCGGCGCGGGTGGCGAAGGAGAGGATCTGATCATAGGCCGCCAGGGCCCCGGCAAAATCTTTCAAGGTCAAACGCAGCTCGGCCAGCTCCTCCAAAAGTTCGGCCCTTTTGGCGGGGGGCACATCGGCCAGGGGGATGGCCTCCAACTGTCGGGCGGCTTGCTCCTCCTCCCCCAAGGCCCGGTGGGCGGCGGCGATACGTTGCCGCACATAGGGGGCCGCCACGTCCTCCAGGGCCAGATAACGCTCATAGGCCTCGATGGCGGCGCGCCATGCTCCCAGGGCCTCATAGGCCCCGCCCAAAAGGCCCAATGCCTCGCTCACCTGGGCCTCCTGCGCGGACTCTTCCACCACGCGGACCAGATAGGCGATGGCCTCCTCCCGTTCCCCCTGGGCCAGATAAGCCCGGCCCAGGGCCAAGGCCAAGCCGGCGCGCTCGGCCTGTGGCGCCGTCGCCAACAGCTCCTGCCAAAGGGCGATGGCCAGGGCATAATCCCCATCCTCAAAGGCCTGCTGGGCGGCGTTCGGCCGCAAAGCGGGCACCAAGGTGGGGCTGGGCGAGGCAGAGGGGTGCGGCGGCGGAGTAGCGAAATCGGGCGTTGAGGCCGGCGCATCCTGCGGTTGCGCAGAGACGGGTCGCGGAGAGGGAGTGCTCTGAGGCTCAGGGGTTGCCGGAGACACCGTCACAGAAACTTCCCCGGCCGTAGGCACCGGCGACGCCGGCCGGGGGATTTGGCAAGCCAGCAAAGCCAAAAGACACCACAAAATACTCAACACCCAAACAATCTTGGACATGGCGTGCTCGTCAGAGGGATTAGCCGCAGAGGTCGCCCCGACCCGAGCATTTCTCCAGCGAGTTCTGGGAAAATTTCGGAGCAACGCGCTCTTGAATCGGCCTGGGGGGATGATAGCGAAGCGTGCCGCCCGTGTCAAGCGTGTCGCCAACTTTGCCATAACAGAGACTTTATGCTACAATCGCCGCGATCGGCATATACCTCTCAAGGCGATCTGGCATGGGCAACGATTCCGGGCATGGCTCCTGGCGCCGCGCCCTCTATAGTTTTATCACAGTGATCGTCCTTTTCGGCGCCCTCTATTCGGGTTATTTGTTCTTCTCCACCGTACGCGCCCTTGTAGCCCGGCCCTCTATACCCTTCATCGGCAACATCACCAATTCAGGAGCCATCGAAGGCCGGGCGCCGCAGCAGGATCTCCCCGATATCGTGCAGAAAAAAGAACGGGTCAACATCCTGCTCTTGGGCATAGACCAACGTCCCCAGGAGACCGGCCCCTGGCGCACCGATACCATGATCTTGGTCTCTGTGGACCCCGCTACAGATTCCGCCTCCGTGCTTTCCATCCCCCGGGATCTGTGGGTCACCATCCCCGGCTATGGCGAGAACCGCATCAATACCGCCCACTTTTTGGGCGATAGCGAACGCTACCCCGGCGGGGGTGTGGCCTTGGCCAAAAAGACCATCTGGTACAATTTCGGGATCCCGGTGCACTATTATGTGCGCATCAACTTTACCGGCTTTGAGAAACTGATCGATGCCATCGGCGGGTTGACCATCAACGTGGAAAAGCCCATCCACGATGAGGCCTACCCCGACGAGAACTATGGCACTTTTGTCCTGGATATCCCCGCGGGCGTGCAGCACATGGATGGCAAAAGGGTGCTGCAATACGTCCGCTCGCGCCACGGCTCCAGCGATTTCGACCGCATGGCCCGCCAGCAGCAGGTGCTCCGGGCGGCCTTGGACCGCGCCCTCAGCCTGAGCATCCCCCTTTCCCGCATCCCCAAGCTCATCGAGCTGGCCGGCGACACGGTCAAGACGGACATGACCCTGGACGAGATCCTGGCCCTGGCCCAAATCGTGCAGCGTATGGATAGCTCGCGGGTGCGCTCCGGCATCATCGATAGCTCCATGACCACCAGCAAAATGACCCCTCAAGGCTGGCTGGTGGAGGTGCCCGATTGGGACAAGATCCGCCCCCTGCTGGATGAACTTTTCCCCATTGCTGTGGCCTCGGCCGCGCCGACGCCCAGCCTGGCCCAATGGCAGATGTTGGACGAAAAGAGCCGCATCGAGCTGCTCAACGGCACATCGGTGCCCGAGCTGGCCCAGACCACGGCGGAACGGTTGCGCGAGAAAGGCTTTAACGTGGTGCGCTACGGGGCAGCGGAACGGCTGGATTATCCCCAGACCATCATTATCGCATATGGCCAAAAGCCCTATACGCTACAAGCCCTGGCTGCGGAGTTGCATGTGCCGGCAGAGAATATCCGCCAAGAGCCGGGCAACGGGGGCGAGCTGGATATGCGCATCATCCTGGGCCAAGATTATGTGGCGCGTTCGGCCAGCCAACCCTGATTTGCATTTTGACAAGCGACACGCTCATGTTAGAATAGCTCGAGTTTGTGAGATAAGGGACGATCGGAGCGGAGACGGTGCCAGGCTTGCAGGTCAAAAGGAGTTGAGCCGATGACCTTGGAAGAGGTGCTCAAAATCATTGACGGCAAGGCGATCTCCAAGGATCTGGATCTGAGCCAAGAGGTGCGCATGGCCTGCGGTGCCGACCTGATGAGCGATGTCCTTGCCTTTACCCATGCCGGCACCCTGCTCCTCACCGGCTTGACCAATCCCCAGGTGATTCGCACCGCCGAGATGGCGGGCATTCAGGCCATCGTCTTTGTGCGGGGCAAATATCCCCCCGCCGAGACCATCGCCTTGGCGGCGGAAAAGAACATCCCCCTTTTGGCTTCGCGTTATACCATGTACGAGACGTGTGGCCGCTTGTACCAAGCTGGCTTGGCCAGTTGTGGCCTGTTCGAGCTGGCCCTGAAAACATGGCGGGAGGCCTTTGGCGAGGACGCATAACGTGCGCATGACGGGGCTTGTTGAGGAAACGCTGCTGTGAGCCAGAGGCCAACCGAGCTCACCAAGGTCCAGGAGCTGGTCTACGAGCTCAAGATCGAGCAGGTGATGACCAAGAACGTCATCTGGGTCACGCCGGAATGCACGATCCGCGAGCTGAAAGAGCTGTTGCGCGTCAAGCGCATCTCGGGCGTGCCGGTGGTGCACGAGGGCCAACTGGTGGGCATGATCAGCATCGAGAACCTGATCGTGGCGCTGGAAAAGGGCGAGCTCGAGGCGACGGTGGGCGAAAAGATGACCCGCCGGGTGGTCTCGGTGCGGGCGGATGATTCGGTGGTCAGCGCCGTCAACCTTTTCGCTCGGTTGGGGTATGGCCGCTTCCCTGTGGTGGATGCCGAGGGCAAGTTGGTGGGCATCCTCACCAAGGGCGATATCGTGCGCGGGCTGTTGCGCCAGATGGAAGTGCAATGGCACGCGGAGGAGATCCACCGCTATCGGGCCAGCCACATTTTCGAGGATATCGAGTCCGACCAGACGGGGCTGATCCTGCGCTACTTTATCAAGGCGCAGGATTTCGTCCACGGCGGCGAGGCCTCTAGCAAGATCAAGCGCGCCCTGGACCGTCTGGGCGCCAACCCGCGCATCGTGCGACGGGTGGCCGTGGCCGCCTACGAGGCCGAGACCAACATTATCATTCACTCTTACGGCGGCGAGATGATCGCCGAGATCCGTCCGGAGCGGATGCGGCTCACAGCCATCGATAAGGGCCCGGGCATCGCCGATATCGAGCAAGCCATGCAGCCGGGGTTCTCCACCGCGCCGGATTGGATCCGGGAGTTGGGTTTTGGGGCGGGGATGGGGCTGAGCAACATCAAAGCCTGCGCCGATGAGATGAAACTGGAATCCGAAGTGGGCGTGGGCACGCGGCTTGAACTCATCTTCAAGTTGCAGTAAGATGGCGCGCGTTGTGCCGCGACGGGGCGGAACGCCGGGAGGCTGGGGGAAGGAGGCTCCATGACGACGGTTGTGGAGATTGTCTCGGCCCTCGATGTGCAGGTCGCCGCGGGCAAGGTCAACTTGCAGCGCGAGGTGACGGGGGGCTATGCCTCCGACCTGCTCAGTTGTGTCATGGCCGGGGCCAAGGCAGGCAATGTGTGGGTGACCCTCCAAGCCCATCTCAACGTCATCGCCGTAGCCGAATTGTTGGATCTCGCCTGTGTGATCATCACCGAGGGCATGCACCCCAACGAAGAGACCCTGGCCAAGGCGGAAGAGAAGGGGATCCCAACCCTTTTGACCCAAGAGAGCACCTTCACAATTGTGGGCAAACTGACCCAATTGGGCATCCGAGGCTCCCGTTAGGCGGGGGCTGAGGGGACATGTCTCCGGTGACCGCCGCCCTGCGCCCGATGTGGGCGGATCTCCATATCCACACGGTGCTTTCGGCGTGTGCGGAGGTGGAGATGATTCCCCCGCTGATCGTGCGGCGCGCCCGCGAGCTGGGCCTGGGGGTCATCGCCATCACCGACCACAACACGGCAGAGAATGTGCAAGCCGTGGGCGAGGCCGCAGCGGGTTCCGGCGTGAGCGTCCTGGCCGGGATGGAGGTGCAGACGCGGGAAGAGATCCACGTGATCTGCCTGTTCGATACCGCGGAACAGGCCTTGGCCTGGCAGGAGGTGGTCTATGCGCACCTCCCGCCCCTTAAAAACCGCGCCGAGGTGTTTGGCGCCCAGTTCGTTGTGGACCGACTGGGCGATTTTGTGCGCGAAAACGAACGCTTGCTGCTCACCTCCACGGCGCTGGGCATCGAACAAGTGGTAGAGGGCGTGCGGGCCTTGGGTGGGTTGCCCATCGCCGCCCATGCGGATCGCCCGTCCTACAGTATCTTGGCGAACTTGGGGTTCATCCCCCCAGGGTTAGCCTTGGCCGCAGTGGAGCTTTCGGGGCGGATCTCGCCGGAGGAGGCGCTGCAGCGCCATCCTTCTTTGGCGGGATGGCCCTTGCTCATCTCTGGCGATGCCCATCGTCTGAGCGAGATGCGCGCGGCCACCCTCATCACCTGGGCCGAGCCCAGCGTGAGGGAATTGGAGCGCGCCCTGCACGGCCAGGAGGGGCGGCGCATCAAGTTGTTGCCTTGACCACAGCAACCTGATCAGGTTGTTGAACAACTTTGGAGGGAATCACGTGCACGAGGAAAAAAGCTTGGTTGAAGAGACCTTGGACCTGGCGCCCCTTGATGAGGTCATCGAGGCACACCGCTCCGAGCCCGGCGCGGTCATCCCCGTTTTGCAGAAGGCCCAGGCGATCTATGGGTACCTGCCCCCGGAGGTCCTTAGGCATGTGGCCAAAGGGTTGGGGGTCTCGTTGAGCCAGGTCTATGGCGTGGCCACTTTTTACGCGCAGTTTTACTTGGAGCGGCGGGGGCGCAACACGGTGCGCTGCTGCGACGGCACCGCCTGCCACGTGCGCGGCGCGGCCAAGATCATCTCGGCCCTGGAGCAAGCGCTGGGGATCAAGGCCGGCCAGACGACACCGGATTACCGTGTCACCCTCGAAGTGGTGTACTGCTTGGGTTCCTGCGGCCTTTCCCCCGTCATGGTGATCAACGATCAGGTGGTGGGCCGGCTGGTGCCCGAAAAAGCGGTGCAGTTGGTGCGCGAGCTGAAATAGTGCGCGAGTTATCCCTGCATATTTTGGATCTTTTACAAAACAGCTTGGAGGCCGGGGCCAACCGCCTGGAGCTGGAGATCATCGAGGACACGAAACAGAACCTGTTGACCATCACCGTCGCCGATAACGGGCGCGGCATGGACGCCGAGACGCTGCGGCGGGTCAGCGATCCGTTCTTTACCACCCGTACCACACGCCAGGTGGGCCTGGGGATCCCTTTGTTCAAGGCCGCTGCCCAGCGCTGCGGCGGGGATTTGGTCATCACCTCGCAACCGGGCACGGGCACCCGGGTCGTGGCCACCTTTCAGTGGGATCATATTGACCGCGCCCCCCTGGGCGACCTGCCCAGCACGCTCCTGAGCGTGCTTCTGACCCGCCCGGATTGCGAGGTGCGCTACCGCCATCGGGTGGATGGACGCGAATTCGCCTTCGACACCCAGGAGATACGCCAGGCACTGGGCGAGGTGCCGTTGACCCATCCCCAGGTGCGGGCTTGGCTGGAGGATTATCTGCGGCAGGGTTACGCGGAATTATATCACGCTTCGGAGGACGGCCAGGGCTAAACCCCGCCGTCCCAGCATTGAGGAGGGAAAATGCCCAAGATCAAGTCGTTAGAGGAGCTGCGCAAACTCCGCGAGCAGGTGCAGAGCGAGATCACCACGCGCACCGAGACCGGCACGACCATCATCATCGGCATGGGCACCTGCGGCATCGCCGCCGGGGCCCGCGAGACGATGCGCGCCATCTTGGAGGAGCTGCACAAGCGCAATATCGAGGCCCATGTGGCCACGGTGGGCTGCATCGGCATGTGCGCCCGGGAGCCTTTGGTGGATATCGAACAGGCGGGCAAGCCACGGATCACCTATGGCAATATCACCGCGCACAAAGTGCCACGCCTGATTGAGGAGCACCTCATCAACGGCCACGTCATCGAAGAGTGGACGGTGGGCCGTTTAGCACAGCAATAACCTATCATCTCGTCCAGGAGGACACGGCATGGCAGAGAAACTATACCGGGCGAACGTCCTGGTATGTAAAGGCACGGGCTGCACCGCTTCGGGCGCGGAGCCCCTCTTCAAGGCCTTGCAGGCGGAGGTGGCCCGTCGCGGCTTGCGCGATGAAGTGCGGGTGGTGGAGACGGGCTGCCGGGGCTTTTGCGCCATGGGCCCGGTGATGATCATCTACCCAGAGGGCATTTTTTATTGCCAGGTGCACTCCCCCGATGTAGCAGAAGTGGTGGAAGAGACCCTGGTCAAAGGGCGCGTGGTGGAACGCTTGACCTACAAAGAGCCCCTCACCCACCAAGCCATCCCCCTCTACCACGATATCCCCTTCTATGGTAAGCAACTGCGCCTCACCCTGCGCAACTGCGGCCTCATTGATCCGGAGAACATCGATGAATACATCGCCCGCGGCGGCTACGAGGCCTTGGGCAAGGCGCTGACCACGATGACGCCCGAACAGGTGATTGACGAGGTCAAACGTTCCGGGCTGCGGGGGCGCGGCGGGGCCGGCTTTCTCACCGGGCTCAAGTGGGAGCTGACCCAAAAGGCCCCCGGCGACATCAAATATGTGGTCTGCAACGCCGACGAGGGCGACCCCGGCGCCTTCATGGACCGCTCGATCTTGGAGGGCGATCCCCACTCGGTGTTGGAGGGGATGGCCATTGCCGCCTACGCCATCGGCGCCCGCGAGGGGTATATCTATTGCCGTGCCGAGTATCCCCTGGCCATCAAGCGTTTGCAGATCGCCATCAAGCAAGCCAAAGAGTATGGCCTGCTGGGCGAGAACATCTTGGGCACGAATTTCAGCTTTGACCTCAAAATCAAGGAGGGCGCCGGCGCCTTTGTCTGCGGCGAGGAGACGGCCTTGATCGCCTCCATCGAGGGCCGGCGCGGCGAGCCGCGGCCCCGGCCGCCTTTCCCGGCGGTGGCGGGCCTGTGGGGCAAGCCCACCAACAACAACAACGTCAAGAGTTACGCCAACGTCCCGCAGATCATCGCCAAGGGCGCCGAGTGGTTCGCCAGCATCGGCCCGCAGCGCAGCCCCGGCACGGCCATCTTTGCCTTGACGGGCAAGGTCAAGAACACCGGTCTGGTGGAAGTGCCCATGGGCATCACCTTGGGCGAGATCATCTTTGATATCGGCGGCGGCATCTTGAAGAACAAGCGCTTCAAGGCCGTGCAGACCGGCGGCCCGCTGGGTGGCTGCATCCCCGCCTCCGGCCTGAACCTGAACGTGGATTTCGACTCTTTGCGCCAAGCCGGCGCGGTGATGGGCTCCGGTGGTATGATCGTGGTGGACGAAGATACCTGCATGGTCGAGTTCAGCAAGTTCTTCTTGACCTTTGCCACCGCCGAATCCTGCGGCAAGTGCGTGCCCTGCCGCGTGGGCGGCAAGCGCATGCTGGAGATCCTCACCCGCATCACCCGTGGTGAGGGCAAGCTTGAAGATCTGGAGACCATCGAAAAACTGGCCAAGGGTATGGCCGATGCCTCCATCTGCGCCCTGGGCCAGCTCACCCCAGGCCCGGTGCTGAGCGCGTTGCGCTACTTCAAGGATGAGTTCATCGCCCATATCGTGGAAAAGAGATGCCCGGCGGGCGTATGCAAGGATCTGGTCCGGGCGCCGTGCACCAACGCCTGCCCGGCGGGGGTGGACGTGCCCAGTTACGTGGCCCTCGTCTCTCAGGGCAAGTATGCCGAGGGGCTGGAGATCCATCGCAAGCGTAACCCCTTTGCCCTGGTCTGTGGGCGGGTGTGCCCGGCCTTCTGCGAGCGCCGCTGCCGTCGCGGCGAGCTGGACCAGCCCATCGCCATCCGCCAGATCAAGCGTTTCATGGCCGACCAGGAGCTGAAGAACCCCTGGACGCCGCCCAAGTTGGAGCCGGCCAAAGGCCGCAAAGTGGCCATCATCGGTTCCGGCCCGGCCGGGTTGACGGCGGCCCTGCGCCTGGCCCAGTGGGGTTACGAGGTGGTGGTGCACGAGGCCCTGCCCGTGGCCGGCGGGATGATGGCTGTGGGCATCCCCGAATACCGCCTGCCGAAGGACATCCTCAACGCCGAGATCGAGAACATCAAGCGCGCCGGCGTCGAGATCCGCTTGAACTCCAAGCTGGGGCGCGATTTTACCCTGGACGATCTGTTCGAGCGGGATGGCTGCGCCGCCGTGATCCTGGCCATCGGGGCGCAGATCAGCCGCTCGTTGCGCGTCCCCGG
This sequence comes from Anaerolineae bacterium, assembly GCA_034433995.1. Classification (GTDB taxonomy): domain Bacteria; phylum Chloroflexota; class Anaerolineae; order UBA1429; family UBA1429; genus DAOTZU01. Next base: position 13,027 of record DAOTZU010000020.1, read on the forward strand.
CGAGGACAAGGAGGGCGTCTGGGGCGGCACCGAGTTCCTGCAAGACGTGGCCCTGGGCAAGGCTCCCGATCTGCGGGGGAAGCGGGTGGCGGTGGTGGGTGGCGGCAACACCGCCATCGATGCCGCCCGCACGGCCATGCGCCTGGGGGCCGCGGAGGTGAACCTGGTCTACCGCCGCACCCGGGAGGAGATGCCCGCCCAAGAGCTGGAGGTGCAAGAGGCCGAGGAGGAAGGGCTCAAACTGCACTTTCTGGTCAACCCCACCCAGATCATCGGTGGCGACAAGGTGGAGGGGTTGGAGCTGATCCGCCAGAGCCTGGGCGAGTTCGACGAGAGCGCGCGGCGGCGCCCGCAGCCCATCGAAGGCTCGGAGTTCATCCTGCCGGTGGATGTGGTCATCGCCGCCATCGGCCAGAGCAGCGATGTGGGCTGCGCGGAGAATTGCGGCGTGGAGTTTAACCGCAACACCACCGTCAAAGTGAACGACAAACTGAGCACCATGCGGCCGGGCGTCTTTGCCGCCGGCGATGTGGTCCTCGGCCCGGCCACGGTCATCGAGGCAGTGGCCCAAGGGAACAAGGTGGCCCAGGCGGTGGATGCCTATCTCCAAGAGGGCGAGCCCCTCTCCAAAGAAGAATGGCTGGCCTACGACACGGTGCCCCTCACCTACAAGATGGAGGATTACGCCGAGGCCACCCGCGCCGAGATGCCCGTGCAAGAGCCGGCCGTGCGCCGCAACAACTGGCGCGAGGTGGAGTTGGGCTTTACGGAGGCCGCCTGCCGAGAAGAGTGCAAACGGTGCCTGCGCTGCGACCTGGAAGAGAAAGAGTAACCCGATGTTTTCGTTACGAATTTCGTAAAAATTTCCTCAAAAGGGGTTGAAATTCGTCACGATTTCGGTTATAATGTACGGCAGAACCTGGGGCTGAGACGCTGGGCACTTGCGGGGACAAGGCATGCGTCGCCAGAGACCTGGTAGGTCTGCAGAGGGCCGGCTCTCTCTGGCCCCAAAGCGCCCAGGGCCGTGGAGTGACCAAGATGTCCCAAGAAACACGCCTTGTATGTCGTGGCTATCTCGCGTACAACATGTAGGAGGAATGGACCATGCCAGACGTCCACATTACCATTGACGGCCGCGAGCTGACGGTGCCGCGCAACAGCACCATCCTCCAAGCCGCCAGAAGCGCGGGGATCAGGATCCCCACCTTGTGCGACCATCCGGCCCTCAAGCCCATCGGGGCCTGCCGGATGTGCCTGGTGGAGGTGGAGAAACAGCGCACCTTGCAGCCCGCCTGCACCTTCCCCGTCTCGGAAGGGATGGTGGTGCACACCCATTCGCCGGCGGTGATGGAGGCCCGGCGCTTTGTCCTCGAACTGTTGCTCTCCGACCACCCCTTGGATTGCATGACTTGCGAGGCGGGCGGCGCGTGTGAGCTGCAAGACCTGGCCTACGAATACGGCATCAAGCAGACCCGCTTCCCCGGCGTGCGGCATAACTGGCCGGTGCAGGACGACAACCCCTTCATCTACCGCGATTACAACAAATGCATCCTCTGCCGCCGCTGCATCCGCGCTTGCGACGAGATCAACGGCGTGGAGGCCATCGGCCTGATCCAGCGCGGGTTCAACACCAAGGTGGGCACGGCCTACGACGGCAGCCTGGTGGATTCGCCCTGCGAGTTCTGCGGCATGTGCGTCGAGGTATGCCCCACAGGCGCGCTCATCCCCAAGATGGCCATCGGCCAAGGGCGACGCTGGCAGATGCAAGACGTGGTCACCACCTGCCCCTACTGCGGCGTCGGCTGCAGCCTGATCCTGCACGTCAAAGATAACAAGATCACCAGCGTCAGCTCCAACTGGGAAGGCGCCGCCAACCACGGCTGGTCGTGTGTCAAGGGACGTTTCGGCTGGGACTTTGTGGGCAGCCCGGACCGGTTGACCACACCGCTGATCAAAAAAGACGGCGCGTTCGTCCCGGCCACCTGGGATGAGGCCCTCGATCTCGTGGCCGACAAGTTCGTGGAGCTGGCCCAAAAGCACGGCCCCGACGCCCTGGCCTTCCTCAGCTCGGCCAAGTGCACCAACGAGGAAAACTATTTGGTGCAAAAGATGAGCCGGGGGTTGTTCGGCACCAACAATGTGGACCACTGTGCCCGGCTTTGACACAGCGCCACCGTGACCGGTCTGGTCACAGCGTTCGGTTCCGGCGCCATGACGAACTCCATCGACGACGTCGCCGAGTGCGCCCAATCCTATTTCATCATCGGCTCCAATACCACGGAGAACCATCCCGTCATCGGCATGCGCATCCGCCAGGCGGTGAAGCAACGCGGGGCCAAGTTGATCGTGGCCGACCCCCGCAAGATCCCCCTGACCGATTTCGCCGTGCTGCATCTGCAACAGCGGCCGGGCAGCGACCTCGCCCTGCTCAACGCTT
>DAOTZU010000021.1:0-2185 GCA_034433995.1 Anaerolineae bacterium
GGGCCAGGGCGCGGGTGCCCAGGTGGCTTGAGACCAGGCGCAGGTCCAACGCCGCCGCCTCGGCCGTGCGGCGCAAGAGCTTGAGATGGACCAGATCTCGGGTGGCCCGCAGCCCCCAAGGAGCCACCAACCACACCTGCGCGCCGGTGGTGGCGTTGAGCAACAGCTCACGGATGGTATCTATATGATCCCGATAGGAGAGATGAATGACCTCAATAGGACGCAAATATCCTCCTCCAAAAAAGGGAATCCGGGCGTCTCGGCCCTACCCTTGGGCGGTGGCCCGTGATGTCTTGCGCACCAAGATAAAGGCGGCCAACGCGATGGCTTCTAGCGCCACCACATAGCCCAGAATCCAAGCTAGGGAAAGATCGTACAGCCAGCCGATGATGGCGCTGCCCGCGAACCACGCCGCCCCATAGATGGTGTTAAAAATGCCATAGGCCAGGCCCCGACGCCTGATGGCGCACAGGTCGGCGATGGCTGCTCGCATGGTGGCCTCGTGAAAGGCCATCACGATGCCCCAGAGGATAATCCCCACCACGGCCAGGGCATACCCTCTGGAGAAGGCCAGAAAAGGTATCACCACGGTGAGAAAAGGCACCAGAACCAAGGACCGCAAGCCCATGCGGTCGTACGCCTTGCCCGCCAACAACGCCGCGCCCGCGTCCACACCCATCGCCACCGCGTAAAGGATGGCGATCTGCGCCTGCGGCACGACGTTTTGGGTCACCAAATGAAAGGAGATGAGGGGGAACCCTGCGAAACCCGCGACGCTCAAAAAGGTAAAGGCGGCATAGGCCCAGAAGGCCGGGCCCAGTTTAGCCTTATCGTCCAGGTTTGGGCTCCCAGAGTCTATTTCCAAAAGCTCGGGGGAGGGCACGCGCCGCCAGGCGACGGTGAGGGCCAGGAGCAGCAACGCCACCGGAATCCACATCACGGTGAAACCGCTGCGGTAGCTGCCCTTGAGCATAAAAACCGCCGTCAAGATGAGCGGCCCGAGCACAGCGCCCACCTGGTCCAGCGCCTCGTGCACCGCAAAGCCCCAGCCGCGCCCCATGCGCTTGGTGGCGTGGGAGAGGATCGCATCGCGCGAGGGCGAGCGCACCGCTTTGCCCACCCGCTCCAGGATGAGGAACAGGGCGGCCAGCTCCCACCGCTGCGCCAGTGCCAATAAAGGGATGGAGACCAAGAGACCATAGCCGAGGAACGTGCCCACCCAATAGGCCCTGGTGCGGTCGGCAATATACCCGGCGACCAAGCGCAAGGCATAGCCCAGGAACTCGCCCAGCCCCGAAACCAGGCCGATGGCCGCGGCCCCGGCCCCCAGCGCGGCCAGATAGGGGCCGCTGACGCTCCGGGCGCCTTCGTAGGTGATATCGCCAAGGGCGCTCACCAAACCCAGCAGGAGCACCAACTGCAAGGCCACATTGGTGGATTTCTCGCGTGTGGTAGCCATATGTTTCTCCTCCTTCACCATAGGTTCTGCTTGGCTTGGGGAGCGACAAACTTACCGGATCGTCTCCAGCAGGGCGCGATCCAGATCGCCGCCCGGCCCATAGACCTCGGCCACATAGTAGGCCAGGGCGCGCAACGGCAATAGGTTGACCTCGGCGGCCTGGCCGGTGCAATCCAAAACGTTGCGCACGGCGCCCTCGCTCCAATCCGTCACTTGGGGCCGGCGCGCCGTGCCCACCTGTTCTTGCCAGAAGGCGGTGCGCAGAGAAAGGAGCGCCTCCGGCAGGCGGCGGGTCAAATCCAGCAGATAGACGCGATCGGGCACAGGCGCGTTCCGCGCCGCCTCCTTGGCCTTTTGGGCCAGGGCTTGCATCCAACGGCGCAGCTCCACCCAAAAGGCCCGCGCCAACTGGGCCTCCACCTCCTCGCGCAACTGCTGTGCTCGGTAGGCCCGCATCAGCGCATCGGCTTGGCGCCCGTGGAGGTTGAGGGCCTCGGCGGTGGCCGCGATGATCTCGCGCTCGCCCAACTCCACCAGGGCCGAACTCTCCACGCGCCCGTGGCGCACCAGGCTGAGGGAGGAGTAATGCTCATCCACCACGATCAAGAGGGCCGCGGGTTCGCTCAGGGTGGCGGCCAGGGCCATCTGCTGGGGCACAAGGCCCAAAAGCCGCAGTTGCAGGCGCTGCGCGATGATCTCTAACGTGCGCAGCCACTCCAGCGGGGC
>DAOTZU010000022.1:0-3030 GCA_034433995.1 Anaerolineae bacterium
CGGTGCCGAGGCTCTCGGGGGCCTCGCTGCTGCGCGCCCGCTCGTATTCGGCCAGGGACTGCACCTTATCCCACTGGTTGACGGGCACCAGGAGCGCCTCGGCAAAGAATTGCACCACATAACCCCGGTTATCGATCTCCATGGGGATCTCGTCGGTGATGGCCCCCACCAGGCCCCGCTGGTTGCCCGCCTTGGCCAGGGCGAAACTGGGCTCGGTGTGCACCAGCATGTCCTGGATCATGCGGGTCAACGTCTGCCGCAGGGAGGGCGTGGGCGCCTCCTTGGCCCGGCGATAGCTCTCGATCCAGGCCGCCACCTGGGGGATGATCCAACTTTTTTGCACCGCCGCCCCTGGACACGACTTGCTGGAAAAATCCCGGTGAAAGTTGAGGGCATTGATATCTAGCCCCAGCCGTTCATGGAGGATGCCCAGGGCGGCGATGGTGTTGCTCAATGTGGCGCCGCTGGGCAGCTCCACATCATAATCGCCCACCATCTCCACGTGGCGCGAGCGATAGTTGTGGCCGTAAACGCCCACGCCATCGTAGCGCAGGTCGCTAAACAGCCAGATGCCATCCTCGGCGATAAAAAGGTGGGGCCCGGCCGTCCAGCCCTCGTGCCAGCGGCCCTGGGAATCCTGCCAGAGCTGCCGCTCATAGTAGGCCTTCATGGCCAAGATGGTATCGCGGCCGCGCCATTGTTCCCGGGTGGGCCGCCAGGTGTGGTGCAAAAAGATGCGCGTGGGCAGCGGCGGCTCAAAGGCCAAGCCCTCCACATAGCGCACAAACTCCTCCGCCGACATGCACCGCCCGTCGATGACCATGGGCGGCTCTTTGATCACCTCTCCCGCGGTGAGGCTGCCACCGGAGACGTTCCCGCCCGCCGGCTGCGCGCCGCGGCGCGGGCCCAAACCCCTGAAGAGATTCCTGAAAAGGTCCATGTCTCTCCCTTGCAAAGAGCTGTCGAGACCTGTCGGGTCTTTGCAGACCCGACAGGTCTAGTCCTCAGCCGTACCAGCGGTACTCGTGTTGCAACGCGTCCCGGAAATCGTTGATCACGCCGGTTTTCCCCGCAATGTACCACATGTCGTGCTGCTCCCAGCGATAGAGCAACATACAACGGATCTTTTGGTGGCTGGGATCCGAGTTCCAGCGGTTGATCTCGGCGTAGGCTTCCTGCACCCAGCCGTTGTTGCTATCCTGCCAGGGGGCGTTCTGGTTGGTCTCCGTCAAATAGACGGGAAGATGGCGCAGAGCAGCGGGGATAGCCTCCATAAAATCAATATACGTGCGGAACATCTTGCGGCGATGGCTAAAGGGCGGATCCATCTTGGCCTCGCTGACGATGTTGGCCGGGTCGGGGTCGCGGGCGTAGGTGTGGATGGCGATGCCGTCCAATTCGCTGCCTAAACCTCGCAGAATATCTTGAAAATAGATGATCCAATCGCCGCTGGGGTTGGTAGGATAAGGGGTCTGGGTGTTCCAAGGGCCGACGGCGGCCACCACCACCTGGTCCTTGTCGTGGCCGGGGCGGCGACGAATCTCCTGACGGCAGGCCTTGAAGGCGGCGACGTATTTATCCGGCGTGATCCATTCACCGTTCTGCGGCCCACCGGGACGCTCCACGGCCAAGTTGGGCTCGTTGGCGATGATCCAGATATGGCATCCATCGGAGCGCTCCACGAAATTGCCGCAGCGCACGGCAAAATCCTGGTACCGCTCGGAGCGGGGCAAGGTGCCGTTCTCGTTATAGCCGTGGTTCAGGCGCACGATGACGCCATAACCCTTGTCGGCCAGGTCGCTGTAGGAGCGGCTGCTCCAATCCTGGGGGTTGGCGCCCAGTTCCTCGGTGACCAACACCCAACCTTTGCGTCCGGCCCAACCCATGTAATGCTCGCCGCCCCGATCGTGCAGCCCAAAGATGTAGGGCGATTCCCCCTTGGGCAAGGGAGCCGCCGGCCCCACTTCGGGAATGCGCAACACCTGGCCCACATGGATCAGATTGGGGTTCGTCATGCCGTTGAAGGCGGCGATCACCATGTATTTGGCGCTATTGCCATAGTAGCGCTGGGCTATGGTGCCCAGGGTCTCGCCCGGCTGCACAATGTGGGTGGCATACCGTAACCCCCAACTGCCCAACCAGGTCAATAGCCCTTGCCGCGCCACCTCCACCACATTCTGGCCCAGATCTGCCGCGCGAGCATCCAACCGGCGGGCCAGTTCCTCATCCACCCGGATCTCGATCTTGCGTTCGGCCATGGCACATCTCTCCTCTCAGCGCAGCGGCTCAGGCCCTAGCGCAGCACGCGGGTATCGCCCAGGCGCTTGGTAATCTGGCGGCGATCGAGGTCCTCCAGGAAGCCCAGGGCGTACTTGCGGCTGGTGTTCAAGAGATCGCGCACCTCGGCCACGGTCATCTCGCCCTTTTCCTTGAGCCGGGCCACCAGGCGGCGCACCATCTCTTCGTAGGTCTCTCGGTCAAAAAGCACCTCATCGCTCACCTTGACCAGCCGGCCCTGTTCCAAAAGGTATTGCAGCAACTCTCCCCCCAGGATCTCTTCCACCTGGGCCACCGAGGGCGGAAGATAGGGATTCTCACGAAAGAGGGCCATCACCCGCTGGATGGCTCGCTGCTCCTCAGGCGAGGGCACGGGCTGATGCTCCGCCAGGCGCACCGTGGCGGCGCTGGTCACCGCCCAGCCCTCCTGGTTGGCCCGCTCCAGCGCCTGGTTCAAGAGCGCCCCATCCAACTGCACCCGGCTCTTGAGCTCCTCCCGCGACATGCCGCTGCGCAAGGGGTATTTCTGGTGATAGCTCTGTAAATGTTGCCGGATCTGCCCTTGCAAAGTGGCCCAGGCGCTCTGCAAGAGGACCCCCGCCCCGCTCTGGGGCAAGGCCTCCTTAGGGGGCACGTGGTTGGCGAGGCAGATCACCTGGCCGCCAGCGATGAGGCCGTGCAACGCCCCAGAGGCCTCCTCCAGGGGCAAGGCGCTTTGGCGGAGGAGCTCCCGGGCCTCCCAAACGGGTCTGC
>DAOTZU010000023.1:0-3415 GCA_034433995.1 Anaerolineae bacterium
CTTTATAGCGCGGAAAGATCTCGGCGCGGTAAAAGCTGGGCTTCAGGAAGGGGCCGGAGGTCCAGACCATATCGTCGTGGCACATGAACACCTCGATGGAGGTTGCCGCCCAGGCGCGCACGTGGTGCATCGTCTGCTGGTGAATCGTATCCAGCACCTTGGCAAAGCGGTGCAGATCGGAGGCCGCCAAAAGGAGCATGTCCCAGCCAAAGGCCGCGATGGCCCCCGAGATCAGCGTGCGATAGTAGCCCCCCGTCCACACCTGTTCAGGGAAGCGGCGGCGCATCTCCTGATAACGCCCCTCGTAATAATCCACCAGAGTCTTGAAATCGAGCAGCCCGTATTCGGCCACCGCGTCAAAGGCCCACACCTCCTCCACGGTGTGGAAGGGACACTCTTTGGGCTCGCGCCGATCTACGCCACCCTCCATAAACTCCGCATGGCCCATATCGGTAGTGCGGCCACGCTGTTCCCAGGGGATGGGACCACCGTCAGTGGACCAAATGAAATCATACTCCCACCGGCGAAAGAACTCGGGCACAAAGTTGGGATCATCCTCCGTCAGGCCCGTCACCGCTCGCATCAGCGGATGGTGATCGCAATACTCTGTGTGGGCCAGACGCGGCGTGGGCCGCAAATTGAGGGCATCCATACCGATCTGATAGCTCATGCCAACCTCCCAAGGGTGATATGGCCCTAATATAACTCCAATCGTCCGCGTTGCCAAGCGTAAATGCTCGCGGATTGGCATTTTGCTCAATTATTCGCTACAATAAATTCGCATTACACCATTTTCTCATTGGGGGTCTCGATGCACGTCGGTTCTCAGGTGCCTTACTCGGATGAGATGTTCACCTTTCTGCGGCAGATGGGGGTCACCTACATAGATACCTCGCCCGGTCAAGGCTTGGGCCTGGAGGAGGACGGCGCCTGGCACGCCGATGCGCTGATGCGCGTGCGCGAGCACGTGGAATCTTTTGGTTTAAAGCTCGCGGCCATGCATCTGCCCCTCACCTCGGCGGGGATCGAACACCAGGTCTGGCCCAACATCATGTTGGGCACGCCGGAGCGGGACCGCGATATCGATCAAGTCTGCCGCTCCATCGAGGCGGCGGCCAAGGCCGGCATCCCGCTTTTGCTCTACAACTTGGCCATCCTGCCGGTGGTGCGCACGCCCTACCGCACCCCCGGTCGCGGCGGCGCGACGTATAGCCATTTTGATTATGCGGCGCTCAAGAACGACCCGCCCCACCCTTACGCCCCCATCACCGCCGAGATGGCCTGGGAACGGATCGAATACTTTGTGCGGCGCGTGATCCCCGTCGCAGAGGAGTTCAAGGTGAAACTGGGCTGCCACCAGCACGACCCCGGCATGCCGCCTGGCGTGGGGTATCGCGGGGTGGAAAGGGTGCTGGGCAGCATCGAGGGCGTCAAACGGTTTGTGGCCCTGAGCGATAGCCCCTATCATGGGTTGAATTTCTGCCAAGGGACCATCGCCGAGATGTGCACCCACCCCGACCAGGTATACGAGGCCATCCGCTATTTCGGCCAACGGCGCAAAATCTTCTGGGTGCATTTCCGTAATATCCGCGGCGGCTTTTTAAAGTTCGACGAGGTCTATCCCGACGAGGGCGATGTGGACATGGCCAAGGCCATGCGCATCTACAAAGAGGTGGGCTATGATGGCGTGTTCGTGCCCGATCATTTTCCCTCCGCCCCCGACGATCCCGGGCACTATCGCGCCCATGCCTTTGCCCTGGGCTATATCAAGGCGTTGATTCAGGCTGTAGCAACGGAGCCTTGCACAGCGAAAGGTTAGCTCGGCGCCAAAGTCACACGCGCCTCTCATCGTCAGCGGCGCATGCGAGGAGGGCCACCATGGATAATGAACCGGTCCTGCTCTTGAAACCGGGTCTGTTGGATCTTGCCCTGCCTGACCCTTTCCACTCCCTACCCAAGCTGCCCGTCACGGTGGCGCGGCTCTTCACGGCCTCGCTGGAGACCTATGACTATGCCCACCACGCCTCCTTGGGCCTCCAAGAGGGGATCCTGTATGCTTTTTGGAGCAACGGGCGCGGCGGCGAGGACCTGCCCGGCCAGGTGCAATGTTGGAGCTGGCGCGATCCTGCCGGGCACTGGAACCCGCCTCAGGTCTTGGCGCGGGCGCCGATGAACCCCACCCGTTACGAGACCACCACCGCCATCAACGGCGGCACCGCCTTGGGAAGCTGGCGCCTGACCAGCTTTTACAGCGAGTACAAGGGCCGCCCCGCCGATGGCGCCGGCGGCAGCGGCAAATGGTCCCTCCCCGTGATCACCGGGGCGCAGACCTACGATCCCGCGCCCAAGGTTTGGTTCCACCACGGCGCCCTCTTGGAGGATTTCCTGCTCAACGAAGGCCCGCGACGTACGGCCCGTGGCCGTTGGTTGATGACCGGCGAAGATCACGAAGGGCGCACCCGCATCGCCCTCAGCGATTCTCTCGATCCGGTGGATCGGAGCTGGCGGGTGGTGGGCGTGCCCCAGGGCGCGGGGCCACGCTTCAAGAACGAACCCTCCTGGTTCCAGCGGCCCGATGGCTCCCTGGCCCTCTTTTTGCGCGACGATGGCGGCTCGCGGCGGCTGTGGCTGGCCGAGAGCCATAACGAAGGCCTTACCTGGTCGGTGCCTCGCCCCACCAACTTTCCCGACGCCACCGCCAAATGCCATGTCGGTCAGCTCCCCGATGGCACCTATTTCATCCTCTCCAACCCCAACCCCTCCGGCCTGCGCATCCCGCTGACCATCGCCCTCTCCTCAGACGGTTACGTGTTCGACCGCATGGCCATCCTGCGCAACGAACCCACCGCGCCGCGCCTACCGGGCAGGTTCAAGGGACCGGGATACCAATATCCCCACGCCCTGGGCTACGGCGGAGCGCTGCACGTGATCCATTCGGTAAACAAGGAAGAGATCGAGGTAACCAGCGTGTCCCTAGAGGTTCTGAGCCAGTTGCGCTAGGAGAGTGGCACCATGGAAGCGGAGAGGCCCTCCATTCGGTTGGATCAATTCATGAAACTCGTCGGCCTGGCGCGCTCCGGTGGCGAGGCAAAACACCTCATCCAGGAGGGGCAAGTGCGGGTGAACGGCGCGGTGGAAGTTCGCCGCAGCCAAGTTGTTCCCCGGCGACGTGGTGCAATTGGGCCCAAGATCGGTGACGGTGGAGCAAGAGCAACTGGCGCGTCAGCGCAGCAACGCGGCCCCTACGGCATAAGCTTTTTGCATCGCCTCCCGGTTCTGCAACACCTCGCCCCGCTCGCCGGCCGTCACCAGGAGAGGCTCCAAAAACTCCAAGCCGAGCCAGGTCATCGCCGCCCGCACCATGTGCACCGTGGCAGCGGCGGTAGAGGGATCCTTGTCGGCAAAGGCGCAGATG
>DAOTZU010000024.1:0-5083 GCA_034433995.1 Anaerolineae bacterium
TCGGCCGCGTATCTCGGTTGCCGCGAGTGCTACGAGCTGTATCGCGGCGGCAATCCCAACGAACTGCGTTTTATCGTCAACTGGATCGGCTTCTGGTTCAATATCCCCGGCGTCACCCTGGACCCCACCGAGGTGGCCAACGACCTGTTCAACTCGGGCGTGGACGTGCTCCTTTCGGGCATCGATACCACCGAAGCCATCGTCGTGGCCGGCCAGCGGGCGGATAAGGGGCAGAAGGTGTGGGCCATCCCCTACGATTACGAGAACGCCTGCGAGATCAAGCCCGCCGTGTGCCTGGGCACGCCCTATTTCAACTGGGGCCCCGCGTACGTCCGTTACATCAAGGCCGCCCGCGAGGGCAAGCCCATCAAGGGCTGGGAGTGGGAAGGCCCCTATTGGAAGGACATCAACGATCCTGATAAATCCCCTGTGGGATTCAAATTCGGCCCGGCCCTGACGGAACAGGAGAAAAAGAACCTGGAGGATTACATCCAGCGGCTCGCGACCGGCAAGAGCAAGCTCTTTGTGGGGCCGCTGAACTTCCAGGATGGCTCCGTCTATCTCAAGGCGGGCGAACAGGCCGAGGACAAGGCCATCTGGTACCTGCCGCAGCTCCTGCAAGGCATGGAAGGGGCCAGCAAGTAAGCAGGGTAGCGCGGGGAGCGGACGCCGTCCGCTCCCCGCAGCGTGAGGTGGTGCAGCCGGCGTGATCAAGATCGCACTGGAAGATATCCACAAATATTTTGGTCCCGTGCGGGCCAACGATGGCATCTCGCTGGAGATCGAAGGCGGCACCATCTACGGTCTCCTGGGCGAGAACGGCGCCGGCAAGACCACGCTGATGAAGATCCTCTCCGGCTACCAGAGCTATGACCAGGGGCGCATCGTGCTGGATGGGAAACCGGTGCGTTTTGCCTCGCCGGCTGAGGCCCTCCGCGCCGGCATCGGCATGTTGCATCAGGATCCCCTGGATATCCCCTCGCTGACCGTCTTGGATAACCTGATGTTGGGCAGCGAGGGCGGTTTTTTGCAGCGCGAGCGCCAAGCCCGCGCCAACTTGCGCGCCTTGGCCCAGCGTTTCGGCTTTGCCTTGGATCCGGATGCGCCGGTGCGCAGCCTGACCGTGGGCGAGCGTCAACAATTGGAGCTATTGCGGCTGCTCTCCTTGGGCGCGCGGGTGATCATCCTCGACGAGCCCACCACCGGTATCTCTGCCCCGCAGAAGGCGCTGCTCTTTGAGACCCTGAAGCGCCTGGCGCAAGAGGGGCTGGCGGTGATCTTTGTCTCGCACAAGCTGGACGAGGTGGAGCAGCTCTGTAGCCGGGTCACGGTGTTGCGCAACGGCCGCGTGGCGGGCCAGGCCACGGCCCCCTTCTCGGCCGATGCCTTGGTGCAGATGATGTTCGGCCAGTGCCTCTCGGCCACGCCGCCCAAACGGGTGGCTTTGGGCGAGGTCGTCTTGGAGCTGGACGACGTCACCATCGTTACCTATCGCCTCACGGTGCCCCATGTCTCCCTGCGTGTGCGCCAAGGGGAGGTGATCGGCCTGGCCGGCCTGGAGGGCAGCGGCCAGCGCCTTCTGATGCAGGCCTGTGCCGGGTTGCAGCCCATCGCCTCCGGAAGGCTGCGCATCGCCGGGCAAGAGATGGCCGGCCAGCCTTACCGCCGGTTTTTGCAACTGGGCGTGGGTTTTGTGCCCGCTGCTCGGCTGGAGGAAGGGATGGTGCCGGGCCTCACGTTGCGCGAGCATTTTGCCCTGGCCGCCCCGCAGCAGGGCCTCCTGATCCCCTGGAAGGAGGCCGAAGCCCGAGCGGAGGAGATGATCCGCGCCTTCAACATCATCGGCCACCCCCAGACACAGGTGCAGGACCTCTCCGGCGGCAACCAACAGCGCGCCCTTTTGGCGCTGCTGCCGGAGCACATGCGCCTCCTCATCCTGGAACATCCCACCCGCGGCCTCGACATCGGTTCCAGCCAGTGGATTTGGCACAAGCTCATGCAACGACGGGAACAGGGTACGGCCATCCTCTTTACCTCCACCGATCTCGACGAATTGGTGGAGCACAGCGACCGCATCGCCGTCTTTTCCGGCGGGGTGATGGCAGAGCCCGTGCCGGCCAGCGAGCTTACCTGCGAGGAGCTGGGCTACCTGATCGGAGGACGCCGCCGATGAAACTCACTCCGCGGCTACAAAAGATATTACTGGCCCTGGCCCCCATCGTGTGCACCTTGCTCTCCACCACGGTGATCCTGCTCTTGGCCGGCGCCAACCCGTTGGAGGCCTATGGCCATCTCCTGAGCGGGGCCTTTGAGAGCCCGCGCAAGATGGCCGATATTCTTGTGGCCCTGGTGCCTTTGCTGCTCTGCTCGGCGGGGATGTTGATCACCTTCGCCGCCGGGCTGTGGAACATCGGCGTGGAGGGGCAGATGGTGGCCGGCGCCCTCATGGCCACCTGGGCTGTGGAGAGCATCACCGCCCCGGCCCCCGTCATCTTGCCCCTCACCATCCTCGCCGGGCTGGCGGGGGGCGCGCTGTGGGGGCTTTTGGTGGGGGTGTTGCGCACCTATGGGCACATCAACGAGATCTTTGGCGGGCTCGGCCTGAACTTTGTGGCCGCGGCGCTGACCAACTATCTCATCTTTGGCCCCTGGAAGCCGCCCGACGGCGCCACCATGAGCGGCACGGACCCTTTTCCCCAGGCGGCTTGGATGCCCACCCTGGGCAACACCCGGGCCAGCCTCTTGCCCTTGCTCTTGGCCATCTTGGCCATTCTCCTGGTCTATGGGGTGTTGCGGCAGACGTATTGGGGCCTCAAGCTCAAGGCCATCGGGCTGAACGCGACGGCGGCCCATCGTTTGGGGATCAACACCCGGTTGAATTTCTTGGCGGCCTTTGCCCTCTGTGGAGCCCTGGCCGGCCTGGCCGGTTCCATCCAGACCACTGCCGTCTACCATCGCTTGATCCCCAGCATCTCCGGCGGCTATGGGTATCTGGCCCAATTGGTGGTGCTCTTGGCGGGGCGGCAGGCCGAATGGGTGCCGGTGGTGGTGCTCTTTTTCGCCATCGTCCAGGTGGGCAGCCCGCGCTTGGAGCTGCGCATGCAACTCGATTCCTCCTTGGGCGGCGTGTTGCAGGCCAGCATGGTCCTCTTTTTCTTGCTGGTGCGGGGCCTGCGGCAACGCTTGGAGCGCAAAAAGGGGTAGCGTATGGCCGATTCCTTGGCGGTCCAGACCATCGCCTCCGTGGTGGCCGCCGCCGTGCCCCTCATCTTTGCGGGCATCGGCGAGACCCTCACCGAGAAGGCGGGCATCGTCAACCTCTCGTTGGATGGCACCATCCTGCTCACGGCCATGGCGGGCTTTGGCGTGGCCCTGGCCACCGGCAGCGTCACGGTGGGGATCTTGGTGGCCATGCTTTTGGGCGCGGCCATCGCCCTCATCGTCGCCTATGGCAGCATTGCCCTGCACCAAGACCAGGTGGCCATTGGCTTTGTCCTCACGCTCCTCTGCGCCGATCTCAGCTCCTTCATCGGCAGGCCCCTGGCGGGCAAGCCGGGGCCCAGCGTCGCCCCGTGGCACATCCCCATCTTGGAGGATATCCCCGTCATCGGGCCCATCCTCTTTCAGCACAATATCCTGGTCTATCTCAGCTATCTGGCCATCCTGCTTTCCTGGCTGTGGATCTTTCACACCCAGCCGGGCCTGCGCTTGCGGGGGGTGGGCGAGCGGCCCGAGGCCGCCTACGCCCGTGGGGTGAACGTGAACAGGGTGCGTTACCTCTATACCTTGGCAGGCGGCGCGCTGGTGGGGCTGGCGGGGGCCGGCTACTCCCTGAGCACCAAATTGGGCTGGAGCCATCGCCACACCGCCGGCATGGGCTGGATCGCCCTGGCCATCGTCATCTTCGGAGGGTGGAGCCCCTTCCGGGTGGCCTTGGGCGCCTATCTTTTCGGCTTTCTGAAGTCGTTGGGCAGCATCCTCCAGCCTATCTATCCCCAGGTTCCCACCCAGATCTTTCAGGCGGCGCCCTTTGCCTTGATGATCGTGGCGTTGCTGGTGGTCAGCGGGGATTTTGTGGAGCGCGTGCTCTTGCTCGCGCCGCCCAAGGTGCGTCCCATCCTGGCTGCTATCCTACGCGGCTCCCCGCCCGCCGGCCTGGGTAAGACCTTCCAGCCCGATTAGCGCCCGCCCTCAGCCCAGCCAGTAGAGCAGCGCCGTCAAGGTCAGGCTGCTCAGCAGCGTGGAGACCAAGATCACGCTGGTGACGTAATCGGCGTCAGCATCGAACTCGATGGCCATCAAGGCCGAGTTGACGGCGGTGGGGGTGGCGGCCTCCACGATGGCCACCTGCCGGGCCAGGCCCTGCAGGCCGCATAGCGGCGCCAACCCCAGCGCCACGCCGGCCCCCGCGATCAGCCGCAGCAAAGCCCCGATGGCCACCTGGCCATAGCGCCGGCTGAGCCGCGTCTGCGAGAGCTGCATCCCCAAAAGCAGCAGCATGATGGGCACCGTGGCCTGGCTCAGGAGGGTGAGGGGGCGCATCAACGGCTCCGGCAGGGTGATCCTCCAAGTGCGGAGCAGCAGGGCCAGGCCAAAAGCGTACAGGCCGGGCAGCTTGAACACCCCCAGCAATCCCCGCCAGGCCCCACCGTTGCTGCGGAGGGCGAAAAAGACGCCCAGGGTGTTGATGACGAAATTAGAGGCCACGAAAAAGACCGTCCCCAGCTCCAGGCCCGCCTGGCCGAAGGAGAAGAGGATCACCGAGAGGCCGAAATTGCCCGCGTTGACAAAGGCCACGCTCAGGACCAGGGCGTCCACCTGGCGCCGGGGCCAGCGCAGCATCCCGCCCACCCCCAAGGCCAGGGCGCACAGGAGCCCGGTAAAAACCAGGACAAAGGCGATCATCCGCCCGAACTGTTCCGCTGCCACCGAGGATTGCACGATATTGGCAAAGATCAGACACGGCGTGAGGATATAGATGGCCAGCCGGGAAAGGCTCCTTTTATCCACGCGCAACAGGCGATCGGCCAGCACCCCCACCGCCATCACCGCAAAGGCGGGGAGGACGTTGTGCACCAAGATG
>DAOTZU010000025.1:0-5717 GCA_034433995.1 Anaerolineae bacterium
TGGCACAACAGGTCCTTTTCCCCGGCCTGGTGTTCAACGAGCGCGGGGAGCCGGCCCAGGTGGTGTACATCGGGGGCGTGGCCCACTATGCCATCCCCGACGATGGCTTTTTGCGCCATGTGGAGGCGGCCAAGGTGGATAACGCCGTCCTGGCCCTCTTGAAAGAGCAGATCACCGCCGTGCAAGACCAGGTGGTGCGGGGCATTTTGCAGATGCTGGGCAAGGACGATCTCTTTACCAAGGCGGCTATCGATGCCTCCATCCGCAACCTGGAGGAGAACATCCGCCGCTCCAACCCCGAGCAGTGGGTGCCTTGGTTGCGCCTTTTCGGGTTTCGCATCGTGGTCAACGTCCACGGCGAGGTGGTGGAGCTGATCTACCCCACCCAGCCGGAAATGGGGGATGACGAGTAGGCCCCCCATCGGTCCACAACCTCTAGGCCCGGCGCAGGAGACCCAGGGGCACGGCGCTCCCGCCGTGCCCCTGACATGAATCCCAAGCTTGCCAGGACGTGCGGCCAGGGCTATAATCGCGCCCAGCAAGATGGTGGATGTACTCCTCACTCCAAAGGGCCACGGCCATGAGGCAAGCTACGGCGTTTTTCAGCACCTTGCGCAGACGGAGCGACCCCTTGCTCCTAGGCGCCATCCTGCTGCTGCTTTTGGCGCTGCTGTTGCGCCACCTGCAGGAGCCATTACTGGATCGCCACTCCTGGCGCCAGGTGGATACGGCCAGCTTTGCCCGCGGCTTGGCCCTGGGAGAGTTTGACCTTTTCCACATAAAGTTCTTGGCCTATTACCCGGATGCCTATGGCCTCGAGGGCGCAGCCGAGACCGAGTTCAACCTTTATCCCCTCCTGGTGGCGGGGCTGTATCGCGTGTTCGGCATCCACGAGGCGCTGGCCCGCCTGGTCTCCATCGCCTGCGCCCTGGGGGCGGCGGTCTGGGTGTATCTCTTGGGGCGGCGCTACCTGGATCGGGCGGCGGCGCTGTGGGCGACCCTCTTCCTCTGTTTCTCGCCCCTTTATGTCTTTTACGGCCGCACCGTGCAGCCGGAGGCGACGGTGCTCTTTCTCTCCTTGGGGGCGCTCTACTGTTTCACCCGTTGGCTGGATACAGAACGCTGGAGCGCCTACGCCGCCGCGACCCTGCTGGCCGCCCTGGCCTTTCTGACCAAGGTCCCCTCCCTCTACATGGGGCTACCCCTGTTGGCCGCCGCCTGGCTGAAATACCGTCGGCGGCTCTTCCGCCAAGGGAAACTGTGGCTCTTTGCCGCCCTGGTGCTCGTGCCCACGGTGGCTTATTATCTCCATGCTCATCGGCTTTATCAGCAATCGGGGATGACGGGTTATGGCATCAGCGGCGGCTGGCCGGGAAGCGGCAAATTCGACCTGTGGGGACAGCTCCTCAGCGCAGATTTTTACCGGGTGATGTTCAACCGCCTGCGGAGCGTCATCCTGGGGCGCTACGGCGTCTGGCTGCTGCTGGCCGGCCTGCTCATCGCGCCCCAGAAGCGAGAGGAGTGGCTGCTCTACGTCTGGCTGGGCGCGGTGGTCCTGTTCATCTTGGCGGTGGCCCAGGGCAACCGCCAGCACGAATACTATCAACTGCCCTTGGTGCCCGTGGCGGCCCTGTTCGTGGGCAAAGCGTTGGCCGCTTTGGCGCGGCCGCAGACCCTTAACCTGGAGCTCCTGATCTTGCGGCGTTACGGCGGCGCGGCGTTGGCGGTTCTCTTGCTCCTGTTGAGCGCCAGAAGCGCCTGGCAGGCCCTGGCCCCGATGTACGAGCAATCCTCCGTGCTGCTGGAGGTGGCCCAGGCCACCGAGCGCTGGACGCCGCCGGGCGAGCCGGTGGTCCTCCTCCATGATTGGGCGCGAGTCCCTGAGGTGTTCTATTACGCCCACAGGCGCGGTTGGGCCATCTGGCTGGAGCGGACGCCCCAGGGGGAATACGGCCGCTTGATCCTCAGCCGGCGGGAGCGGACGCCCAGCGGTTGGCGCATCCAGGAAACGCTGGAGAATAGCGGCGAGCGCTTTGAGCTGTTGCGCGCCCAAGGGGCCACAAGTTTGGTGGTCTCTTTGGAAAAGGGCACCCGTGAGGAATTCCTGCGTAGCCCCCTGGGCCAAGAGCTCGGCGCGCGGTACCCTCTGGTGGCCAGCGATGAGCACTGGCTCATCTACGCCTTGAGGGCCAACTAGCGTTTGACGAGAGGCCGCGTTGGGGTTATCTTTTGATAAAGGTCATCAGGCGAAGGAGCTTGAACATGCAAACTCGGCTGCGCATTGCGCTCTGTTGGCTTCTAGTGGTGTTGATGGCGGTCTCGGGTTGTGCCCGCCTGGCCCCCGTGCCCACGCTGGCGCCGGTCACTTTGCGCCTGGCCTATCGAGAGCACACGGTGAACCTGCAACCGTTGGTGGATGCTTTTCACGAAAAATATCCCCATATCACCGTGCAGCTCGTCAAGATGCAGCGCTGGGGCAGCGATCTCGGCACCTTGCTGCGGGGCAAACAGGTGGACCTGTTCATCGAGGGGCGCGATGCCCTCGATTTCGCCAAGCAGGGATATCTCCTGCCCTTGACCGAGGTGGCGCTGGACGCCTGGGATGCCATCCGCAGCGACTATTACAAGGGCGCGTGGGAGAGCCTGTCCTCCCAAGGGCAACAGTGGGGCATCCCCGCCGGCCTGGATATGTACGCCGTCTACATCAACATGGACGTTTTGCGCAGCTTGAAGCTGGAGGTGCCCTCGGCCAACTGGACCATTGAGGAGTTCACCGAGCTGATCAACCGCATGAACTACCCCGATGGGTTGCCCGGCAGCGCCCAGAAGGTCTATGGCTTTTGTAGCGACCCGATGAGTATGGAGCCGCTGGCCTTTGTCTATATGCATGGCGGCAGGATCGTGGACGATTTCCTGAACCCCACCAAAGCCACCCTGGATGATCCCTTGACCATCGAGGCCACCCGTTGGTATGCCTCCCTCTTTGGGCGCTATGCGGTGGCGCCGGACCCGGAGGTGGTGCGGCAGACCTTCCGCCAAGGCGGCTATATGGAGGCACAGATCCGCGGCTTTTGCGGGGTCTGGGTGGGGCTCTATAGCAACCGCGGCGGGATGGATACGCCCTACCCTTGGACCATCTCTTGGAAGATGCTGCCCTTCCCCCGGGATAAAGCCCGGCTGAACGCCGGCGAGGTGGATGGCTATTACATCGCCAAAGATAGCCCGCACCCCGAAGAGGCGCTCAAGTTGATCCGTTTCCTGGCCGATAGATGGGAGGCCTCGGGCACCAAGCTGCCGCCGCGCCGCTCGCTGGTGGAATCGGCGGCCTATGCCCAGGCCGTCGGCCCCGACGTGGCCAAGATCGCCGCCCAGTTCCCCAACGAGGTCATCATCCTGCCCACCCAGTTGAACCCGAAATTGGAGCAGGTGGGCGTGACCTATTTTCAAACCCTGGAGCGGATCATCCGCGAGGGCCTGGATCCCCAGGATGCCCTGGAAGAGGCCCAACAGAAGGTGCAAAAACTCTTTTAGGGCGCTACCAGACCCACACGAAAACGAGATCGTTGACGTTGGTGTGGGTGGGGCCGGTGAGCAAGAGATCCTCCAGGGCGGCGAAAAAGGGATAGGCATCGTTATGGGCCAGATGGGCCTGGGCATCTAGCCCCAAGGCGGCGGCCCGGGCCAGGGTGGTGCCATCGGCCCAAGCGCCGGCCGCGTCGGTGGGGCCATCGGTGCCATCGGTGGCCAGAGAGACGAGGGCCACATCCTCCCAGCCGGCCAAAGAGATGGCCGCCATGAGGGCCAGCTCCTGGTTGCGCCCCCCTTTGCCTTGACCGCGCACCGTCACCGTCGTCTCGCCGCCCGCGATGACGCACGCCGGCCGTGGCAGAGGCCGCTCCGAAACGCGGATCTCCTTGGCGATGGCGGCCAGCACCCGCGCCACCTCCCGCGCCTCGCCTTCGATGTAGGTAGAGAGCACCAGGGTGTGATAGCCCAATTCTCGCGCCGCCCGCTCCGCCGCCCGGGCGGCCAGGTCGTTGCTGGCCACGATGAGGTTGTGCACGCCCGCCAAGAGGGGATCGCCAGGCTTGGGCGTCTCGGGGATCTCGCCCTGGGCGCCCCGGCGCAGATGTTCCACCACCGCCGGCGGGGCCGTGGCCAAGAGATCATAACGCGCCAACAAGGCATACGCCTGGGCGAAGGTGCTGCCATCGGGCACGGTGGGGCCGGAGGCGATCACATCCAGCGGATTGCCCACCACATCGGAAAGGATCAGCGCGACCACCTGGGCCGGATGGGCCAGGCGGGCCAATTGTCCCCCCTTCAAGCGTTCCAGGTGTTTGCGCAGGGTGTTCAGCTCGTTGATGGTGGCCCCGCGCCGCAACAAAGCGTCGGTGAGGGCCTGCATATCCTCCAGGGTGATCCCCTCCGCCGGCCAAGTCATCAGGGCCGAGCCGCCGCCGGAGATCAGACACAGCACCAGATCGTCGGGGCCGGCCTGTTCCAAAAGGGCGGCGAGGCGGCGCGCCCCGGCCACGCCCGACCCATCGGGGATGGGGTGTCCCGCTTCGTTGAGCTGGATAAAGCGCGTGGGCAGCTTGTGCCCATACTTTACGTTGACCCAACCCGCCGTGATCCCCTCGCCCAGCACCTCCTCCACCGCCTGGGCCATGGCCGCGCCGGCCTTGCCCGCGCCGACCACATAGATATGGGCGTAACGGGCAAGGTCATAGGCCCGCTCCCCCACCCAAAGGGTTTGCCCTTCGCGGCGCAGATGCCGGCGGACGGCCTCGGCGGGATCCACCGCCTGCAGCGCGGCCTGCATCACGCGCACAGCATCAAGACGGCGTTGACCTATCATCCCCTCTCGCTGATAGAGGGCCGGGGCAAAGGTGACCATCAGCATCCCCCTCCCATGGATTACCGCACCGCTCCCCGCGATTGTAGCGAGAGGGGAGAGAGGCGTCAACTTGACGTCGGTTGGAAACCGACGGCGGCCCACCATGGCGGGATGCTGCCCCTTTTCTAAACCTCGGTAGCCATGTGGATGCACATCGGGGGAGGCCGAAACTTGCAAAATGGTCATTCTGTGATAAAATAGCACCGTAATGAAAATACGGTGGGCGTAGCCGAGTGGTTCAAGGCATCTGGTTGTGGCCCAGAAGACCGTGGGTTCGAATCCCACCGCTCACCCAAGGGGCGGCCTCTGCAAGGGGTCGCCCTTTTTGTGTGCGCCAAGCGGTGCGCTCCGCGCTTGGCTGGACAGCTCGGCGCCTTGCGTATATTATACAAGCCCAAACCACCAGCGCACACGGGCCGGCCCTGTGCACCCTGAGGGCTCATGGCCCAATGCCGAGAGTTGGCATAAAGGAGCAGCGATGAAGATCTGTGTCATCGGTGTGGGCTATGTGGGCTTGGTCACCGGGGCCTGTTTCGCCGATCTGGGCAACCAGGTGATCTGTCTGGATATAGACGCGCACAAGATCGAGGGCCTGCAGCAGGGCAAGCTCCCCATCTACGAGCCGGGGCTGGACGAGGTGGTGCAGCGCAACGTCCAGGCGGGGCGGTTGGCCTTCACCACCTCCTACCAAGAGGGGATCCGCGAGGCCGAGGTGGCCTTTATCGCCGTGGGCACGCCCTCCGGCGTGGATGGCGAGGCCGACCTGCGTTATGTGCGCAGCGCGGCGGAATCCATCGCCGATGTGATGGACCATCCC
>DAOTZU010000026.1:0-25244 GCA_034433995.1 Anaerolineae bacterium
GGGGTTCGCGGCGGCCCTGGAGGCCCTCTACGCCCAACGCCACCCGGAGCGCTGGGCCGCATGGAAAGCGCAGGCGGAGCAAGACCCAGCGGCCCGGGAGCGCCTGCAGCGCTATGAGGATGTGCCGCGCAATGCCTTTCGCTTCCGGCCGGGCGGGGATGCGGCCGTGCTGCGCTCCGCTGAGGAGGCCCAGCGCACGCCCGGCGTGGTGGCCACCTTCTTTTATCGCCTGTTGCTACAGGCGGAAGAGGGCTACCCCCAGCGTTTCCTGCTCTGGTTCGTCTCGTATGCCCCCGAGGAGGTCCCCTACGGCAAGGTGCTTTTGGCTGTGGCAAGCCTCCCCGGCGGCCAGCTCTCTCTGCCTGCGTTCATCGCGAGCTACGGCGAGAATTTCCCCGCCGAACGCCAGGATATCCAAAAGCTCGCGGCGGAGGTTTTCGGCCCATCCTTGCCAGGAGTCATGCCCCAATGATGTCCTCTTATCTCCTTCTGTTGCTCCTCAGCGCCATCTGGGGGGCCTCGTTCCTGTTCATCAAGATCGGCGTCGCCGAGATGGGCCCGCTGACCTTTGCCATGTTGCGGGTGATGATCGGCTCCGCCATCCTTTTGCTGGTCCTGGCCGCCCGAAGGGAGCGCCTCCCCCGCGACCGCGCCCTGTGGCGCCATTTTCTGGTGACGGGCCTCTTTAACGCCCTCATCCCTTTCAGTTTGATCGCCTGGGGCACCCAATACATCCCCAGCGGCCTTTCGGCGATCCTCAACGCCACCACCCCCATCTTTACCTTGGTCTTGGCCGCCCTCTTTGGCGACGAGCGGCTGCGCCTCGGGCGTGTCTTGGGGGTGCTGTTGGGCTTTGGGGGGATCGCCGTGCTGACCTACCCGCAGTTGCAGCAGGGCTTTCAGGCCAGCCTCTGGGGCGAACTGGCCGTGGTGTTGGGCTCGCTAAGCTACGCCATCGCCATCGTCTATGCCCGACGCCATCTGGCCGAGCAGCCGCCGCTGACCAATTCCCTGGGGCAACTGCTGATGGGGTCGTTGTTGTTCATCCCCTTCGCCCTTGGGGAACAACCCTGGACGCAGCATCCCTCCTGGCGGGCCGTCGGCGCCCTCTTGGCTCTGAGCATCGTGGGGACGGCCCTGGCCTATCTCATCTACTACCGCCTGATCCGCGAACTGGGCGCCACGGCCACTGCCCTGGTCACCAACATCGTGCCGGTTTTCGGCATCTTTTGGGGCTGGCTGATCTTGAGCGAGCGCCTGAGCTGGCACGCCTTTGCAGCCCTGGCGATGATTTTGGCGGGCGTGGTCCTGGTGAACAACCTGCTGGCGAGGCGACGCCCCCGGCCCGTGGCCAAGACGCCGGCCGGAGAGACGGCATGAGCCCCCTTCCCCCCTTCCAGGGCGCTGAGTCGCGCCAGCTTGTGCGGCGCATCGGCCAGCTGTGGCTCAATTATGTCAAGGGGCAATTGCTGGAGGCGCTGTGCATCGGGGTGATCACCTGGATCGTAGGTGAGGCCATCGGCTTGGCCTACGCCGGTTGGCTGGGATGCATCGCCGGCCTTTTGGAGACGATCCCCTCCCTCGGCCCCTTGGTTGCCCTGGTGCCGGCGGTGGGGGTGGCCCTCTGGAAAGGCTCCGCCATCATCCCCTTGCCCCATTGGGCTTTTGCCTTGATCGTCATCGCCGCCTACCTGGCCATCCAGCAACTCGGCTCCTTGGTGCTCCAGCCGCACCTTTTGGGCAAACGCCTACACCTGCCCCCGCTGGTGGTCCTCCTCGCCGTGATCCTGGGGGCGGCGCTGGGCAATGTCCTCGGCGCTTACCTCGCCGTGCCGCTCCTGGTCACGCTGCGTGAGGTGATGGTGTTCCTTTGGCGCAAAGGCCATGGCCTGCCGCCCTTCCCCGAAGAGGAGCCCACCAGCGCTTGCGAGGGAACGCAAAGCGGGCTATCATAAAGCCACCCGGCCCTCCGATGGCCGACCAGCACAGTAGAAAGGAGCGGAACATGAGCCCACAGACCAGCAATTATCTCGCCTTTGATCTCGGCGCCGAGAGCGGCCGCGCCGTCGTCGGCCGTTTCGACGGGGACAAGTTGGCCTTGGATACCCTCCACCGTTTTCCCAACGGGCCGGTCCCCGTGCTGGGCAGCCTCTATTGGGATGTCTTGCGCCTGTTCAACGAGATGCGCCAGGGGCTGATCCTCTATCGCCGCGAGGTGGGGAGCACCCTGGATGGCATCGGCCTCGATACCTGGGGCGTGGATTCGGCCCTCCTGGCCCGCAACGGCGCCCTCCTGGGTAACCCCCATCACTACCGCGATCCCCGCACCGAGGGGATGCTCCAGGCCGCCTTTGCCCGGGTGCCCAAGGAGGAGATTTTCAACTATACGGGCATCCAATTTATGGAGATCAACACCCTATACCAGTTGCTCTCCATGAAGCTCAAAAACGATCCCCTTTTGGAGCAGGCTGAGGCCTTGTTGATGATGCCCGATCTCTTGAACTATTGGCTCACGGGCGTCAAGGTGTGCGAGTTCTCCGAGGCGACCACCAGCCAGATGTACGATCCGCGCCAGGGCAATTGGGCCTATCCTTTGCTCCAGAAGCTGGGCCTGCCCACCCACATTCTGCAGCCCATCATCCAACCGGGCACCATTATCGGCCCCCTGCGCGCCGAGATCGCCGAGGAGGCGGGCCTGCCCAACGTTTCCGTCATCGCGCCGGCCTGCCACGATACCGGTTCGGCGGTGGCAGCAGTGCCGGCCCGCAGCAAGCATTTCGCTTATATCAGCTCCGGCACCTGGTCCCTCATGGGCGTGGAATCGCCCAAGCCGGTGATCACGCCGGAGAGCTTGGCCTTTAACTTTACCAACGAGGGTGGCGTCTGTGGCACCTTCCGTCTGCTCAAGAATATCATGGGCCTGTGGCTGGTGCAGGAATGCCGCCGCACGTGGGCCCAGGAGGGGAGCGAACACTCGTATGCCGAGCTGACCCAGATGGCCGCCCAGGCCCCGGCCTTTGGCCCCCTGGTGGAGCCGGACGCCCACGATTTCCTCCGCCCCGGCGATATGCCCACCCGCATCCGCGAGTTTTGCCTCCGCTCCGGCCAAAAGGCCCCAGAGACCAAGGGCGAGATCGTGCGCTGCGCCCTGGAGAGCCTGGCCCTCAAATATCGCTGGGTGCTGGAAAAGCTCCAGATCTTGACCGGCCAAAAGCTGGACACCATCCACATCGTCGGCGGCGGCTCGCAGAACCAGCTCCTGTGCCAGTTCGCGGCCGATGCCACCGGCTGCCTGGTAGTGGCCGGCCCGGTGGAGGCCACGGCTACGGGGAATATCCTCATGCAGGCCCTGGCCCGTGGGCGCATCGCCTCGTTGGCCGAGGGGCGCGAAGTGGTGCGGCGCTCCTTCGAGGTGCTCACCTACGAGCCGCGCCCCGCACCGGGCTGGGATGAAGCGTACGGCCGCTATCTTGAGCTCAAGGCGCGTTTCCCCGAGGTCTAGCGGCCAAGATACACCCATCAGCGCCGGCGGAGCCGTCCGTTACGGCTCCGCCGGCTATCCAGAGGGACCATGAGCAAGATCCTTTTTATCAACGGCACCTTGCTGGCGGAGGACGGGCAATATCCGGGCTGGCTTTTGGTGGCGGAAGGGCGCATCGTCCAGATGGGCCGTGGGCGGCCTCCGGAGGTGGAGGCCGAGCGCCTCGACCTGGATGGGCTGTTCCTGGGGCCGGGGATGATCGACCTGCACGTCCACGGCGCTCTGGGCTACGACACCATGGATGCCACCCCGGAGGCGTTGCAGACCATGGCCCGCTTCTACGCCCAGCATGGGGTCACCTCGTTTCTGCCCACCACCACCACCGCGCCCCTGCCCGAGCTGTTGGCCGCCTTGGAGAACGTGGCCCGTTTCTGCGGCCGGAGCACGGGCGGGGCGGCGATTCTGGGCGCCCATGTGGAGGGCCCCTACCTCAACGCCGAGCGACGCGGCGCCCAAGAGGCCAGCCACATGCGCCCCGCCGATCCGGCCGAATATCGCCAGCTCTTGGCCACGGGCGTGGTCAGGCTGCTCACCCTGGCCCCCGAGCTAGCGGAGAACCGAGGGTTGATCCGCGACGCCGTGGCCCAGGGGATAGCCGTGGCCGCCGGGCATACCCGCGCCAGTTACGAGGAGATGGTCCAGGCGGTGGAGTTGGGCCTCACCCAGGTGACCCATCTCTTTAACGGTATGGAGCCCCTCCACCATCGCCAACCCGGAGCGGTGGGAGCGGCCCTCGCCTTGGAGGGCCTCCGCTGCCAGTTGATCGCCGATCTGATCCACATCCATCCCGCCGTGCTCAAGCTGGCCGTCCGCGCCAAGGGCACGGCAGGGATCATTCTCATCACCGATGCCATGAGCGGCACGGGGATGCCCGATGGGGAATACACCTTAGGCGGGCAGCGGGTAACGGTGCATCAAGGGGCGGCGCGGATCGCCAACGGCGCTCTGGCGGGCAGCACGCTGACCCTAGATCGGGCAGTGCGCAATATCATGGCCGCCGCCGAACTCCCCTTGGCCGAGGCGCTCTCCATGGCCAGCCGCGTCCCCGCCCAAGCGCTGGGGTTGGCCGCCAGGAAGGGCGGCCTCGCCGTGGGCAAGGACGCGGATCTGATCGCGGTGGACCAGGAGATGCGCGTGCAGCTCACCATGGTCGGCGGCGCGCTCGTCCACCGCCGCAACCTGGGCTAGTTGCTGCGGCTGGGCAAGCGCCGCTGGATTTGGGGGGTCAACCAGCTCAAGAAGGCATCGGCGCTGCGGGTCTGCAAGAGCACCCGCCCTGGCCCGGTCAGGTCCACCACCAGGCCCTCGCCGCTGAACAAGGTGGATTTCAGCCCGCCCACGGCGCGCACGGTAAAGCCGATCCCCTCGTCAAAGGCCACGAGGTGGCCGGTATCCACGGTGTACTTTTGCCCCGCCGCCAGCTTCACCTCATGGATGGCGCCATAGCTGGCCAAGATCAAGGTGCCTTGGCCGCTGCAGCGCAGGAGAAAGAGCCCCTCGCTGGCGAAAAAGGTCTTGGCCCCGCCCCATTTGGTATCCACCTCGATCTCTGGTGTCGAGGCCACGTAGGCGCCCGATTGCACCAGCAACGCCCGCTCGCCGTCCTGCTCCAGGACGAACATGTCGCCGGGGAGGGCCGGAGCCAACGTGATCTCCCCGCCCTGGGCCGGCGCCTGATAGTCGTTGAGGAAAAAGCTCTCCCCGCCCAAAAGCGACCGCTTCAGGGAACCCAGCAGCCCGCCGGCCATCTTGGTCTCCAAGGTGATCCCCTCGGACATGCTGACCATGGCGCCGGCTTCCACCCGGATCCGCTCGTTGGGCCCCAATTTCACCACCGTGAGGGAATAGGAAGGACGATACAGGATCTCTGTCTGCATGATCTCAACCTCCAGAAGTTTTTGCCCCTATGGCGATCCGCAGGCTTTCCTCAGAGGCAGGACATCGGTTCACGGGTGCGGAGGCACCATCCGTATGCCATCAGCCTTGCCCCAAGCCAGCCGAGGGTTCCGCCAGCGGCGCTTGGGGCACCGCATAGCCGCTGGGGGCGCTTTGCTGCGGCCCTTGCTGTTGGCTCCAAGGCAGCTTGACGCCGCACGTCTGGAGCGTGGTAAAGATGAAAAACAGGGCGACGATAATGTAAAGCCAGATCTGCGCGGTCTTTTGTGGGTTCTTTTTCTTCTCCGGCTGCGGCTTGGGGAGTTCTTGATCGCAACGCCAGCAGACGGTGCGATCGTCCGGATTGTACGTGCCACAATTGGGACAGTTCATGTTCTTCCCCCATCCTCGGTTCCGGCCCGAGCGCTGCGCCCGGAGCACGGCCCAAAATGATCAGATTGCCCCCCCCTCATCCTTCAACCCGCCCCTCAAATCTCCGGGTGGCTCTCGGCCGGCCCTTGGGCCCGGGGGAGGTGCTCCAAGAGCTGCACGGCGCTCTCCAAGATCAGGTGCGCGCCGGCCCGTTCCAGTTCGCGGCGCTCGCCGAACCCCGAAAGGACGCCCACGGCATAGGCCCCCGCCCGACGGGCGGCGCGGATATCCATCACCGTATCCCCCACCACCACGCAACGCTCCGGCGCCACCCCTAAAAGGGCCGCTGCCTTGTGGATCGGTTCCGGGTGGGGCTTCATCCGCCAGACGTCTTGCCTGGTGACCACCGCCGCAAAGAAACGCTCCAGCCCCGCCAAGCGGATAAACGCCTCCGCCTCCGGCTTGGCCCGGGTGGTCACCACGCCCAGCTTCAGGCGGCCGTCCAGCGCGGCGAGCAGGGCCTCGCTCCCCGCCACCAGCTCCGCCGCCTCGCGGGTGGCCAATCCCTTGGAGCGCCGCACCCAATCCGCCAAGCCAAAGAAACTGGTGCTCAACCCCAGGTGCTCCAGCACAGAGATGGCATAATTTCCCGGCGTCTCGATGCCCATGACGATGGCCCGGGC
Source organism: Anaerolineae bacterium (assembly GCA_034433995.1). Lineage (GTDB taxonomy): Bacteria > Chloroflexota > Anaerolineae > UBA1429 > UBA1429 > DAOTZU01. The sequence goes on from DAOTZU010000026.1 coordinate 6,472, forward strand.
CAACCTTTCCACGTCGAGCCGAGGGAGGAGCCGCTTGAGCGGACGTAATTTCTCGGCCAGGATCGCCGCCCACCGATTATCCGTCTCCACCAAGGTGCCATCCAGGTCAAAGAGGATGGCCTCCACCTTGCTCCAAGGGATAGGGTCTTGTTGCATCGTCCCGCCCAAAAAGATTTCTGTCGCCAGTATAGAAAAAAAGAGGGGCCCTTGTCAACCTATTTGAAGCGTCGGGCCAGCTCGGCCTCGATCTCTTCCCAAGATACATCCTGCGCGGCCAAGAGGACCAAAAGATGGTAGAGCAAGTCGGCCGTCTCATAAATGAGGCGCTCGCGGCCCTCCAAGGCGCCGGCCACCACCACCTCGGTGGCCTCCTCGCCCACCTTTTTCAGGATCTCGCCCCGGCCGGCGGCCAAGAGCTGGCAGGTGTACGAGCCTTCGCGGGGATGGGCCTTGCGCTCGGCGATGGTGCTGATCAACGCGGCGATAGTGGCGCTCATTTTCCTCCTTGCGCATCTTCATGGAGCAGGCGATAGAAGCAACTCCGGGCGCCGGTGTGGCAGGCCGGCCCGGCCGGGCGCACCAGCACCAATAGGGCGTCGGCATCGCAATCCACCCGGATGGCGCAGATGCGCTGCACGTTGCCCGAGGTGCTCCCCTTGTGCCAGAGAGACTTGCGGCTGCGGCTCCAGAACCAGGTCTCGCCCTGCTCCAGGCTCAGCCGCAACGCCTCACGATCCATGTAAGCGAGGCTCAGCACCTCGCCGGTATCGGCATCTTGGACGATGGCGGGGATCAATCCCCGCTCATCCCAAAGCAGCTCCTCCGGTGTGATATCAGCAGACACTTGTTTCATGGCCCCCCTTCGGCGGTCAGCGGCGCACAGGCACACCCCGCTCGGCCAGATAGTCTTTGACTTGGTGCACACTCACTTCACGAAAATGGAACAATGAGGCCGCCAAGGCCGCGCTGGCCTGGCCCAGGGTGAGGGCCTCGTAAAAATGTTCCAGCTTGCCCGCCCCGCCGGAGGCGATGACGGGGATGGACACCGCCTCGGCGACGGCGCGGGTGAGGGGGATATCGTAGCCATCCTTGGTGCCATCGCGATCCATGCTGGTGAGGAGGATCTCGCCGGCGCCGCGGTCCTCGGCCTCCTTGGCCCACTCCACGGCGTCGCGGCCGGTGGGGATGCGCCCGCCGTTGATGTACACCTGCCAGTGGCCATCGGCCTCGCGCTTGGCATCGATGGCCACGACGATGCATTGGGAACCGAACCGCTTGGCTCCCTCGTTGATCAGCTCCGGTGTGCGGATGGCGGCGCTGTTGATGGAGGTCTTGTCGGCCCCGGCCAACAAGATCTGGCGCAGATCCTCCACGGTGCGCAGGCCGCCGCCCACGGTAAAGGGGATGTTGATGGCATCGGCCACCCGCCGCACCATCTCCACCACGATCTGGCGCTTTTCGTGGGAAGCGGTGATATCCAAAAAGACCAGTTCGTCGGCCCGCTCCTGGCTATAAATCGTCGCCTGCTCCACCGGATCGCCGGCATCGCGCAATTGCAGAAAATTGATCCCCTTGACGACGCGCCCGTTCATCACGTCCAAACAGGGAATGATGCGCTTGGCCAACATGGTTCGTTCCCCCTCCTCAAAAGAAACAAACACACAAGCCACGGAGAGCACGGAGAATCTCCCCTTTCTCTCCGTGATCTCTGTGTCTCCGTGGTTATATATCGGCAAGCGGTGCATCAAGGGCAATCGCTAATCCCTTGGGCCACCTGCAGCGCCTGAGGCAGCCGGATCGCCCCGCGATACAGGGCCATCCCGATGATGACGCCCTCGATCCCCACAGATTCATGCTGTTTCAGCGAACGTAAATCCTCCAGCGTCGCCACGCCGCCGGAGGCGATGACGGCCAGGCCCGTGGCCCGGGCCAGGTGCGCCGTGGCCTCCACATTGACGCCCCTCAATGTGCCATCGCGGCCGATATCGGTGTAAACGATGCGCCGCACGCCCAGATCCCCCATGGCGCGGGCCAGGGTCAGCGCATCCACCGTGGCGGTCTCTTGCCAACCACGGATGGCCACCAGGCCCTCGCGGGCGTCTATCCCCACACAGACCTGCTCCGCCCCGTAACGGCTCACCGCCTCTTGCACGATTTCGGGCTGTTCCACCGCCACCGTGCCCAGGATGACGCGGCGCACCCCCAACTCCAACAGCCGCTCCACATCGTCCAGGCTGCGCACGCCGCCGCCGAATTGGACGGGCAGCTCCACAGCGGCCAAGATCCGCTCCAACGCGGCCAGGTTCTCTGCGCCGGCGCGGCCCAAGGCGCCGTCGAGGTTGACCACATGCAACCATGTAGCCCCCTCCTCCGCCCAGCGCCGGGCCGCCTCGACGGGATCGGCGGCAAAGACGGTCTCGGCGGCGAAATCTCCCTGCAGCAGGCGCACGCAGCGCCCATTGCGGAGGTCAATGGCCGGATAGACGATCATCTCAGCCCCCCAACAGCCCGGCCAGACGGGCGAAATTGCGCAAGAGGCGCTCGCCCACATCTTGGCTCTTCTCCGGGTGAAACTGGATGGCGTAGAGATTGTCTTGGGCCACGGCCGAGACGAACTCGAGGCCATACTCTGTCGTCGCCGCGATGACGGAGGCGTCTGTGGGAGCCACGTAAAACGAGTGGACAAAGTAGGCGTAACTGCCATCGGGGATGCCTTGCCACAAGGGAATGGCGCGCGTTTGCTGGATCTGGTTCCACCCCATATGGGGCACCCTCAGCCCCGGCGGGAAGCGGCGCACCCGCCCCGCCAAGAGACCCAGCCCCCGGTGTTCGCCCAGCTCCTCGCTGGCCTCAAAGAGGAGCTGTAGCCCCAGACAGATCCCCAAAAAGGGCACGCCGGCGCGCAAGGCCGCCACCAAGCTCTCCTCCAGCCCCAAAGCGCGCAGGGCGTTGATGCCATCGCCAAAGGCGCCCACGCCGGGCAGCACCAAGGCCGTGGCCCGGCGGATGTCCCGCGCCTCGGCGGTCACCTCCGCGGCCACGCCCAGGCGGCGAAAGGCCATCAGCACATTGCGCAGATTGCCGGCGCCGTAATCCACAATGGTGAGCATCCTACAACGTCCCTTTGGTAGAGGGGATGGCGGCGCGGCGCGGGTCGCGGGCCACGGCCTGGCCCAGGGCGCGCCCCAGCCCCTTAAAGATCGCCTCGATGATGTGGTGGGTGTTTTGGCCGGCCAGCAAGCGCACATGCAAGGTGAGGCCGGCGTTGTGGGCCAAGGCGCGCAGGAACTCGGGCACCAATTCGGTATCAAAGGTGCCCACCCTGGCGGCGGGCAGGTTCACCTCATAAACCAGGAGCCCCCGCCCAGAGAGATCCAAAGCCACCAAGACCAGCGCTTCGTCCATGGGCAAAAGCTGGCTGCCGTAACGGGCCAGGCCCGCCTTATCGCCCACGGCCTGTTGCAGGGCCTGGCCGAAAACGATGCCGATATCCTCCACGGAATGATGGTCATCCACTTGGGTATCGCCTTGGCAAGAGAGCTCCAGGTCGAACAAGCCGTGGAGCGCCACATGGCTCAACATGTGGTCGAGGAAGGGGACGCCGCTGGCTATGTGGTGCTGCCCCGCGCCGTCGAGGTTCAGGTGCAGGCGGATATCGGTCTCGTTGGTCCGGCGAAGGATCTCGGCGATGCGCTCAGCGGCCATCATCACCCTCCTTGTGTTCCAGGGCGCGCAACACCATCAACAGCGCCTCATCCTGCATGGGCGTGCCCACCGAGATGCGCAAACAATCCTGCAGGCGAGGATCGCCAAAGTAGCGCAGGATGATCCCTCGCCGCTCCATGGCTTGGCGGATGGTCTCCACCGGCAACCCTTGGGCGCGGCAAAGGATGTAATTGGCCTGGCTATCATAGACGCGCAAAAAGGGGAATTCCCGCAGCTTCTCCAACAGGCGCTGGCGCTCGGCCACGATTTTGCCGATGTGCACCTTGGCCTCCGCCAGGTCCTCCAAGGTGGCCAAGGCGGCCGCCTGGGCGGCCCCGTTGACATTGTAAGGGGATTTGAGCCGCCATAGGGCGCCCATGAGCGCTTGAGGAAAGACGCCATAGCCCACCCGCAACCCGGCCAGCCCGGCCCATTTGCTGAAGGTGCGCAGCACGATCAAGTTCTCCCGCTCGGCCACCAGGCCCACCCGCGAGGCACCGGCGAATTCCACATAGGCCTCGTCCAACACCACCAACAGGGGCAAGGCCAAAAGCCTCTCCAGGTCTGCCTCGGGGAGGAGTTGGCCATCGGGGTTGTTGGGCGAGGCCAGGAAGAGGATCCGCGGGCGCGGGTCGGCGCGGCAGCGCTCCTCGATGGCCTCCACGGGCACGCGCCAGGCCTCATCCCTGGGGAGCTCCAGCACCTCCAGGTCGTTGGTGGTGGCATAGAACTGGTACATGCCAAAAGTGGGCGGACAGTTGATCACCTGGCCGATCCCGCCCCCCGCCGGCCCCGGCCTGAAGAGGCGCAGGATGAGGTCAATCAGCTCATCGGAGCCGTTGCCCACCAGGATCTGCGCGGGATCCACCCCCAGATACTTGCCCAGGGCTTGGCGCAGCCGGCGGCTCACCGGGTCGGGGTAGCGATGGTATTGGGCATAGCCGGCCAGGACCGCCAAGGTGTGCTTGGTGGGGCCGTAGGGGTTCTCGTTGGCGTCCAACTTGATGAGCTGGCCCACCGGCAACCCCAGGCGGGCGGCCACCTCCTCCAGCGGCTCAGGGGCGTATTCTTGCAATCCCCGGACGCGCCCCCCGATGCATGCGGCCACATTGAGCGGCGAAAGGGCGGTCTCACTCATTGGTTCCCTCCAAGACGCAACCGGATGGCTTGGGCGTGGGCCGTCAGCCCCTCCTCCTCGGCCAGGGTGATGGCCGCCGGGCTAATCTTGCGGGCCGTATCTGGACCGATGGCCAACACGCTGGAGATCTTGACAAAATCCCAGACGTTCACCGGCGAGGAAAAGCGCGCCGTCTGGCCGGTGGGCATGATGTGGCTGGGGCCGATGACGTAATCACCCAGGGCCTCGGAGGAGAGCTCGCCCAGAAAGATGCCGCCGGCGTTCTGCACCTGGCCCACCAGCGCCCAAGGATCGGCCACCAGCAGGCAAAGATGCTCCGGGGCGTAGGCGTTGGCCAGCGCCACGGCCTCCTCCAGGTCTTGCACGACCACGATGCCGCCCCGCGCCCCCAAGGAGGCGCGGATGATCTCCTGCCGCGAAAGGCCGGGGAGCTGGCGCTCCACCTCCTCACGCACCCGCAAGGCCAATTTTTCCGAGGGGGTGAGGAGTAGGGCCGTGGCCAAAGGATCGTGCTCGGCCTGGGCCAAAAGGTCGCCGGCCACGAAAGCGGGGTTGGCCGTGTCGTCGGCGATGAGCAAGGTCTCGGTTGGTCCGGGGAGCTGGTCAATATCCACGCTGCCATAGACCCGTCGTTTGGCCAGGACGACGAAAATATTCCCCGGCCCCAGGATTTTATCCACCCTGGGCACCGATGCCGTGCCATAGGCCAGGGCACCGATGGCTTGGGCGCCGCCCATGGCATAGATTTCCCGCACGCCGGCCACCCGGGCTGCGGCCAAGATGGTGTCGTTCAACGCGCCGTTATGGGGCGGGGTCGCCACCACCACCTCCGGCACGCCGGCCACCTTGGCCGGGATGGCCGCCATGAGGAGTGACGAGGGATAGGGCGCCCTCCCGTGGGGCGCATAGATGCCCACCCGCCGCAAGGGGCGCACCATCTGCCCCAGGGCGCCGCCATCCTCATCCCATTCCAACCAGGATCGGCACGGTTGGCGCCGATGAAAGGCCTCGATGCGCTGGGCGGCCAGCTCCAACGCCTGGCGCAGGGCCGGCGAGGTGTGTTGCCAGGCCAACTCGATCCGCTCCTGGGGCACGCGCAGGTCTTGCAGCTCGGTGCCATCCAAAAGGCGCGTGTAACGACGCACCGCCGCGTCCCCCTCAGCCTTGACCTCGGCCAGGATGCGGGCCACCACCTGGTCAGGGGTCAACGGTTGGCCGAAAAGCTGTTCGATCTGGCGTTGGAGCGCGGGCGAGGCCTCGTATTCCTCCAAGGCCTGGCGATGCAACACAGTGCGTTGGGCCTCCGCCGCGCCATAGACGATGGGCAGAACGCTCTCTTGGCTCATGAATCCCGCTCCTGTTCGGCGCGCCGGGCCACCTCGGCCGCCAACTTGCCGATGAGATCTTGAATGGGACGGAACTTGACCTTGTGGCTGGCACGGTTGACCACCAACATGGCTTGAGATTCCATGATGGTCTCCAACTCCACCAAGCCGTTCTCCGCCAAGGTGCGGCCGGTTTGGGTCAGGTCCACCAGAAGATCGGCCAGGCCCACGGCGGGGGCCAGCTCGATGGAGCCGCTCAAAGGGATGATCTCGGCGGAGAGGCCTTGGCGCTGCACATATTCCCGCGCCAGGCGGGGATACTTGGTGGCCACCCGCAGATTGCTCTGCAGGCGCAGGTTCATCCCTTTGGCGGCGGGCGGCCCGGCCAGGACGAGGCGGCAGCGCCCCAGGCCAAGCCCCAAAGGCTCGTAAAGGTCGCTGCCGCCCTCGCGCAGGACGTCCTCGCCCACGATGCCCACATCCGCCGCGCCGTATTGCACATAGATGGGCACGTCGGCAGGTTTGGCCAGGATGAACCGCAGCGCCCCGCCGGCATCTTCAAAAACCAACCGGCGGTTGTCATAGACGCTGGGCGAGATGGCATAGCCCACCGCGCGGAATAGCTCCAGCGCCTCCTCTTGCATCCGCCCTTTGGGCAGGGCGACGATCAGCGGCTCCATGAGGCGATCTCCTTTTGCAGCTGCTCACGGGTCAATTCCCGCGCCTCCCCCTCCACGATCAGCCGGTAACCCTCGGCACCGCAACACATTAACACCCGGCGCGCCCCGCGGGCACGGGCATAGGCCAACAATTCCGGCTCCTGGCGGCCCAACACATCCACCTCCACCCGCAGCCCCCGTGCCCGCGCCTCGGCGGCCAGGGCGCGGCAAGCGGGGTGGGGGCAACCCCGCATCACCAGGTCGGGGGCGATCTCCACCCGGTGCTCGGTGACCAACATGGCCCGTTCCACCCCCAGGGCAAAGCCCACGGCGGGCAGATCGGCGCCGAAGCGGCCCACCAGGCCGTCATAACGCCCTCCGCCGCAGATGGGGAACCCCAACCCGGCCACATAGCCATGGAAAGTGATGCCCGTGTAATAGGCCATGCTGCGGATCTCCCCCAGATCCAGGATGATCTGCTCGGCCACGCCCTCGGCACGCAACAGCTCGTACACGTGACGCAACCGCGCGATGGCCTTGCGCGCCGCGGCGTTGGGCGCGAGCTGTTCCGCCTCGCGCAAGACGCCCTCGTCGCCACAGAGGTGCGGGATAGCCCGGATCGCCCGCGCCGCCTCGCCGGCGATGCCAAGTTGGTTCAGGGCCGTCTGTAGCTCTACATCGTTCTTGCGGTCAATCACCTGTTCCAGGGAGCGCAACGCGCCGTTGCTCAAATGGGCGTCCTTCAGGATCGCCTGTAAAAAGGCCACCTGGCCCAGATTGATCTGGAACGGGGCCAATTTGAGCGCCCGCAAAGCCGCCACCGCCACGGCCAACACCTCGGCATCCGCCTCCGGCCCATCGGCGCCGATGAGTTCGATCCCCGCCTGGGTGAACTCACGCCGCCAACCCGCCTGAGGCTCCACATAGCGAAAGACGTTGCCGATATAGTAAAAGCGCAACGGCAAGAGTTGATCGTAGAGCTTGGTGCCGACGATGCGCGCCGTGGGCACCGTCATATCGGGGCGCAGGGCCAGGATATGCCCCTCGCGGTCAAACAGGCGATACATCTCCTCCTTGATTTGTGGGCTGGCCCCGGTGGAGAGGGTCTCATCGTATTCAAAGGTGGGCGGGATGATGCGCTGATAGCCCCAGCGAGAAAAGGTCTCTTGCAGGATCAGCTCCAGCGCCGTCTTCAAGGCCGCCTGTTCCAGGACCAGGTCCGTCAAACCGTGGGGCAATTGCCGGCCCAAGGGCACCTCGCGGACAACCATGCTACCCCCGATCGTTTTCATACAGACAATAAAAAAGACCAGTTCCGAGGAACTAGTCTTTCACGGTGAGCACTCTGCCGGGCGGCGTCGCCGCAGAACCGCTCACCTATAGGCGTGATGATGATGGGCACAGACGGGCAGGGCCGGCGCGATGCGGCACCGTAAAAGGATATCCTGCGTGGCGCGTTGCGTATCCCGGTCCATGACCTGCCCCCTCGTTGTCTCGCCTCGATGATAGCACAAGCCGGCGGCCCTGTCAACTTGACTTTATCCCCCATGCAGGGTACAATGAAGACTCAAGATGTCCTGTTCGTAACAAAGAAAGGTGATAGCCCATGAACAAGATGCTACGGCGACGTGAGTTCATCTCCGGCCTGGCCCTCCTGGGATTCGGCGCGGCCCTGGCCGGCTGCGCCCCCCAATCCCCTCAGGTGAGCGAGCCAACGACCTCCCCCACCACCGCGCCGACGGCCGAGCCGACCAAGCCCGCCGTGCTAGCCACCCCGGCCCCCACGGCAACAAGGCAACCGCCGGCCCCAGCGACGGCAACCACCGCGCCCACGGCCACCAGCCGGCCCGCGGCCACCGCCGCAGCTTCTGGCAGCGAGGCGGCATACCTGGCCGTCGTCCGCGGCGCCAGCCCCGAGGCCATCACCATGCGGGCCATCGCCGCCATCGGCGGGATCGAGCGCTTTGTGAAAAAGGGCTATGATGTGATCATCAAACCCAATATCTGCAACGCCAATAATGGCCCCGAATACGCCTCCACCACCAACCCTGAGGTAGTGGCCACCTTGGTCAAGCTCTGTCTGGGGGCGGGCGCCAAGCGGGTGCGGGTGATGGATTACCCCTTTGCCGGCACGGCCCAGGCGGCCTATGCCCGTTCGGGCATCGAGGCGGCCGTCAAGGCGGCGGGCGGTGAGATGGAGGTGATGGCCGCCATGCGCTTTGTGGAGACGCCCATCCCCGCCGGGGTGGACCTGAAATCTTGGATGATCTATGAGCCGGTGCTGAAGGCCGACCTCGTCATCAACGTGCCCATCGCCAAACACCACGGGTTGGCCCGGCTGACCCTGGCGGGCAAGAACCTCATGGGCGTCATCCAAGACCGCGGCTCCATCCATCGCAACCTGGGCCAGCGCATCGCCGATCTGACCTCGGTGATCCGCCCACAGTTGACCGTGGTGGATGCCGTGCGCATGCTCATGGCCAACGGCCCCACCGGCGGCAACCTGGCCGACGTGAAGCAGGCCAACACGGTGATCGCCAGCGCCGATCTCGTCGCCGCCGATGCTTACGCCACCACCCTCTTTGGCCTAAAGCCGGAGGAGATCTCGTATGTGGCCGCCTCGGCCAAAATGGGCCTGGGCACTATGGATCTGCAGAGCATCAAGATCGTCGAGCTGAGCATCTAAGACCATGAACATCACCTCTTGGCGGCGCGCACGGCAGATCGTTCAAGCTCTGTCCTTCGCCCTGTTCCTCGCCTTGGTGGTCTACACCCTGCGCGATGGCCCGGCCTTGCGCGCGGATGCCCTGTTGCGCCTGGACCCCCTGGCCGCGTTGGCCGCCATGTTGGCCGGCCGGCGCTGGTTGGCGCGCTTTATCCCCGCCTTGGTGGTGCTAGCGGCGACCTTGGTCTTGGGGCGTTTCTGGTGCGGCTGGCTGTGTCCCTTGGGCACCCTCATAGATTGGACCGCCCCGCGCCGCCCCCGCTCCAAAACGCCCGCGCCGCGCTGGCAGGCGGCCAAGTATGTCTTGCTCTTGACCATCCTTTTCGCGGCGCTGTGGGGCAATCTGACGTTGCTCATCCTCGATCCGCTGACGATTTTCGTGCGCAGTGTGGCCACCCTGGTTCTGCCCAGCCTCACCTGGGTTGTCACCCAAGCAGAGATCGCCCTCTATCGCCTCGGTTTCTTGCGGGGCGCGTTGGATGGGGTAGAGACGCTCCTCCGGGGGACGCTCCTGAGCAACGAGCAGCCCCACTACGGCGGCGTTCTGCTTTTGGCGGTGGTCTTGGGGGGCGTCTTGGCGCTGAACCTGGTGGCCCGGCGCGGGTGGTGTCGCTATCTCTGCCCTTTGGGCGGGCTACTGGGCCTTGTGGCCAAGGCCTCCTGGCTCAAGCGCCGGGTCTCGGCGGAGTGTAGCCGGTGCAACCGCTGCGCCCGGGAATGCCGCATGGGCGCCATCGAGCCGAGCAAGGACTATGCCAGCGATAGCGGCGAATGCATTCTCTGCCTGGATTGCGCCGTGGATTGCCCCACCAAGGCCATCTCCTTCGCCGGCGCATGGCGGCTGGATACGGGCTGGCCCTACGACCCTCAACGGCGCCATGTGTTGGGCGCCCTGTGCGCGAGCGTCGGAGCGCTGGCGCTGGTCAAGCTCTCGCCGCGCAGCCACCATCCCGACCCCCATCGTCTGCGCCCGCCGGGGGCCAAGGAGAAAACCCTCCTCGCGGCGTGCATCCGTTGCGGGGCGTGCCTGCGCGTCTGCCCCACCCACGGCCTGCAGCCCGCCCTCACCGAGGCGGGCTTGGAGGGGCTGTGGACGCCCATCCTGGTGCCGCGCCTGGGCCAATGCGATTACGCCTGCACCGCCTGCGGCGAGGTCTGCCCCACGGGGGCCATCCCGCGGCTTTCCTTGGCAGAAAAACGCCTCACGCCCATCGGCAAGGCTTATGTAAACACCCAAATCTGCATCCCCTGGTCGGGTCGGGGAGATTGCATCGTCTGCGAAGAGATGTGCCCTTTGCCCCAGAAGGCCATCGTCCTGGCCGAGCATCGCGCCGAACGCCCACACGACGCGCCGCGCACGTATCTGGCACCGGTGGTGCTCCACGATCTTTGCATCGGCTGCGGCCTCTGCGAGCAGAAATGCCCGGTGAAGGGGGAGGCGGCCATCCGGGTGGTGGTGGACCCCATGTCCTAAACAAAAGACCTGTCAGGTGTGTCACACCTGACAGGTCTCTCCAGATCACATTACCCCCGCAGTTGCGCGCCAAAGGCCTGCTGTAGCCGCCTCACGATGCGGTCGCGCTGTTCGTTGGCCTCCTCGCTGGTCAAGGTGCGGTCGGGGGCCTGGAAGGTCAGGCGGTAGGCCAGGCTCTTTTTCCCTGCGCCGATCTGCTCGCCGCGATACACATCAAAGAGCACAGCATCCACCAAGAGCGCCCCTCCCGCTTCGCGCAGGGCGGCCATCAGCGAGTCGGCGGGCACGTCCTCATCCACCACCAGCGCCAAATCCAGCTTGAGGGCCGGCATGGGCGAGATGGGCCGGAAGGGACGGGCCACGTTCGCCGCGGCCAGCAATTTATCCAGATCCAGCTCCGCCAGGCACACCCGCCCCGCGGGCAGGTCGAAATGCGCGCGCACCAGGGGATGCACCTCGCCCAAAACCCCTAGGCCGGTTTCACCCAAGCGCAGCTCGGCCACCCGGCCGGGGTGGAAGGTCTCGTGCTCGGTGGGGATAAAGGCGGCCTCGGCGATGCCCAGCCGGGCGCACAAGGTCTCCACAACGCCTTTGAGGTCATAGAAATCCATCTCGGCGTCCTCGTTGGTCAGCCAGGAGCGCTCCTCTCGCGGGCCTGCCAGGGCAATGCTCAGCCGGCGCGGCTCCTGCGGCAGGGCCTGGCCCTCCACCGGCAAGTACACCCGGGCCAGCTCAAAGACGGCCACCCGTTCCACGAAACGCAGGTTCCGGGCCACCGTCTCCAAGGTGGTGTTCAGCAAGGTGGTACGCAGATACTCGTGCTCGCGGCTGAGGGGGTTGGCCAGCTTGAGGTAGTGGTCCGGATCGGGCGGAAGCTTGGCGGGGTTCAACCGGGCCACGCTCTCCAGGCTGGTCAGCGAATAGGTGATGATCTCCGTCAGCCCGCAACCCACCAGGATCTGGCGCACCCGCTGTTCCAGCTCCAAATCCAGATTGCGCCGCTGGGGCGGGATCTCGTCGGCCAGGATGGTGGTGGGCAACCTATCGTAACCGTAAAGGCGGGCCAGCTCCTCGATGAGGTCGGCGGGGATGCTCACATCCAGGCGGAAGCTGGGCACCGTGGCCCGCACCGTCGGCCGGGGCTCGGCGATGAGCCGGCAGGCGAACCCCAGCCGCTCCAACATGCTCAGGATCTCCCCCGGCGCCAAGGCGATCCCCAGCCACCGCTCCACCTCACTCACCGGGAGGTCAATCACCTTGGTGGGGAGCGGGGCGGGGTAAGCGTCGGCGAACCCCTGGGCCACCACGCCGCCGGCCAGCTCGCGCATCAGCTCCGCGGCGCGCCTAAGGGCCACCAAGGTCAACTCGGGATCCACTCCCTTGCCAAAGCGTTGCGCCGCCTCGCTGGGGATGCGCAGGGCCGCCGAGGTGCGCCGGATGCTGATGTTGTTAAAGTTGGCCGCCTCCAACAGGATATCCTGGGTGGCCTCCGTCACCTCGCTCTCCAGGCCGCCCATGACGCCGGCCACCGCCACAGGGCCGCCACCATCGGTGATGAGGAGCATCTCCTGGGTGCAAGTCCGCTCCACGCCATCCAACGTGGCCATCCTTTCCCCCTCTTGGGCGCGGCGCACGATGATAGCCGGCGGGCCACCGGGCACCCTGGGGCGCAGGCGGCGATAATCAAAGGCATGGAGCGGCTGGCCCCATTCCAGCATGACGTAATTGGTGATATCCACAATGTTGTTGATGGGGCGCATGCCGGCCAAGGTCAAACGCCGCTGCATCCACTGGGGCGAGGGGCCGATCTTGACCCCCTTGATCAGCGCCGCGCTGTAACGCGGGCAAAGATCCGGATCGGCGATGGCCACCTCCACCTGGCCGGCGATGGGCGCGCCCTCGGCCCGCAGCGTTGGCTCGGCCAGGAGCAGCTCGCTGCCGGTGAGGGCGGCCACCTCACGGGCCACCCCCACTAGAGAGTAGCAGCGGGCCAGGTTGGGCGTCAGGTCCAATTCCAAGACCACATCGCCCCAATACTCCACCAAGGGCATCCCCACAGGCGCATCGTCGGGCAGGATGACGATGCCGGTGTGCTCATCGGAGAGGCCCAGCTCCTTCTCCGAGCAGACCATCCCTTCCGAGACGACGCCACGGATCTTGCTGCGCTTCAATGTCTGGTATTTCAACGTCTCGGCGTAAGGATCCACCAAGCGGGCGCCCACCGTGGCAAAGACGACCTTTTGGCCGCGATCGCCCACCCGCAGGTTGGGCGCGCCGGTGACCACCTCCAAAGGCGCCCCGCGGCCATAATCCACTGTCACCAACACCAGGCGATCGGCGTTGGGGTGCGGCCGCACGCCGAGGACCTGGCCGATGACGATCTTGTCGGGGTCCCAGTTAGCGCCGATTCGCTCAACGCCGGCCACCTCAATGCCGCCCCAGGTGAGCCGTTCCACCAACTCCTCAAGGGAGACCTGGATCCGCACATATTCCCGCAACCAACTGAGGGGGATGCGCATGGGCTAAATGACCTCCATCTCGTGTCAACTTGTCCTTCTCGGCGTGAGCCCGAAGGATGCACCGTTCAGGCGAATTGCTGTAAAAAGCGCAGGTCGTTATTGAAAAAGAGACGGATATCGGTGATGCCATATTTCAGCATGGCGATGCGCTCCGGGCCCATGCCAAAGGCGAACCCGCTGAACTCGGCCGGGTCGTAACCGCCATTACGCAACACCTGGGGATGGACCATCCCGGCCCCCAGAATCTCCAGCCAACCCGAATATTTGCAGACGGAGCACCCCTTGCCACCACAGAGGATGCAATCCATGTCCGCCTCGGCGCTGGGCTCGGTGAAGGGGAAATAGCTGGGCCGGAAGCGCAGCCGCCGGTTGGGGCCGAACATCAACCGGGCAAAGTTGACCAGCACACCCTTCAGATCGGCCATGGTCACGCGCCGCCCCACGGCCAGGCCCTCCACCTGGTGGAACATCATCTCGTGGCGCGCCGTCACCTGCTCATAGCGGTAACATTTGCCCGGCAGGATGACGCGGAACGGCCGAGGATAATACTGCCGCATGGCGTGGATCTGCCCCGGCGAGGTGTGGGTGCGCAACAACACGCCGGGCCGGGTGGTATAGAAGGTGCTCCACATATCGCGAGCCGGGTGGTCGGGCGGCAGGTTAAGGAGCTGAAAGTTGGTGATGTCGTCCTCCACCTCCCGCGATTGCAACACCTCGAAACCCATCTGGCGAAAGATATCATAGATCTCGTACAGCACCTGGGTGCTGATGTGCAGATGCCCCAACCCTTGGGGCCGGCCGGGCAGGCGCACATCCAACGCGCCACGAGCCAACTCCTGAGCCATGGCCTCCTGGCGCAGGACCTCGGCGCGCTGGGCAAAGGCCTGCTCCAACGCCTCTTTGAGCTCGTTGGCCAGCCGCCCCACCACGGGCCGCTCATCGGGGGGCAATTGCCCCAGCCCGCGCAGGAGCAAGGTCAGCGCGCCCTTCTTGCCCAAATAGGCCACCCGCCAGGCCTCCAAGGCCTGAGCATCGGTGGCGGCCTCCAGTTCGCGTCGCGCCTGTTGCTCCAAGCGTTCCAGTTCCTCGCGCATCGCCGTCCTCCTTCAGCACAAATAAAAACGGCTGCAACCCAAGGGACGAAGTTGCAGCCGCACTCCGCGGTACCACCCTCATTGGCCCCTATTCCAGGGCCCGCTCACCTCGGCGGCCCGCCCACAAGGCGGGATGGCCGAGCGCCCGCATAACGGTGGGCCACCGGAGCAACCTACCATCCTCGAACCTGGCCGAGGACTTCAGCCGTCGGCTCCAGAGCGAACCTCAGTGGGCCGTTGCCGAGGGGACTCGCAGTCGACGATCCCCTCTCCCTGATGGCCGCCTCCCACCCAATCTCTCCTTCGCAGCCTTTGCGTGTATCACCACAAGTATACCCTGGGCCGGGGTGGGTGTCAAGTTGGGTGGTGTTTGTGTTGGGCATCCAGGCCCGCTTGGCCTGGGGCCGCTCCTCGAGTATAATCATCCGCAGCACTGAGAGGCGATATCGCGTTCGCCGAGGATATCGAACAAGGGGCCTGGCCGCCATGGTGGGCGCTTATACCGCTTCCCGTAATGCGCCAAGCCACGGATAGCTCGTAGCCTTGCCCACCATCGGCTAGAATCCGGCGGCTCTGCCCAAGCCCGCGACGCAGGCTTCTCGCAGCACTGATCGCTGACGGCTGATAGCTACTTCCCAAGGAGGCAAAATGGAGACCACCGGCAACACGTCCACCTTCGGCCAACGTCGCATCTGTTATGTAAACTTTGCCGAGCATCTGTTGAACGCCTACAACCCCAACATGTTCTATCCCGGCTTGCCGCACCGCTGGAGCGATGAGGATTGGTTTCATTTCATCGACATGATCGCCTCTTTTGGCTTTAACGTTTTCGAATTTTGGTTGGTGCCCCGGCTCTTTTCCCCCAAAGCTTTGGAGAGCGATTACGGCCGCGAGTTCGCCCGCCAGATGAACGCGGTCATCGCCCACGCCCACGGGCGCGGCGTGGCGGTGGAGCTTTTGGCCGGCCTCGTCACCGTGGGCGACGAATGGCACACCCATTGCCCCCACGTGCCCGCAGAGTGGCAAGAGGTACTCCGCCTGTGGGATGCGTGGACGCGGTGGCTGCCCGACTTGGACATCATCGGCATCTTCCCCGGCGATCCGGGCGGCTGCTCGCGCAATGGCTGCACCCACGAGACCTACATCGACGGCGCCCTGACCGTGGCCGAGCTGGCCAGGCGCAACAACCCCCGCGTCGAGATCGAGTTGGGCACCTGGGGGCCGCCCATCTTTGCCTGGGGGATCATCGAGGGCCCTCCGGGCTGGCAGGGTGAGTTCCTCCCCGCCTACCAGCATACGGCCTGGCGTTTCGACAAGGGCCGCGCCGAGGCGGCCATGACCTATCTCCTCAAGCGTTTGCCCCAATTTCCGGCCGAGACCTCGGTGGCCATCAACCTGGGTTTTAACCCCGACGGCAACCCCGTGGGTGACCAGGACGCCCGCCCCTGGGCGCGGGAGATCGCCAAGACCCACCGCATCCTCACCTGGGATTACAGCCTCACGGAGGGCGAAAACGCCATCTATCCCCACTATCGCTTCCAGCGCCTCTTGGCCCGGCGGCGCGAGGAGCGCGAGGCGGCGCCCTACTCTGGCGGCATCGCCTACACCATGACGCCCATGCTGAACCAGCTCTCCCTTTACGTCTCGGCCCAATCCTTCCTGAACCCCGATGGCGACCACGTCACCATCGTGGGTGATTTCTTGGAGCGCCTGCTGGGCCCCCAAGGACGGGAGGTGACGCCCTATTTGCCCCTTTTTGAGCTTGTCCCGGATTGGGGCCATTACAGCGAGATCACCCTCTCCCGGCAAGCCTATCACGCCAAGATGCAAGAGCTGGCCGCCCTCTTGCGCGCTCTGCAGGGCCAGGTCCGGGAAGATCTGCCCTTCCATCCGCAGCCCGGCCGTTACGTGGCCGAGCTGCTCTCCTGGGCCGAGTTGTTCGCCGCCCTTTCGGCCCCCGCGCCCGACTATGAGGCCCTGCGCCGCCATTATTGGCAAAAGGTTTACGCCATCTATGACCACCTGCCCACCCATGTGGATCCCCGTCCCCACATGGCCACGGACAAGTTGATCAACTATTTTCGCGACCAATTCAAATAGGAGGCATCCGCAGCGCCCCATTTCCAGGCCGCCATTTGACCAAAGCCGGCGCCGGGCTTAATATCTCCTGGCTGTCTCGCGTATCTCGGCAACAGGAGCACAAAATTTGACCGAGGATCTCACCCCCCTCGCCCCTCCGCCGCTGGAAGGCGCCACAGCCTCGGCCGTGGAGAGCCAATCCCAGGGCATCGCCCGGGCGGCGGGGATCAACTCCCTGGGGAACGTGGCCAGCCGCATCTTGGGGTTGGTGCGAGAGGGGGTCGTCTCCGGGACCTTTGGCGCCACGGGGGCCACCAGCGCCTTTAACGCGGTGAGCAGCGTCCCCAAGATGGTGTACGAGCTCCTGGTGGGAGGGATGTTGAGCGCGGCCTTGGTGCCGGTGCTGAGCGAGTACGCCACCGAAGAGCGCCAGGCCGAGCTGGAGCGGGTCCTCTCCATCCTCCTCACCCTAACGGCCACGGCCATGTGCGCGATCATGGTGCTGCTCGAACTGGGCGCCCGCTGGGTGGTGCCACTGCTCCTGGGCGGGTTCGACGCCGAACTCTTGGCCACAGCCACCTTCCTCCTGCGCTTGATCCTGCCCTCCATCCTGATCTACGGCCTTTCGGGGATCATCCAGGCCTATCACTATGCTCGGAAGCGCTTTATCTACCCCGCCACGGGCGCGCCGGCCCACAACCTGGGATTGATCGTGGGCGTGATCCTTTTGGCGGGCAAGCTGGACGTGGCCAGCCTGAGCGTGGGCGTTCTGATCGCCGCCACGGCCCAGCTCGTGGTACAACTGCCGGGCCTGCGCGGTGTCCATCTGACGCCTCGCTGGGATTGGCGTCACCCGGCTGTGCGGCGCATCCTCCAGCTTTACGCGCCGGTGGTGCTCAGCATCGTCATCCAAAACGTGGGCATCGTCATTGACCGCAACCTGGCCTCGCGCACCGTGGCCGAGGCCATCACCTGGATGGAAAAGGCCACCTTCCTCATCCAGCTGCCCTTGGGGTTGGTCTCCATGGCCATCTCCCTGGCGGTTTTGCCCACCCTCTCCCAGATAGACGCCCGCCAGGAGTTGGAGCGCTTCAAAGGCACCTTCAGCCTGGCGCTGCGGCTGGTGTTGGTGGTGATCATCCCCGCCACAGCCGGCCTGCTGGCCTTGGGCAAGCCCATCATCCAGCTGATCTTTGAGCACGGCGTGTTCACGCCGGAGGACACCCTCCAATCCTGGCGGGCGCTGCGGTATTATCTACCCGGGCTGCCCTTTGCCGCCATCGACCTACCCTTGATCTTTGCCTTCTACGCCCAGAAGGATACCGTCACGCCTGTCATCGTGGGCATCGTGGCTGTGCTGCTCTACCTGGCGGTGGGGCCGGCCCTGGCCTTTGGGGCGGGCTGGGGCTTTTTGGGGTTGGTGGCGGCCAATTCGGTGCAACTCTGCGGCCATGCCGCCATCATGCTGCTCCTCTTTGGACGGCGCTTTCAGGGGCTGCGGGGCTATGGCGTCATGCGCACGGCCGGCAAGGCGCTCCTGGCCTCCCTCTTGGTGGTGGCGGCCAGCCGCGCCGGCTACACCGTCTTGGAACACCTGCCCTTGCCCGGCGGGTTCGGGGGGCGCGCCCTCATCGTGGCCCTTTGCGGGGGGCTGGGCGGGCTGGGCTACCTGGTGGGCGGCAAGTTGTTGCGCCTCGAGGAGCTGGCCCTCCTCTCTTCCGCGTTGGGCCGGCGGTTGCGCCGCCGCTGAGCCCTCAGGAGGCCACCTTTTGTAACAAGAACTGAACGTGCCAGGTGAGAAACTCGCCCAGCACCGGCCACTTGGCCGTGTTCACCGGCAGCCACCGGCTGGAAATATCGCGCACCTGCAAGGGAAACTCTCCCAAGAGCCTGCGCGTGCCCTTGATGGTCCGCTTGTAAAGGCCCCAACTCCCGAACGCCTTGGCATAAGAGATGTCCGAGGCATCCCTATGGCGCAGCCGATAGAGGCGCAGGGCCGGCCCCTCCCCCAAGAGATGAAACGGTGCGAACTGGTGCCCTCCCCAGGGGCTGTAA